>JBFKPJ010000198.1:0-1892 GCA_041628355.1 Muriicola sp. | reverse complement strand
GTCCCGATTTCTACGGGACTTGATATATACGGTATGACACCTGGCTACAACAGTCCCTTTCCCCTTTGAAAAAAGAAGTAAAAATAGAAGCTGTTCCAGGTATTCAAATGCATTGCGAACTTTTAAAACTCCTGCTAAGGTAATTATTAAATCGAGAATCCGACATTTTGATGTTCTTTTTTTTCATTGTCCCTTTTTTTGGGCGGAAAACTGCAATAAATGTTTCAAAGTGCTGTATTTCCTGAAAATTCTTCAATCCTGTCTTTGCCCTTATGGCCCTTCCACGGATCACAATCCCGGTAAGACGCCCTTGAATACGCGGTGAATAATCCCCAGAAAACTGTACACTTTCTTTAATTTTAGGGCGTAAAACAAAAGCATGTCGATCGTAGTTGAACACCTCAGCAAGTCTTACAAAGGACAACCCGCCCTGAAAGATGTCTCATTCAGGATAGACAAGGGTGAAGTGGTCGGATTCCTGGGCCCCAATGGTGCGGGGAAGTCTACCCTGATGAAGATCCTCACCACCTACCTGAGCGCCGATGATGGCCAGGCCTGGGTGAATGGCTATCATGTATCCACAGAAGCCACGGAGGTCCAAAAGAGCATAGGATACCTTCCGGAGCACAATCCCCTGTACCTGGAGATGTACGTGAAGGAATACCTGTCCTTTATCGCAGAACTGTACGGCGCTTCCAAAAACGCTGTTTCAGAAAGTGTCATCCAGGTGGGCCTGGAGGCAGAGGCGATGAAGAAGATCGGGCAGCTGTCCAAGGGATACCGGCAGCGGGTAGGTCTTGCCGCAGCCCTCCTGCACCACCCTGAAGTGCTGATCCTGGATGAGCCCACCACCGGACTCGACCCCAACCAATTGCTGGAGATCAGAAAGCTGATCCGGGAGATTGGGAAGGACCGGACCATCCTTCTTTCCACCCATATCATGAAGGAGGTGGAGTCTGTCTGTGACCGGGTCCTGATCATCAACAAAGGGGAACTGGTTGCCGATAAGAAACTGACGGAACTCCGCGAAGGAAAGGAACAGATCATCGAAGTGGAATTCGACTACCGCGTGGAAGAGGCATTCCTGCTGAAAATCCCCCATGTGACCCACGTCAAGAACGTATCCGGTTTTGTCTATGAAATTACCTTCAGCCATGCGGAGGATATGAGGCCGGCGGTGTTCGACTTTGCCCACGACAACAAACTGAAAACTCTCCAATTGAGCCGGAAGAACAAGAACCTGGAAAGCCTGTTCACAGAGCTGACCGGATCCTGAGGAAAAATTAACGCGGAATGAGCTTTTGCTTCTTGGCCGCCACGGAATCCACTTTTACCCTCGAGAAATACACAGGGAAATACCGGTCTGCTGCCCAGGGCTCGAACAGGTTGTCGTAAAATGGGCTGGCCGGGTCACCGGACTGGCCGGGACCGTTCGTCCCCATGGCCTTGTCCCAGTCGCCCGTACTCACCACCATCCGGAACGAGGCCCCGCTGCTTTGCCGGTTGTTACCGCCTGTGGAACCCGGGGTAAATCCATTCCCTCCCCTGGGTACAGGCCCCAGATTCAGGGAATCTGCCCATGGTTTACTGACGGCCCTTCCCAGCGGATGCACGATATAGGCGTGCTTGTATTTTTCCTGTCCATATCGCCATGAGTTCATATCCTCACCGAGGGTCTCCCGAAGGTGTTCAACCGATGCCGTAAATGCCTTGATAAGGAATTCGTCCCGCCTCCTGATCGCAGGTTCTCTGAAACGGGTTTCGGGAGCCTGGATCCAGTCCATCACTCTTTTTAACTGAATTCCCCCTATGATCCCTTTGGCCTTATCCGGGATAAATTCTTCATCCGCCATTTTCCGCAATTCCCGTTCGAAAGCCACATAGATCCCAGC
>JBFKPJ010000197.1:0-2186 GCA_041628355.1 Muriicola sp. | reverse complement strand
CTTGGAACCAATGGTTCAATTAAACTAAACTGATATGAGAATAGTCTTCATTTTGGCCGCACTTCTTGTGAGTACCGGCCTGACCGCACAGGAAAAAGAACTCTTTAACGGAAAGAACCTCGACGGATGGACCATCTACGGCACGGAAAAGTGGTATGTGGAAGACGGCCTTCTGGTCTCCGAAAGCGGGCCGGATGCCCAGTACGGCTACCTGGCTACCGATGAGCATTACAAGGACTTCGAGCTCAGCCTGGAATTCCTGCAGGAGGCCGACGGCAACAGCGGGGTCTTTGTGAGGTCTACCGTTGAGGGCACCAAGGTAAGCGGCTGGCAGGTAGAGGTGGCCCCCAGGGGAAAACACACGGGAGGGGTATATGAATCCTACGGCCGCGGCTGGCTGGTGAAACCCGAGGCAGAAAAGGAGCTGGTCCTCAAAGAAGGACAGTGGAATACACTCAAGATCCGCCTCATGGGAGATCAGCTGACCTCCTGGCTCAACGGGATACAGATGGTCAGCATCAGTGATGAGGCCATCGGCAGGGGAGAAGGCTCCATCGCCCTTCAGATCCATGACGGGGGCGGGATCAAGGTTAAGTGGAGGAATATTAAGCTAGTCGTTCCGGAGTAGGGCATCCACTTCCTTAATAAAAAGTGCATATACAGGGAAATGGTCACTGTACCCTCCCGCATAGACACCTGAGGTGAAGGTCCGGAATGGATACCCTCTGTACCTGCCTCTGTTCTGGGTCAGGGCGTCCGGGGCGTGGATCCCGACCCTCCAGAGCCGCAGTGGTTTGTCTCCATTGAGAAGGTTCCCGCTTGTATAGATCTGGTCGAACAGGCTCCATGCATCCCTGTATGCCAGGCTCCCGAGTCCTTTTCTGAATAACCTTTCCATAGGACTGTACAGGTCGTTTGGTCCTGCCTCTCCCGCATCCCTTTTTACCCTCAACACCTTCCTGAAGGAATAGTCTATGGGATTGTCATTGAAATCCCCCATAGCGATGATCATGGGCTCCGGAGTGATCTTCCTGATGGAATCGATGATCTTCAGGTTCAATTCCGCGGCCGCTATCCTGTAAGGCCTGCTGCGGACCTCCCCTCCCCTGCGTGAGGGCCAGTGGTTGACTAGCAGGTAAATCGGCAAGCCATCCAAATACCCATGTACGACCAGTTGTTCCCTGGTAAATTCCCTGAACCTCTCTTTATTTCGGATAAGCAGGGGATGCCATTTCATATGTACAGGAGAGAAGGATCCCTTCCTGAATAAAAGAGCCACATCGATCCCCCGTTCATCAGGACCGTCCCTGTGAATGATCCCGTATTCAAAAGGCTGGAGAAGTTCATCATTGACCAGGTCGGACAGTACCTCGTAATTTTCAGCTTCACACACGCCCAGGATGTCCGGCGGACCCTTTCCGGCCTCCCTTCCAATATCGATAATGGCTGAGGCCAATCTCCGGATCTTTGTCCTATACCGGTCTTTACCCCACCCATAGGTTCCACGGGGCGTGAATTCATCATCCATTACCCTAGGATCGTTTAGGGTGTCGAACAGATTTTCCAGGTTGTAAAAGGCAACGGTCCTAACCAGGTACGTCCTTTCCTGTCCGGGAGAGTTAGCCATAAAAATAAGGATCAGGCAGATAGTCAAATACAATATCCTCGGTTTCATAGGTCCTGTTTTAAAAGGAGTTGAAAGGTATCCTCCAAAGATGCAAGGGGATTGCAGCAGGGCCGCTTATTTTGGCGACAGGTAATGTGAATGCACAATGTTTGAGTTATGAAGAGGATCAAAGGAAGCGAGTGTCAAAATCACATATCGGGAAAGAATTATCTCATGCTCTTGTACTGCCTCATATCCATACAGGGGATCGCCCAGGGGATCTCGATTACAGGCCGTGTGCTGGAATACGGGGACCAAAAAGGACTGATGGACATATCTGTGCGCATCCTGGGAGTAGGCGATCTTGTGAAGACAGACGGCTCCGGAAATTTTCACCTGATCACAAAGGCATCAGGGTCTCAAATACTCCAAATTTCAGCCCCGCATTACAACACCCTGACCTATCCGCTCGTGGTGGGTTCAGACGATCTGATCCTCGGTCCGCTTTTCCTGAAGCGGGATCTGGTAATGGAAAAGACCGATAATCTGGTTACTCTTACCGAGGTTGAACTGATAGACG
>JBFKPJ010000196.1:0-2268 GCA_041628355.1 Muriicola sp. | reverse complement strand
GATTACCAGCGAAATAAACCAATACTGGGTCCATTTTCAGTCCGGAGGAAGCGATAAAAACAAAGTTTATCCCCGGGCCCTTGTCAAGTGCTATCACGACGATGATTTTGTAGTGCAGGTCAATTTCTATCCCGATGGGAAGGTGCCGGAAAACCACTATGACAAGAGGAACAAACTAGTATACCTGAGGTACCCCCTTTCCATGTACCCCAATGTGATCGACCTGTTGAGGCATGAAAAACCGATCTATTTCAGCTATAATACGGAATTGAAACTCGGTTACGTACGCACCGGAAAAGAACCGATTGGAGAAGGTAGCGAGGATGCTGATTTCTAACTGAAGCTACTTCCATTCTGCTATAACAAAGGAGTCGGCCAGGCCGACTCTTTTTTATTTTATCGAAAGAAGAGAAAAGGATTTTCCTCTGTCATTCTATGATCCCGGTTTTCTTTGCGCGCTCCTCCCAGTTGCGCCTTGCCAGCACCTGCAGGTCTTCCACATTGTCGCTCTCGTCCATGATCTCGAGCCCCAGCAGGGTTTCAATGACGTCTTCCATGGTGACCAGTCCGCTTACAGACCCGTACTCATCCACCACCAGGGCAATGTGTTCCCGTTTTCTGATAAAGTTCTCGAACAGCTGAGGGATGGGGGTATCCCTTCTGGTGACCAGGATGTCCCTTTTTATGTCGCCGAGTGTCAATTTTCCATTGTCATTGATGATCTCTTCCATGACATTGTCCTTGAGGACAAATCCGGTGATGGTATCCACGGTTTCCCCGAAGATCGGGATCCTGGAGAAGCGGAGGTGAGGGTTCTGTTCGAAGAATTCTTCGATGGTCTGTGTATCAGGGGCGATCTTCATCACAGCCCTGGGCGTCATAATGTCCTTAGCCAGGATCTCATCGAACTGAAGCAGGTTCTTGATCACCTTGGACTCCGATTTTTCAAAGACACCTTCTTCTTCAGCCATGTCGGCCATCATAGTAAAATCCTCCCTGCTCAGAACACTCCCGTGGTGCTCTTTCCCGATCAGTCGGGTGAACAACTGCAGGGTCCACATCACCCCGGTCACCTGTAAGGTCCAAACCATGGCCCTGAGGATCTGGGTGGATATCCCCGTGAGGTCCTTCCAGTAATTCGCACCTATGGTCTTGGGAATGATCTCAGAGGCGATCAGGACCAGTACGGTCATGATGGTAGAGACGATCCCGACCATCAGGTCCTCGGTAAATTGAAAACCGAACAGGGTATGGCTGCGTTCCCCGTACATGTCGGCATAGGCCACTTTGGCCTGTACACCCACCAGGATGGCCCCAACCGTGTGTGCGATCGTATTGAGGGTGAGGATGGCGATCAGGGGTTTGTCGATGTCGTTTTTGAGTTCTTCCAGCGCCAGCGCATATCCTTTCTTGGCCTTTTTTTTAAGGTTGATAAAGGTTGGCGTAACGCTGAGCAACACAGCCTCCAAAATGGAACACAGGAAGGAGAAGAAGATCGCCAAAAATGCGTAGAAAAGCAAAAGACCCATGAAGCGTATTTCTAAGGCGAAGATACGATAAATTCAAAAAGCTCTGCAGGGTAAGTATGCAGTTACATGGGAGGGAAACTTGCCGATCATTTCGTGCAATTCATCCCGTCCGGGACATTTTACGATGATCGACCAGGTGTGCGAATTCCTCCACCTGAGGAAAACGGGTATTCATTTACCCCATAAAGTGTAGTGTTAATCCATTATACGACCTGATGCAGGATATGGGATTTATATTGGAAGTCTCAAATCATGCTATTATGAATCTAAAACTTAACCCCATTGAAGTTGCCAGGTTCCTGATCTGTCTCGGGATCGCCTGGATCGCCTGGATGACACATTATCATACCGGTGCTATTTTTTAAACTTGAATTTCATAGCAAATAAAAGCGCTGCCGGAAGGCAGCGCTTTCTGTTTCAAAGAGAGGGGTCTCAGTCTATTCCCTGCCCCAGGATATAAGGGGCTCCCATGGCTTTTAATTCCTTTTCAAGTTGTGGAATGGTGGTATTGGCGATGGTGCTGATCTCTGTATAAAGAGAGGCCATCATGGTCTTCGCTACCCCCAGGCTCTGTTTGTGAAGCGCAGTAGGCCCATAGGTGGTGGAAAGCCCACGCCTGGCCACACTCAGATGATCTCCCGCGTTAGGCGGATTCCTTTCGCCTATTTCGTCTCTGGATTTATTGCCTTCGAGCTTCTCTTCAAAAGCGTACAACTGCTGCTGCAGGTCGTGAAGTTTG
>JBFKPJ010000195.1:0-2403 GCA_041628355.1 Muriicola sp. | reverse complement strand
CCTTTGGCGACCAGGTCGATCTTCTCACGGACCAGATTGTAGTCTTCTCCCATAGCTTTCCAGTCGACCGCATGACCCTCTTTAAAATACGCATCCGCAATACCTGCCACGATCTCGATCTCGCTTTTCAGGGAATCTGAAGCCGGTTTCAGGACTCCTTTTGAGGCCCTTACCCTCCCCATGCTGTTCTCGGTGGTGACTTCCCGTTCCATCCCGTCCCTGATGTCCTTTTCCGACCGACCCAAAGTGGGCAGGATAAGGGCTGTTTTTCCCGTTACCAGGTGGGTGCGGTTGAGCTTGGTACTTACTTGCACAGTTAGGTCGCAATTTTTTATAGCCCGGGCCGTGTAATCCGTATCCGAAGCGGCCATGAGGAAGTTTCCTCCCAGGCACATAAATACTTTTGCCCTGCCCCGGTGCATGGCCTCCATGGCCCCTACTACATCCACCCCGGGATGGTCCGGAGGTGTAAAGCCCAGGTGTTTCTCGATCCGTTCGTTCAGCCCCTTGTTCACGTAATGCATGATCCCCACGCTACGGTCGCCCTGCACATTGCTGTGGCCCCGAACAGGACAGGTGCCGCTACTGGGTTTGCCAATGGCCCCTTTCAGCAACAGCAGGTTCACGTATTCCTTGATGGTGGCCACGGAGTTCTTATGCTGGGTGAGTCCCATGGCCCAGCAGATGATGATCTTTTCAGCATTCGCCAAATACCCGACAACCTCGTCGAGCGCCGCCTCCCCTACTCCGCTCATTTCGATCAGATCTGACAGGTTGTGTTGCTCCAGGTCCTCCATGAGGGCCTCATACCCCTCTGTTTTATTGTTGATAAATTCATGGTCAAAGACATTCCCGTTTTTCTCATCCAGGGCTGCGAGTTTTTTCAGGATGGCTTTCATCAGGGGAATGTCCTGGTTGATCCGCACCGGCATATGCACATCGGCCAGCTGGGTGCCTCCGCCCAGCATACCCTTCACGGTTTGTGGATTGCGGAAATTGACCAGGCCGCTCTCCAGCAACGGGTTAATGCTGATAATCTTGCCACCATTGGACTTGCATTTTTCCAGTGCACTGAGCATCCTGGGATGGTTGGTGCCCGGATTCTGGCCGGCGATCAGGATCACCTCCGCTTGGTACAGGTCTTCTAGTTTCACCGAGCCCTTCCCAATCCCTAGGGTCTCGGAGAGGGCTACTCCGCTCGACTCATGGCACATATTGGAGCAATCGGGCATATTATTCGTACCCAAAGCCCTGGCAAACATCCCATAGAGGAAGGCGGCCTCATTACTGGAGCGGCCGGAGGTATAGAAAATAGCTTCATCCGGATGGTCTAAGGCCTTCAGATGGCCGGCTATAATTTCATAGGCCTCATCCCAATCGACGGGTTCATAATACAGACTGTTTTCCCTGAGGATCAAAGGTTCTGTGAGCCTTCCAAAAGCGTTGATCTCATAATCCGAAAACTGGGACAATTCTTCGACCGAATACTTCCGGAAGAAGTCGGCCCCAATATGGGAAGTTGTGGCTTCATCAGCCAGGGCCTTGGCTCCGTTTTCGCAATACTCGGCAATGGGAGACGGACTTTCCGGATCGGGCCAGGCACAGCTGGGGCAATCGAAACCATCCTTTTGATTCATTTTTAAGAGTGCAGGCATAGAACGTAATACACCCATTTCCCTGAAGCTATGCTTTAATGCATGATAAATCCCCTGGGTGCCGGCAGCAATACGCATGGGTTCCCTGACCTCCAGATCTGAAAAGTCATCGGGACCGCGATGGGATACGTTGCGTTCTGTGAATTGTTTTTTTTGTGACATATTCGGGCTTAGACCATGTCTTCTTTCTCAAGTTTAGGATTGGGGTAGTTATCCGACTGATCTTCCTCCCGCCGGTCGAGGCAAACAAAATCTTTCTCCAGCAACAAATGGAGGGAGGAACCGTCTCCCGTGTTCACGAGTTCTTCAAATCCTACTTTTTCGTTTGTTTCCCACCCCTGAAGCCAATTCTCATTTACGCACAGAGTGACCCCGTCTTTTGTAAACTCTGCTTGCATTCCGGGCCTGGACGATCTCACTACCGAGTAAGAAAATATGTTTGATTTGAAACGGGTCTCTTCCCTGAATTTCCCATTTCTGCAGAGGGCCTCCACCTCCGATTTTGTGAGGCGGAAACGGATAGAATTCCCTTTGATCCTGATTTTCATAGGTTGTTATGCATTACACCTTCCACTTTGGGAATACCCTAAGTTACGACAAGTCCGGAAAACGGGTGTTTTTATTTACATGGTACTTTCCCAAAAGAAGTATCTTGCGGGCCATGAAAGTGCCCAGACCTCACCGCTATGTCCTGATATGCTGCTGTTGGCTTGGGCTTATTCCTTTTGGAAGGGCCCAGGAATACCTG
>JBFKPJ010000194.1:0-2570 GCA_041628355.1 Muriicola sp. | reverse complement strand
TTTTGGCCGGTCCTGGGAACAGCATACCCCGGCCGGGTTAGAAAGTACCCCTGACCATTATGTCCGCATGGAAGAAAAAGCCAAAAGCGGAGCTGAGGTCAGGCGCAGGGATGGCAATCCGGAAGCAGCCTTTAAACGTGCCGCAAAGATCATTGAGCGTACCTATACGGCTCCGTTCCTGGCGCACAACTGCATGGAACCCATGAATTTCTTTGCCGATGTCAGAGATGGGAAGGCGGAACTGATAGGTCCCCTTCAAAAACCGGAATTCACGGAACAGACACTCTCAGACCGGATGGGGATTCCCCTGGAGGATATCGACATTAAGATGACCCGACTAGGAGGAGGTTACGGTCGGCGATCCTATGCTCACTGGGCGGTAGAAGCGGCCCTGATCTCTGAGCGAATGGGAGCCCCTGTTAAGCTGATGTATACACGGGAAGACGATATGACTGACGGGATTTACCGACCTACCTATCGCGCCACCTACAAAGCCGGACTGGACAAGGACAATAACCTCATCGCCTTTCATGTCAATGCAGGTGGCATCCCGGAGAGTCCCCTACACGAGAATCGTTTCCCGGCCGGTGCCGTGGAGAATTATCTGGCGGAAGAATGGACCATCGACAGCAATATCACCGTGGGTTCCTTCAGGGCACCCAGCTCCAATTTCATCGCCTGTGCGGAGCAATCCTTCCTTGATGAAGTAGCCGAGGCCGCGGGCAAAGACCCTATCGCCTTCAGGCTGGACTTATTGGAAAGGGCCCAACAGGATCCGGTAGGCACGAATAATGACTATGATGCAGGGCGCTATGCCGGTGTGCTCGAATTGCTCAGGGAGAAATCGGGTTGGGGAGTTTCACAAGAGGGAGTGTTCAGAGGGGTCTCAGCCTACTTCTGCCACAATTCCTATGCGGCCCAGGTCCTCGACATGGTGATGGTGGATGGAAAACCCAAGGTAAAAAAAGTGACCTGCGTCCTGGATTGTGGCCTTGTTGTAAACCCGGACGGGGCCCGGAATATGGCCGAAGGCGGGATCGTCGACGGGATAGGCAATGCCTTTTTCGGGGAACTCTCCTTTGCTGAAGGAGTACCCTCAAAAGACAATTTCGACACCTACCGTATGATCCGGATGAAAGAAGCCCCGGAGGAGATTGAGGTCCACTTCGTGGAAAACCAAATCGACCCCACCGGCCTGGGGGAACCCACCTTCCCTCCTATTTTTGGGGCGGTGGCTAACGCCCTGTACCGGGCAAACGGGAAAAGGTATTACAAGCAGCCTTTTCTGACTTCACCCGTTCGATCCGTCGGGTGAACTGCGATCATCATCTGCAACAAAATATTTCAACCGTTTATTGACAGATCTCACAGATATTTAAGGATTGGATATCGCTCAGGATATTGTGGACTTTGGCTGAATTAACCCCTATCTTTACATATACCCCGCAGGTATAGGTCAAGCCTATTCCCCTTATTTCAAAAGATGGGAGATCATTGAACAGGCTGACTTGTACGGCTGGAAATAAGGAAGTCATGGTCGTGATCGTAATGGGTTTACCGGGATCAGGCAAGAGCTATTTTGCCGAAAGACTTGCAGGGAAGATTAAGGCAGAATACATCAGCAGTGATCATGTGCGCAAGGAACTCTTTATAGAACGCACGTATTCCAAAGCAGAAAAGGCCCGTGTGTACGAGGAGATGCTTAAGAGAACTGAACTGGCTATTTCTCACAATAAGCCGGTAGTTCTGGATGCTACTTTCCACGAGGAGGAAACGCGGAATAGGTTCCTGGAAAATTTAGGAATACAAACTTCTATCATCGAAATACAGGCCTCCGAATCCCTTATCAAAGAGCGGCTAAAGAAAAAACGGCTTTACAGTGAGGCGGATTTTGAGATATACCAGATGATCCGCAACAAATGGATTGAAGTAAAACAGCCACATCTTGTATTGGAATCCACTGACTATAATATAGACGATATGCTGGCCAGGGCCAGAGAATACCTGAACGATGACACAGGAGCAGATCCATAAACTCATTTTCGAAGGGGAATTCCCGGAAACCTCATCCGGGCGTGAATTGATCGAGACCCATATTTCCTGGGTCATCCTGTGCGATGAATTTGTGTACAAGATCAAAAAGCCGATCAGGTATTCCTTCCTCGACTTTCATTCCCTGGAAAAGCGGAAATACTTCTGCGAAAGGGAACTGGAGCTAAACAAGCGATTTGCCAAGGACATCTACCTGGAAGTGTTGCCGATCTACGAGGTCAACGGAACATTAAAGATAGGCGAACACCGTGGATCGCTTGTCGATTACGCTCTGAAGATGCGCAAGCTCGATCCTGACAAGCGACTGGACAAACTGCTCAGGCGGGGTGAAGTCAGCGCGGATGACATCAAATCCCTGGCTTTGTGGGTTGCAGATTTCCACAATAAATCCGCCGTGATCCGGGAAAAGGATGTACTGGATGTAAGGGAAAAATTCAACGACCTGGCGGGTCAAAAACAATTGGTTTCAGCCGGGCTCGGGGAAGCCCGGGCCCGGATCATCGACTGGTCTGTCGAGG
>JBFKPJ010000193.1:0-2606 GCA_041628355.1 Muriicola sp. | reverse complement strand
TATTTGCACCCCGTAAAACGCAATAGTCAGAATGAAAGCAGGTATCGTAGGACTGCCTAATGTCGGCAAATCGACCTTATTCAATTGCTTGTCCAATGCAAAGGCCCAGAGTGCAAACTTCCCCTTTTGTACTATCGAGCCCAATATCGGTGTGGTCAATGTACCGGATAAACGCCTGGAAAAACTGGAGGAACTCGTCCGGCCGCAGCGTGTCGTTCCTGCCACCGTCGACATTGTGGATATCGCCGGACTGGTCAAAGGAGCCAGCAAAGGGGAAGGGCTCGGAAACCAGTTTCTGGCCAATATCAGGGAAACCGATGCCATCCTGCACGTATTGCGCTGTTTTGACGATGATAACGTGGTTCACGTAGACGGATCCGTAGATCCGATCCGGGATAAGGAGACCATCGACATCGAACTCCAGTTAAAGGACCTCGAGAGCGTTGAAAAAAAACTGGACAAAGCCAGGAGAGCGGCAAAAACAGGGAATAAGGAGGCGATAAAAGAGGAGACAGTACTGCTTAAAGTAAAAAAAGAACTGGAGGCAGGTAATTCAGTTAGAGCTATTAAGTTAAGCACAGAGGAACGAAAAGAATTTATCTCGCCCCTGCAGCTGATCACAGATAAGCCGGTGATGTATGTCTGCAACGTGGATGAAGCTTCTGCGGCCAAGGGCAATGCCTATGTCGAAAAGGTCCGGGAGGCCACGGCCGGGGAGAATGCCGAGATCCTGGTGCTTGCCGTTGGGACGGAAGCCGATATCTCCGAGTTGGAGACCTATGAGGAACGGCAGTTGTTCCTGGAGGACCTCGGGCTGGCTGAACCGGGCTCTTCCAAATTGATCAGAGCGGCATATCACCTGCTCAACCTGCATACCTACTTCACGGCTGGTGAAAAAGAGGTTCGGGCCTGGACCATCCCTGTCGGGGCCACCGCCCCCCAGGCAGCCGGGGTTATCCACACGGATTTTGAAAAAGGGTTTATCAGGGCGGAGGTTATCTCTTACGATGATTATGTTACCTTTGGAAGTGAGATCAAAGTAAAAGAAGCCGGTAAAATGAGGGTGGAAGGCAAGGAGTATGTCGTAAAGGACGGGGACGTGATGCACTTTCGATTCAACGTCTGAAAAAAGCTGCCGAAGCCCGGATTTTCTAACTTGAGCCTTATCCTGGCTATTAACAATTCTCCGGTTTCATTGTTGATTACTTTATTTTTGGTGCATTTTGATTTCTGCCCCGAAATTTTATATTAGCAGGGATATACCCCAAAGCTATGGCGCAAACACAATACACAGAGGAGAATATCCGGTCTCTCGACTGGAAGGAGCACATCCGGATGCGCCCTGGGATGTATATCGGTAAACTGGGCGATGGATCCTCCCAGGACGACGGCATCTACATCCTGCTCAAGGAGGTGATCGACAACTGTATCGATGAGTTTGTCATGGGGGCAGGCAAGACCATTGAGATCTCCATTCCCGGAGACAAGGTCATCGTCAGGGATTACGGAAGGGGTATCCCATTAGGGAAGGTAGTCGATGTGGTCTCCAAAATGAACACAGGCGGCAAGTACGATACAAGGGCCTTCAAGAAATCGGTCGGCCTCAACGGAGTGGGTACCAAGGCAGTCAATGCCCTGTCTTCTTATTTTCGCGTGGAATCCACCAGGGACGGAAAGTCGAAATCGGCCGACTTCGAATGCGGCAACCTGGTCACCGAGGATTTTTTAGAGGAAACCTCACGAAGGAGGGGTACCAAGGTGATCTTTACCCCGGATGAATCCATTTTCAAGAAATATAAGTACCGGAATGAGTATGTGGAACGCATGCTCAAGAACTATGTCTACCTCAATCCCGGCCTTACGATCCTCTTCAACGGGGAGAAATTCCATTCGGAGAACGGGCTGAAGGACCTCCTGGAGGACAACAACAGCGCAGAGGACATGCTGTACCCCATCATTCATCTGAAAGGAGAGGATATCGAGGTGGCCATTACCCACAGCAAGACCCAGTACAGTGAGGAATACCATTCATTTGTAAACGGGCAGCATACCACTCAGGGCGGGACGCACCAGTCTGCCTTCAGGGAAGCACTGGTAAAGACCTTGCGCGATTTTTACGGAAAGAACTACGATGCCTCCGATATTCGCAAAAGCATTATTTCGGCTATTTCCATCAAGGTCATGGAGCCTGTTTTTGAAAGCCAGACCAAGACCAAGCTAGGCTCCACGGATATGGGAGGGGACCTTCCCACGGTACGCACCTATATCAATGATTTTATTGGCAGGGAGCTCGACAATTACCTCCACAAGAATCCTGACACAGCCGAAAAGATCCAGCGCAAGATCATGATGGCCGAGAAAGAGCGGAAGGAGTTGTCGGGAATTCGAAAACTGGCCAGGGAGCGGGCGAAGAAAGCCAGCCTCCACAACAAGAAACTGAGGGATTGCCGGATCCATCTGGATGATATGAAGAGTGATCGTCGACTTGAAAGCACCCTCTTTATCACAGAAGGGGATTCAGCCTCCGGATCGATCACCAAATCCAGGGATGTCAACACCCAGGCCGTCTTCAGCCTGAGGGGGAAACCCCTGAATTCCTACGGGAT
>JBFKPJ010000192.1:0-2645 GCA_041628355.1 Muriicola sp. | reverse complement strand
TGCAGAAGGGCCCGGGATGAACCAGCCCAATGACCTGGCCCTTTCTGATTCCGGGATGATCTACCTCAGCGATCCGAACTGGGCCGAGGGAACAGGCAACCTGTGGGTGGTTACACACAGGGGTGAACCCATGTTGCTCGAATCCGGGATGGGCACCACCAACGGTATCGAGGTGAGCCCAGATGGAAAATACCTCTACGTGAATGAATCGGAACAGCGAAGGGTCTGGAAATACAAAATCCGTCCCGATGGCACCGTAAAAAACAAAAGGCTGTTGATCTCGTTTAAAGATCACGGCATGGATGGGATGAGATGCGACGTGAAGGGCAACCTGCTGATCACGCGATACGGGAAAGGCACCGTGGTCCTGGTCTCTTCCAGGGGAAAGGTGTTACAGGAGATCCGTCTCAAAGGGAAGAACCCCTCCAACCTGGCCTTTGGCGGGCCGGACGGGAAGACCGTCTATGTGACCCTGGCAGACAGGGGGTGTGTGGAACAGATCCGCGTACCCTACAAAGGAAGTTATTACAGTAAAATTCATTAAAAAGAAGAGAATGATAAGGAATTTGAAATTAAAGGGCCTGCTCTGGAGTGCAGGTTTTGCCATGATGGGATGTGGCAGTATCAATATCGTGTCTACGCCCATAGAGAACATAGATGCCGTTCCCCTGAAGATCTCCCCCCTCAGCGAAGCGGAGAAAAAGACCTGGGGCCACGCAGACCTGCTGACGGATACTATCCCGGGCATGAGCGTGGACAAGGCCTACGAGGAGCTCATAGGGAAGAATAAAGGGCAAAAAGTGATCGTGGCCGTCCTGGATTCGGGGATCGACCTCAACCACGAGGACCTGGATGAGGTGATCTGGACCAACAAGGGCGAAAAGCCCGGAAATGGCGTGGATGACGATGGCAACGGTTATGTAGACGATATCCACGGGTACAATTTCCTTGGAGAAGCGTATAATGAACAACTGGAATACACCCGCATCCTGAGACTGAACCTGGGGGATGAAGCCCTGAGGACGGCTGCCAGGAAAAAACTGGACGAAGAATTGAAAGAAGCTAAAGAGACCCGGGATATCCTGCTCTCCAACAAGCAGCAGACGGAACAGATCCTCGGGATCGTCCGGCAGTCGCACGAGGCCATCGCTCAAAAACTCGGTAAAGCTGATTATTCCAAAGAGGAAGTGGCAGCCATCAATACAACGGACCCCGGAATGCAGCGAAGTGTGAGCGTCATCCAGCAGATGTTCAACTACGGGGACAGCATTCCTGAAGTGATCGTGCTTATAGAAGAGGACATCGAACGCGCTTCCGAGGGGGTCGACTATTTCACCGAGCGAATCGATTACCACTTCAACGTGGATTTTGATGGCAGGAAGGTGGTCGGGGATAATCCCTATGATATCAATGACAGAAATTACGGGAACGGCAATCCGATGAACCGGGTGAAGGATGAAAGCCATGGCACCCATGTGGCCGGGATCATCGCGGCCGAGCGAAACAATGGCCTGGGCGTGAACGGGGTGGCTAACAACGTGGAGATCATGAGCGTGAGAGCCGTGCCCAATGGGGATGAATATGACAAGGACATCGCCCTGGGGATCCGGTACGCGGCAGACAACGGCGCAAAGATCATCAACGCCAGCTTTGGCAAGGCCTTTTCCCCCAAGGCGGAGTGGGTGTACGATGCTATAAAATACGCCGCAGAAAAGGACGTGCTCATCGTGCACGCAGCCGGGAATGATGCGCTCGACCTGGACGCCAAGAACAATACCAACTACCCCAATGATCACAGGATCGGGGACAGTGAGTTCGCGGACAACGTGATCACCGTAGGGGCCCTGAACAATACCTATGGCTCCGAGATGGTGGCTTCTTTCTCCAATTACGGGGCCCGCAATGTGGATGTCTTTGCCCCGGGTGGCGGTATCTATTCCACCATGCCGGGAGGTGAATACGAATTCCAGGGGGGTACCTCCATGGCGGCTCCTGCAGTTAGCGGGATCGCAGCCCTAATTCGTTCTTATTTCCCAGACCTCACGGCTTCAGAAGTGAAGCATATCCTGATGGATTCCGGATTGAGCACCAAAATGTCCGTCGTGGTAGGCGGAGACCCCGAAAAAGCCAAGCCTTTTGACCAGCTTTCCAGGACCGGTAAGATGGCCAATGCCTACAACGCATTGATCATGGCTCAGAAAGTATCAGACGCTAAAACAAAATAAGCAGGAATATGATTCAGAAAATGAAGATCGTCATTAACGTATATGCAGTCCTTTTGCTTGTACTCTCGGTGAGTGCACAAGGCAATCAGGGATACTGGCAGCAAGCAGTAGACTACACCATGAAGGTAAATATGGATGTGGACACTTACAGGTACACCGGGACACAGGAACTGGTATATACAAACAACTCCCCGGATACCCTCAACAGGGTCTATTACCACATGTACTTCAATGCCTTCCAGCCAGGGAGTGAGATGGATATGAGGCTGCAGCACATTGAAGACCCGGACAGGAGAATGACAGGCGAGAATGGCAAGAGTAGGATCGCCGCCCTTAATCCGGATGAGATCGGGTACCTGAGGGCCACCGCTCTTACCCAGGACGGAAAAGAAGTTTCTTACGCTTTGGAAGGGACCGTGC
>JBFKPJ010000191.1:0-2809 GCA_041628355.1 Muriicola sp. | reverse complement strand
TGTAGGTATAGAAAATAATATTCCGGCCTGCCCTGTTTTGCGGACTTGACAATACTTCGGAGTGGCTTTAAAAAGTTTCCCCAACCCTTATTAATTTTTTATCTTTGGGAGATTAACAAACGGTAAAAACTCATATAATGGCATTTGATATTGACATGATTAAAAGCGTTTACGCCAGGATGGCGGAGCGGGTTGATAAAGCGCGTGAACTCTCAGGGAAACCCTTGACTCTCTCCGAGAAGATCCTGTATTCCCACCTGTGGGACGGAACTCCTACGAAAGTTTTCAAAAGGGGGAAGGATTACGTGGATTTTGCCCCGGACCGTGTCGCATGTCAGGATGCCACAGCCCAGATGGCCCTCTTGCAGTTCATGCATGCAGGAAAACCTAAAGTGGCTGTCCCGACTACCGTCCATTGTGATCACCTGATCCAGGCCAAAGTTGGGGCGGAAGCCGACCTTAAAAGAGCTAACCAGACCAGCAATGAGGTATTCGATTTCCTGGAGTCCGTTTCCAACAAGTACGGGATCGGGTTCTGGAAGCCCGGAGCCGGGATCATTCACCAGGTGGTCCTCGAGAATTACGCCTTCCCCGGAGGGATGATGATCGGTACTGATTCCCATACGGTTAATGCGGGCGGACTGGGAATGGTGGCCATTGGTGTGGGTGGAGCTGATGCTGTGGATGTCATGGCAGGAATGGCCTGGGAATTGAAATTCCCTAAACTCATAGGGGTAAAATTAACCGGAAAACTCAGTGGTTGGACGGCTCCCAAGGATGTGATCCTCAAGGTTGCGGATATACTCACCGTGAAAGGCGGCACCGGAGCCATCATAGAATATTTCGGAGAAGGGGCTACCTCCATGTCATGTACCGGGAAAGGAACCATCTGTAATATGGGGGCTGAAGTGGGTGCCACTACCTCTACTTTCGGATACGATGAATCCATGGATAGATACCTCAGGGGCACCGACCGTGCCGATGTGGCCGACGAGGCCAAAAAAGTAGCGGCCTACCTGACGGCAGATCCCGAAGTATACAGGGAACCCGAAAAGTATTTCGACCAGGTGATCGAGATCGACCTGAATACGTTAGAGCCCCATCTGAACGGGCCCTTCACTCCGGATCTGGCAACTCCTATCTCAAAAATGGGAGAGGCCGCCAAAAAGAACGACTGGCCCCTTAATGTGGAGGTAGGCCTTATCGGATCCTGTACGAACTCCTCCTATGAAGATATCTCAAGGGCTGCCTCCCTTGCAAAACAGGTGTCTGATAAGAAGCTCAAGACCAAGTCGAAATTCACTATCACCCCGGGTTCTGAGATGGTGCGCTATACCATAGAGCGTGACGGTTTTATCAAGACCTTCAACGATATCGGAGCCACTGTATTTGCGAATGCCTGCGGGCCCTGTATAGGAATGTGGGACCGTTATGGCGATAAGGCTGCCACCGGACCCAGGAATACCATCGTACATTCGTTCAACAGGAATTTTGCCAAAAGGGCTGATGGTAACCCGAATACCCTGGCTTTTGTCGGCTCACCGGAACTGGTGACGGCTATAGCCATTTCGGGCAGGCTCGATTTCAACCCCATCACGGACACCCTGATCAACGAGGAGGGCCAGGAAGTTAAACTGGATGAACCGAGGGGTTATGAATTGCCCCCAGAAGGATTTGCCGTAGAAGATGCCGGGTATATCGCTCCCAAGAAAGACGGTAGTTCCGTAGAGGTTAAAGTGGCATCCGATTCTGAAAGGCTGCAGCTGCTAGACCCATTTACACCCATCACAAACGAAAGCCTGAAGGGGATGAAGCTCCTGATCAAGGCTTTCGGCAAGTGTACAACGGACCATATCTCCATGGCCGGACCCTGGTTGAGGTACAGAGGGCATTTAGACAATATATCCAACAATACTCTTATCGGGGCGGTAAATGCCTTTAATAAGAAGACCAACTTTGTCAAGAACCAGCTCACAGGTGAATACGGGGGAGTTCCTGACACACAGAGGGCGTACAAGGCCAAAGGGATAAAGACTATTGTTGTAGGGGATCACAATTACGGAGAAGGTTCTTCCCGTGAGCACGCAGCCATGCAGCCCAGGCATTTGGGCGTTGCGGCCGTGCTTGTGAAATCCTTTGCAAGGATCCATGAGACCAACCTCAAAAAGCAGGGGATGCTCGCCCTGACCTTTGCCAATGAGAATGATTACGACAAGATTCAGGAAGATGACACCTTCAATTTTATCGATATAGATAAATTTGCACCTGATGTTCCCCTGATTATAGAAGTGGTGCATGCAGACGGATCCAAGGATCTGATTAAGGCGAATCATTCTTATAATGCACAGCAGATCGCCTGGTTCCGCGAAGGGTCTGCCCTGAATATGATCAAAAAAGAAAATGCGGCTTAAGCCAATTGGTCAGTATTTTAAAGTTAATTCGGAATCATAGGTAACCCGATCAAGTCGCGTATTCATGGCCATTAAGAAAAAGACGGTTTTCAATATTCTGCTGATCGTCCTTGTGCTCTCTTTTTTTGTAACACCCCTTGGATATCACAGCAAGATCCTCCTGAACCGACTGTTCGCTGGTACGCCGGATGTCATCCCGGAAAACGACAGGGTGGCGATCGCCGACTACGAATGGACATTAAAAGATGAGCAATGGGATTTCTTCAGTTTTGAGCGGTCTAAGGGAAAGGTGGTCTTTATCAATTTTTGGGCTTCCTGGCGTCTTCCCAGTGCAGCAGAACTGAAAAGCATTCAAAAGCTTTACGATCGATTTAAAGGGCAGGTCGATTTCTATATCA
>JBFKPJ010000190.1:0-2851 GCA_041628355.1 Muriicola sp. | reverse complement strand
TAGGGTCCCCTTCAGAATTGTCACTTTTTGAGCAACCCATGGCCCAAACCAATGCCCCGATCAGCAATACGGATTTTACATTTTTCATAGTTGGATGGTTTAAGTTAGTTATTGATATACAAGTACTTACTACTATAGATGTGAGATGTTTCTGCGGGTTGCGTCTAAGGGCCTAAGTTGCAGTATACTGTACATCTTGTAACGGGTTTTCTTGTTCCTATTGGGAAATAATTTGTAAGTTTAAAAGAAAAGCTTTCATCACTTTTTCAAAATCTAACCGCTATGAAAAAAAAATTAGTTTTCCTGTGGGTTTTCTTGCTGCCTTTTCTTGTAATGGCCCAGAACGACCTTCTTTCATCCATTGACAAATCAGATACAACCGGGACCACTGAAGCTGCCTTCAAAGGCCTGAAGATCGTGAATTTTGAGTCTACCAAAATGGTGAACGAGAAAGAGTTCTATTTTATCGTCTTCCACAGATTTGGGAGTATTCAGACCGGCCTGGATGGGTTTTTTGGCCTGGATTTTGCCAATACCCGCTTGCATTTCATCTACGGTTTTACGGATGGGTTCAACCTTTCTGTTTCCCGGAACTCATTCAACAAGACCTACGACATATCCGGCAAATATCGCTTTGTTCAACAAAGCGATGACTTCCCGTTGACCCTGGTGGGATACAGCCAGGTCGCCTTCAATACCCTCCTGGACGAACCCTTGCTGCAAAGGGAGGTCACCATGGGCGATCGCACCTCGTTTACCCAGCAACTTCTGATCAGCAGGAAGGTGAGCGAAAAGGTCTCCCTTCAGCTCATGCCCACCTATTTTTACGAGGGATATGTGGATTATGCTCCCCAGGACAACTCCCAGTTTGCACTGGGCTTTGGAGGCAGGGTCAAGCTCTCCAAACGTTTCAGCCTGAATATGGATTATGGATGGCACCTGAATCGCGCAGACGGGTCGCCTTTTGTCAACCCCCTTTCCATTGGAGTGGACATTGAGACCGGGGGACATGTATTCCAGTTGCACTTTACCAATGCCCAGCCTACTTTTGAGAGTGGGTTCCTCGGCAATGCGGTGGGCGACTGGGGAGATGGGAATATCTATTTCGGCTTTAACCTGAGCCGGGTCTTTAATTTCTGACCGGCTGAATTCAGTCTTCCCACTCGGTATGGAAGATCCCTTCCCTGTCCGTGCGCTCATAAGTATGGGACCCAAAGTAATCCCGCTGGGCCTGGATCAGGTTCAGGGGTAACCTCCCCGAGGCGTAGGCGTCAAAATAGGTAAGGGAGTTCGAAAGGCCCGGCAGGGGTATCCCATGGGAAGCCCCATAGGCCACCAGGGTCCTCACGGAAGGCAACGTGCTCTTTATCTCACCCGCAAAGGAAGGATCCAGCAGGAGGTTGGACAGGTTTGGGTTGCCCTGGTAGGCCTTTGTGATATCCGCCAGGAGTCCCGCGCGGATGATGCATCCGGCCCTCCAGATCTTCGCTATGGTGCCCAGGTCCAGGTCGTAGCCGTATTCCTTTGATGCCTCAGCCAGCTGGTGGAGCCCCTGGGCATAGGTGATGATGAAGGAGAAGTAGAGGGCCTCTTCGGCCATTTTTGCGAGTTCCTGTTTCCCGAGAGTCTCGGGCCGGGGTCTTCCGTAGAGTTTTTCGGCCTGAATACGCTCAGCTTTGAGGGCTGATATTTCACGCATGCTCACCGCTATATCGATGCTCGGGACGGGAATGCCCAGGTCCATGGCGTTCTGTGAGGTCCATTTTCCGGTACCTTTCTGCTTGGCTTTGTCCAGGATCTTATCGACCAGCTGCCCCGGGCCGTGTTCATCGTCCCTGGTGAGGATATCTGCTGTGATCTCCACCAGGAAGGACTGCAGCCTGCCCCGGTTCCATTGATCGAACAACCGGTGCATCTCTCCGTTATTCATGTTCCCGGCTTTGCCAAGGAGGTCGTAGATCTCCGAAGTGAGCTGCATCAGCCCGTATTCTATGCCATTGTGTACCATTTTGACGTAATTCCCGGCGGACTTGGGGCCCAGGTAGGCCACACAGGGTTCTCCCTTGTATTTGGCCGAAACCGCCTCAAAGATGGGTTTTACCTCCTTGTATGCCTCGCGGGAACCGCCCGGCATGATACTGGGGCCTTTCCGGGCTCCTTTGGCACCCCCGGAAACGCCTGCACCAAAGAAATGGATGCCTTTTTCGCGCAGGTGGGCCTCCCTTCGGTCAGTATCTGTAAAAAGGGAATTACCGCCGTCTATGATCAGGTCGCCCTTTGCTAAGTGGGGGAGAAGGTCTTCGATCACGCTGTCGACGATCTTTCCGGCCGGGACCAGCAACATGATCTTCCGGGGGTGCTGCAAGGCGGACACAAAGGTTTTCAGGTCATCGCTTGCATTCACCCGGTCCAGATCGCCCCCCTCTTCCTGCAGGGCCTTTACTTTTTCAGGATCGAGATCGTACCCAAAGGCCCTGAAACCATTGTCTGCCACATTGAGGATAAAATTTCTCCCCATCACCCCAAGGCCAATCAGTCCAAAATCGTACGTGTGTTCTGCCATAGTTCTCGAATTTCGCTGCGGATCTTATTACACAAGGGACTGAGATCCCCCGCATAAACCTGTAATAACGGGGGGTAAGGTCCCTTTTCGGTCAAAAGTAATTGAAATTATTAACTTTTAGTGCGTACTTTGGGCCCTTATTGGAAGACAGACCTTCCCAGAATTATACCAGAAGGAAATGGATAGAACAGAAAGCCAAATGCTGATCATTTTCGGGGCTTCGGGCGACCTTACGGCCCGGAAACTCATTCCCGCCTTGTTCCATCTTCATTGCGGAGGCTATCTGCC
>JBFKPJ010000189.1:0-2912 GCA_041628355.1 Muriicola sp. | reverse complement strand
GTACCCAAAGTATGGAGCTGGGGCAAAAAATTGCCAAATCCTACGGGACTGATCTGGGGAAAGTAATCTTCTCCCGATACAGTGACGGGGAGTTCCAGCCCTCTTTCGAGGAATCCATCCGCGGGACACGCATCTTTATCATCGGTTCTACCCATCCGGGTCCTGAAAACCTGATGGAGATGCTGCTGATGATCGATGCTGCCAAAAGGGCTTCGGCCAGGCACATTACTGCCGTCATGCCCTACTTTGGGTGGGCCCGTCAGGACCGCAAGGACAAACCCAGGGTGCCCATCGCAGCAAAGTTGGTGGCCAAAATGCTGGAGACGGCCGGTGCCACCCGCATCATCACCATGGACCTGCACGCAGACCAGATACAGGGCTTTTTTGAGAAACCGGTAGACCACCTTTTTGCCTCTACCCTTTTTCTGCCCTACCTCGAAAAATTAAAGCTGAAAAACCTCACCATTGCCTCTCCGGACATGGGCGGTTCTAAAAGGGCATACGCCTATTCCAAAGCCCTTTCCAGCGATGTGGTGATCTGTTACAAACAGCGCGCCAAGGCCAACAAGATCTCCCATATGGAACTCATAGGGGAGGTGAAGGACCGGAATGTGGTCCTGGTAGACGATATGGTAGACACGGCAGGCACGCTTACCAAGGCCGCAGACCTGATGATGGAACGCGGAGCCCTGAGCGTGAGGGCCATCACCACACACGGTCTGCTCTCAGGCAACGCCTACGAAAGGATCGAGAAGTCACAATTACAGGAACTGATCATTACAGATTCCATCCCGACTGACGCCAAAAGCGATAAAGTAAAGGTATTGAGCTGCGCAGATCTCTTCGCAGATGTGATGCACAGGGTGCACCACAACACCTCGATCGCCTCAAAATTCATCATGTAAATTTTTATCTAAATCAATATAATGAAGTCAATTACAATCAAAGGATCAGAAAGAGAAAGCGTGGGCAAGAAGGCAACGAAAGCCCTACGTAATGCTGGAAAGGTCCCTTGCGTGGTATACGGAGGGGAAAAGCCATTGCACTTTGCAGCAGATGAACTGTCGTTCAGAGATTTGGTGTACACCCCAAACGCCCACACTGTTGTGGTTGAACTGGAAGACGGGAAAAAAGTGAATGCCATCATGCAGGACATTCAATTTCACCCCGTGACGGATAACATCCTTCACATCGATTTCTACCAGCTGTTCGAAGACAAGGAACTCACCATGAACATCCCCGTGCGCCTGCAAGGAAACTCTCCCGGGGTACGGAATGGAGGCCGACTCCTGTTCAGGAAAAGAAAGCTGGCTATCAGGGCCCTTCCCGGGAACCTGCCGGATTTCTTCGATGTGGACATCTCTACCCTCAAGATCGGGGACAACATCACCGTGGAATCCCTGTTGAATGATAAATTTACCATCCTCCACCCCGACACAACCGTTGTGGTACAGGTGAAAATGGCACGTGCTGCTGTGGTGGTCGAGGAAGAAGGTGATGAAGATCTGGAAGGTGCTGAAGCTGCAGCAGAAGGAGAAGAAGCTCCTGCTGAAGCAACTGAGGCCGCAGCCGAAGAGAAGGAATAATTATTTCCACGTAGATTTACAAGGCATCCCCGGAAACTCTCTTGGGATGCTTTTGTATTTTAGCAGGGTGAGATCTATTGTATGCAATCATTCCTCTCATTTCTGTTCGGCAAATCTTCATCCCTCCTAAACGAAGAAGACCCCATGAAGAAATATCTGATCGTAGGCCTGGGCAATATAGGACCCGAATACGCCAATACCCGTCACAACGTCGGCTTCCAGGTAGTGGATGCCCTGGCGGCAAAAAAGGAAACCCCCTTCTCCTCAAACAAACTGGGAGAAACAGCGACCTTCCGGATCAAAGGCCGGAGCGTGCTCATGCTAAAACCATCCACCTTTATGAACCGGAGCGGGAAGGCGGTCCATTACTGGATGGAAAAAGAAAAGATCCCGAGAGAACACCTGCTGATCATCACCGATGACATCAACCTGCCTTTCGGCACCCTCCGCCTGAAGACCAAAGGAAGTGACGGCGGGCATAACGGCCTGGCCGATGTACAGCAGACACTTCAGACCGCAAATTACAACCGGCTCCGGATCGGGCTCGGATCCGATTTCCCAAAAGGAAGGCAGGTAGACTACGTCCTTGGGCAATGGAATGAAGAGGAGAGCAAAGCTTTGCCGGAACGACTGGAGCGATGTGCCGCCCTTATCGAATCCTTTGTTCTGCAAGGGATGAACATCACCATGAATACCTTTAACAATACCTGATCAGCGGATCACCCTGAAGGAATACACCCCGGAATCCGAGGAATTTCCGGCCCGATCCAGGGTCACCACCTTCCAGTAATAGACCGTATCTATAGCCACGCTGGCTTTTACCTGGTTGATGCTCACTGAAGGGGAAGCGACCAGCTGCTGGGGATCCGGAACCGTATCCATATAGACCTGGTAGGACTGTATGTCGTTATCCGCATCTGCTCCCGTCCACCTCAGGGTAATCTCGTTGTTGATGTCCCGTACCACAGAGGCACCGGATTCAGGCTCGAGTAACTGGGCTGGAAAGGGTGGATAGGTAGTGCGTGTCCCCGCATTGTAAAAGAACCATTCCTCACTGACGGCCACCTCCTGGGTCTCTGCATTCCTCGTGGAAACCCTCCATTTATATGGGGTTCCCTTCAGGATAGGAACACGTGCACTCAGGGCGGTGGTAGGCGCATTTGTCACGGAGAGGCCTGTCAGGATATTCGTGACCTTCAACTCGTAGGTATCAGCGAACCGGGCTTCCAGCCATCGGAATTCCACCTGACTGGTATTGTTGTTCAGGCTTACACCCGTGGTACATTCCGAATTCCGCAAGGGAAAACTCAACAGGGCAGCTTCCGG
>JBFKPJ010000188.1:0-2952 GCA_041628355.1 Muriicola sp. | reverse complement strand
TGCATGGCATGCAAGAGGTCACCGGTTCGACTCCGGTATTCTCCACAGATCAAGCGCCATTTTCAGCGCGCGATTCAGGAATAAGAAAAACCGCCGAGTTTACTCGAGCGGTGTTTTGTTTTCTGAAGCGCCCATGCCTCAGGCATGGCTAAAGCGATGAAAATGGCATTTGCAGAACGGGAGATCATCCGGAGCAGCGACAGCTAACCCGGTATTCCAAATAAGAAAAACCGCCGAGTTTACTCGAGCGGTTTTTTGTTTTGTGAAGCGCAAAGGCCGCAGGCATTGAAAAAGCGATTAAAATGGCATTTGCAGAATGGGAGATCATCCGGAGGAGCGCCAGCTACTCCTGTTACTGTATACCGGTTAACCGCGGAGTCCTCTCGAGTAGTTTTTTTTAGTCCTTTTTTACACTGAGTACCAAAACGGGGATCTTGGCAGAGAATTCAGATTTGTGGATGGTATTCTTTTCCCACAGGTTCATAAACACCCCTCTTTTTCTCCTGAAAACACAGAGAAGATCCGGTTTTACAACCTGGATATGCTCCAGGATTCCCAGGTAGGTAGTGGCGTGTTCGGCCAAAGTCAGGGTGGAACTGATGTCCAGCAAGGCCGTATTCACTTGCAGGTCCTTGTCCGTATATCCCGGGGTTTTGACCAGCAGCAACTTTATTTCGCTCTCAAACTTGTTCTTGATCTCCACCAGGGGATTCAGGATCCGTTTCCTCTTTAGTATGCCCGATTTAAATCCGGTCAGGATCTTCTTATAGGGGCTGAATTTAGTTCCTTTGGGGACGATCAGGGTAGGGATATCCGTGCGTTTGATCATTCGGCCGGAAGTATGCCCGAGGTAGAGTTCTTCCTTGATATCATTGCTCCTTGGGGCAATGACCAGCAGGTCTATGCCGATCTCGTGGTCTATCTCCTTCAAACCGTCAATCAGGTCCCCATTGTATGTGGCGATCTTGATCTCCACCCCCCGGTCATTCACCTTCCCGATGACTTCCTTGAGTCGTTCTTTCCCGCTCTTTTCCACCATAACAGAAATATCGATCAGGCTTCCGGCTCCCCCTGCCACATTGAACACCTCCATCACATAGACCTTTGAAGAGAACTTCGAGGCTAGTTCTACCGCGTATTGCAATGTTTCATGGGCGTTGGGTGAGGTTCCGATGGGTACTAGGATGTTCTTCATAACGGTTAGGGATTTAAACCATAAATTTACGCAATAATTGGCTTGAATAGATGATCAGACCGGCAAAGTTAGGCGAAATTCCCCAGATCATGAGCCTTACGAGGGCCTGTGCCCTACACATGATCGAAAAGGGTATTGAGCAATGGAATGATCTCTATCCGTCCCGGGATGCTTTCGAAAAGGATCACAGCAGGGGGGAACTCTTTATCATGGAAGTGTCTGGCAGGATCCAGGGTTGTATCGCCGTTTCCACCCTGATGGACAAGGAATACAAAGCGGTAAAATGGCTTACCCCAAACGGGAATAACGTGTACATCCACCGCCTCGCCGTTCATCCGGAGCTACAGGGCAAAGGCCTGGCACGTCAACTCATGGACTGGGCAGAAACCCGGGCGAGGTCCGGGAAACGCCTTTCCGTTAGACTGGATACCTTTAGCAGAAATGAACGCAACCAACGATTTTATGAAGCCAGGGGGTACCAAAAGCTCGAGCCTGTCTATTTTCCCAAACAAAGCCCCTATCCATTTTACTGCTATGAACTCATATTGTAATTCCTGACCATTGACCACCCGTGTAAGCTATAAGACGATCAACAGACTCGCCATCCCAGCCACCATAGCTGGGATAGCCGAACCCATATTGTCTATCACAGATACAGCCATCGTGGGCAATATCCCGGAAAATGGGCTGGAATCCCTGGCGGCCGTGGGAATCGTCGGGGCTTTCCTTTCCATGCTCATCTGGATACTGGGACAGACGCGAAGCGCCATTTCGGCCATCATTTCCCAGTACCTGGGGGCGGGAAAACTCGACCAGGTTTCCACCCTGCCCGCCCAGGCAATCGCCCTGAACGTACTGCTCAGTATCGTTATCCTATTGAGTACTGTATTTATCGTGGAAGAAATATTCGTCCTCCTCAATGCCAAGGGCAAGATCCTCGAATATTGCGTTTCCTATTACTCCATCCGGGTTTGGGGCTTTCCCCTGACCCTCTTTGCTTTTGCCGTTATGGGCATTTTCAGGGGTCTGCAGAATACCTACTGGCCCATGATGATCGCCATAACGGGTGCCACTTTGAATATCGGCCTCGATTTCCTCCTCGTCTACGGGTTTGAGGGGTTCATCCCACCCATGAACCTGGAAGGCGCAGCCTGGGCGAGTTTGATCTCTCAGGGGGTAATGGCGGTCATGTCTCTCTGCCTCCTGATCACCAAGACCCATATCTCCCTCGTCCCCAGGCTGCCGGTTCACCCTGAGTTGGGAAGGCTTATCGGGATGAGCCTGAACCTCTTCGTCAGGGCGGTGGCCCTGAACATTACCCTGGTCCTGGCGGTTCGGGAAGCGACAGCCCTGGGAGACCGCTTTATCGGGGCCCACACTATTGCCATCAACCTCTGGCTCTTTGCCGCCTTTTTTATAGACGGATACGGGGCTGCCGGGAACATCATGGGAGGTCGACTCCTGGGAGCCCGGGATTACAACAACCTCTGGAAACTTTCAAAAAAGATCATGCTGTACGGGATTGGGGTAAGCGGGATCCTGATGGTTGTGGGATTTGTCCTGTACCGACCCCTGGGAATGCTGTTCTCCAATGAGGAAGAGGTCCTGAGTACCTTCTATTCGATCTTCTTTATCGTCATCCTTTCCCTTCCCATCAACACAGTGGCCTTTGTCTTCGACGGGCTCTTCAAAGGCCTGGGGGAGATGAAATACCTCAGGAACGTGCTACTCTCTGCCACTTTCCTGGGTTTTATCCC
>JBFKPJ010000187.1:0-2979 GCA_041628355.1 Muriicola sp. | reverse complement strand
GGAGGTGACAAAGTACAGCCAGTAGGAAGATAGTTTGGGGGTCATCACGGGAACGGTGAGGATCCAGTTCTTGAACCCGCGGGCCCTGGCATACTGCTGCAGCATCTCCTTGTAGGTCAGGATGTCCTTCCCGCCAATGTCAAAGGAATCGCCATAGGTGTCTTCCCTGCCAAGCACCCCTGTCAGGAAATTGATCACATCCCGTATGCCAATGGGCTGTGTTTTTGTCAGCACCCACTTGGGGGTGATCATTACAGGCAGTTTTTCACACAGGTCGCGGATGATCTCAAAGGAAGAACTTCCGGAGCCCACGATGATCCCTGCCCGGAGCACAGTGAGGTTATAGGATCCCTGGTAAAGGATGTCCTCCACGTTCTTCCTCGATTTCAGGTGTTTGGAAAGTTTTTCCTCATTGACGATCCCGCTCAGGTAGATCACCTGTTGTACGTTGGTCTCTTTGAGATAGCTGTTGAAATTTTCCGCCGAGACAGCTTCCTTTTCGTCGAAATCCTCGGTAGAGGAACTCATGGAGTGGATGAGATAGTAAGCGGCGTCTATGTCATTCGGTATCCGGCCTGCTTTTACTTCACTCAGAAAATCGATCTCCAGGACCTCTATTTTCTTCAGGGTGTCCTCATCCACAGACAGCCGTTTTTGATCCCGGACGGCACAGACCACCTCATGGCCCAGCTCGAGGAGCCTGGGGAGCAATCGCATCCCAATATATCCGTTGGCACCTGTCAGGAGGATCTTCATGGATCAGAGATCGTCGATTTGGGTAGGGGTATTGTCTGCCTTGAGTTCCATCAGCTTTTTGAAGAACTTCTGCACCGCTTTGGTGTCTGAACGCACCTTGATGAAATGATGGTCCCTGTAGATGGAGTACACCGCCATGTCTCCCTTGTAAAGTGTGAGCTTGTAATAAGGGATCACCAGGGCGAAGGTCTCGAGCAGGGACCTGAACCTCACTATGATGCCCCTGGGCCTGATCTCGACATTGCAACTATCCAGGTTGTTGTCCAATATAAGGAGGTTCCTGATCTCAATGCTGGCCTCGGTGATGAAGAGTTTTGGGGAACCGATCCCTCCCATGGCCCAGCGGTCCTTCAGAGGGTAGGGCTTTCCCACTTCCTCATCGATCTTGCGGGTGAGCTCTCTGTTGTTATAGGAAACATTCACTAACATTCTCTTTCTTTTTCTATAGCGGCCTAAAGTTACCGAAATCCGCCGGGAATCGGTCTTAACAGGATTATAAAAGCTCAAAAATTACGTAGTTTTGCAACTTTAAAAGAGGGTTAACCCGGGCATATGGAACAGCAACTGATATCGAAGACGAAGGAAGCGGTCAGCGCACTTTACGGTGTGGAACTCCCGACGGTTGAACTGCAGCCGACACGTAAGGATTTTGAAGGGGATATCACCATCGTGATCTTTCCTATGCTGCGTTTTGTAAAGGGAAATCCGGAAAAGATCGGAGAGGCCATAGGGGATCATTTAAAAGGATCCGTTCCGGAGGTCTCCGGGTATAACGTGATCAAAGGTTTTCTGAACCTCACTCTTTCCGATGAATACTATCTGGGGGCATTTGCAAAGATCCTGGCTCAGGAGGAATACGGGAAGGCGGGAAAGAAGGACAAGGGTGCCGTGATGGTGGAATACTCCTCCCCGAACACGAATAAACCCCTTCATTTGGGCCATATCCGGAATAACCTCCTCGGGTACTCCGTCGCCGAGATCCTGAAAGCCTCGGGAAAAAAGGTCTACAAGACCCAGATCATAAACGACAGGGGGATCCATATCTGCAAGAGCATGCTTGCCTGGCAAAGATTCGGTAGGGGTGAAACCCCGGAAAGTACGGGTTTAAAAGGAGACAAGCTGGTAGGCAATTACTATGTGGCCTTCGATAAAGCCTACAAAAAAGAGATCGATGAACTGGTTGCCAAAGGAATGAGTCGGGAAGTAGCAGAGCAAAACGCACCCATCCTGCTGGAGGCCCAGGAGATGCTGAGGCAATGGGAGGCCGGGGACCAGGAGGTGGTCTCCTTGTGGAAGACTATGAATTCCTGGGTTTACGAGGGTTTTGAGGAAACCTATTCCAGGCTGGGAGTGGATTTTGACAGGCTTTATTACGAAAGTGACACCTACCTGCTTGGGAAAGAGGTTGTGGAGGATGGCCTGAAGAAAGGCGTCTTTTATAAAAAAGAGGACGGCAGTGTCTGGATCGACCTAACGGAGGACGGGCTGGATGAGAAGATCGTCCTTCGTGCTGACGGTACGGCCGTGTATATGACCCAGGATATCGGAACTGCGATCCAGAGAGTAAAGGATTTTCCCGATATCAACGGGATGGTCTATACGGTGGGTAACGAACAGGACTACCATTTTAAAGTGTTGTTCCTCATCCTGAAAAAACTGGGATACGGCTGGGCAGACCACCTCTACCACCTCAGCTATGGGATGGTCGACCTGCCAGAAGGCAAAATGAAGAGCAGGGAAGGGACCGTCGTGGACGCGGATGACCTTATATCGGACATGGCCCGAACCGCAGAGGAGATCTCGAAAGAACTCGGTAAACTAGACGGGTATTCGGAGGAGGAGAAAAAAGAACTTTACAGGATCATCGGTCTCGGAGCTCTGAAGTATTTCATCCTGAAGGTAGACCCCAGAAAGCGAATCCTGTTCAATCCGGAGGAATCCGTGGATTTCCAGGGCAACACGGGGCCCTTTATACAGTACACCTATGCGAGGATACGGTCCATCCTGAGGAAGGCAGATTTTGATGAGTTAAAATTGAAAAAAAGTTCAACAAAATTTGATGTTCCACTTCATCCCAAGGAAAGGGAACTCGTGAAACAATTACTGGTGTTCCCGGAAGTGGTACAGGAGGCCGCAGAACAGTTCAGTCCGGCCCTCGTCGCAAATTACATTTACGACCTGGTCAAGGAATTCAATTCCTTCTACCAGCAGGTTTCCATCCTG
>JBFKPJ010000186.1:0-3015 GCA_041628355.1 Muriicola sp. | reverse complement strand
GTGATCAGTGGCTTCACATCTGCCGCTGCCCTGATCATCATGTTCAGTCAGCTGAAGTACCTCCTGGGCATAGACATGGAGGGGAGCAGCCAGTTGCACCAGGTGGTATGGAATGCGTTTCAAAAGCTGGGAGAGGTTAATCCCTACGATCTCGGGATCGGGGTTACAGGGATCCTCCTGATGGTCCTCCTGAAGAAATGGAATAAAAGGCTCCCGTACATCCTGATCGTGGTCGTTCTTGGGATCCTCTCTGTATATTTTTTTCAACTCGTCCCCCATGGGGTCGGGATCGTGGGGGAGATCCCCAAAGGTCTGCCATCCGTGGGGATGCCCGAGATCAGGTGGAGCGTGCTGATGGACCTATGGCCAATTGCCCTCACACTGGCCCTGATCGGCTACATGGAAGCCATCACTATCAGCAAGGGAGTGGAGGACAAGATGAACGGTGACCAACTGAAGCCCAACAAGGAACTGGTAGCCCTGGGTCTTTCCAATATGGTGGGATCCCTCTTCCAGTCCTATCCGGTCACTTCCAGTTTTTCGAGGTCCGCCATCTATTATGAGGCGAATCCAAGGACCAACCTGGCAACCCTTTTTACAGCCGTGATGGTCCTGCTCACCCTGCTTTTTCTGACTCCCCTCTTCTACTACCTTCCAAACGCAGTACTGGCCAGTATCATCATGGTATCCGTTTACGGCCTGGTAGACAGCGGTTATGCCCGTATATTATGGAAGTTCAGGAAGGACGAATTCCTGGTCCTGATCACCACCTTCCTTCTGACGCTTTTCGCGGGGATCATGGAGGGCATTCTGACCGGAGTCCTCATCTCCTTGCTGCTGATGGTATACCGCACCTCAAATCCCCATGTCGCTGTACTGGGCAACATCAAGGGAACCCCTTATTACAGGAACATAAATCGATTTGCATCCGATGCCATCGTAAGACCTGACCTCCTCATTGTCCGCTTCGACGCCCAGCTCTATTTCGGGAATGCCAATTTCTTCAAATCTCATCTCAAGGAACTCATACATCAGAAAGGGCCGGATCTGAAGGCAGTGATCCTGAATGCGGAGGCGATCAATTACATAGACTCTTCAGCCGCCCTGACCCTGAAGAAGCTTATCGAAAGCCTGTACGAAAAGGGGATCCACTTCTTTATCGCAGGAGCCATAGGTCCTACAAGGGATATCCTGTTTTCCAGTGGGATCATGGATCTGCTACCCAAGGCGTGCCTTTTCGTGGAGACGAGGGAGGCGGTCGAATTCATTGACCATCCGGTGATAAAGGACGGGGTAAAGGATAAAGTAGCGCTTCAGCGAAACCCCGTTGGTAACCAGGGTTACCGAAGCTAGTCGATAATCGACTATTTTTGCAGTGAAAAAAGATTCGAAAAGATGACCATAGAACAGATTTATACAGGATGCCTTGCGCAGGGCGCTTACTATATCGAAAGCAAAGGGGAAGCTGCCATTATCGATCCCCTGAGGGAAGTATCCCCCTATATCAAAAGAGCGGCCAAGGACAAGGCTAAGATCAAATACGTCTTCGAGACACATTTTCATGCCGACTTTGTGAGCGGACATGTGACCCTGTCCAAACAAACAGGAGCCCCCATCATTTACGGGCCAATGGCAGATCCTGCCTTTGAGGCCTATATTGCCAAGGACGGGGAGGAATTCAAAATAGGGGACCTTACCATCAAGGTACTGCATACCCCGGGCCATACCATGGAGAGTACCACCTACCTCCTCAGGGATGCCAGGGGCAAGGATGTCGCCATCTTCTCAGGGGATACCCTCTTCCTGGGCGATGTGGGGAGACCCGACCTGGCACAGAAGGCTGCGCACCTCACCCAGGAAGAACTCGCCGGGCTCCTTTACGACAGCCTGAGGGAGAAGATCATGCCCCTGGCAGACGATGTTACGGTATACCCGGCGCACGGGGCCGGATCGGCCTGTGGAAAGAACATGATGAAAGAAACCGTGGATACGCTTGGCAATCAGAAGAAGATGAATTACGCCCTGCGTGCGGATATGACAAAAGAAGAGTTCATCGAGGAAGTTACGGAAGGCTTGCTGCCACCACCCAAATACTTTCCGCTGAATGTCAAGATGAACAAGGAAGGATATGAAGATATAGGCGAAGTACTGAAGAGGGGGACGAAGGCCCTCAACCCGGAAGAATTTGAGGTGCTTGCCAATGAATCGGAGGCGATCGTACTGGATGTACGCACCCAGCAGGACTTTGTAAAAGGACATATTCCCAGGTCGATCTTTATCGGACTCAAGGGGGATTTTGCGCCCTGGGTCGGGGCCCTGATCGCAGACGTGGCCCAGCCTATCTTACTGATAACGCCCGAAGGACAGGAGGAAGAGGCTGTGACCAGGCTCTCCAGGGTAGGCTTCGACAATACCCTGGGTTACCTCAAGGGAGGATTTGAAGCCTGGAAGGAAGCCGGGAAAGAGATCGATACCATTGATTCCAGGCCGGCCGCAGACCTGAACAAGGAGCTCTCGGACAAAGGGGCTTCAGTCTTTGATGTGAGGAAGGAATCGGAATATAAGTCGGAGCACCTGGTCAACGCGGAAAACACGCCCCTGGATACCCTCAATGAGCACCTGAGTGAATTCCCGGACAAAAAAACTTTCTACATGCACTGTGCCGGGGGTTACCGTTCTGTCATTGCGGCATCTATCCTCAAAAGCAGGGGGATCCACAACCTGGTCGATATAGGAGGAGGATTCGATGCCATCAAAGCAGCCGGAATGGATGTCACAGACTACGTTTGCCCGACTACTTTATGACAGATATCATTGTCTGTTCTGAAAGGTATGTGTAGTATTGCCCTGTGAAGCTGAATAAATGGATCCGGTTCATAGGGGTTTGTATCCTCTGCCTGGGTATGATCTACCTCATAGCGCAGGTCATATACCGCTTAACCTGAAAATCAGAACAGATGAAAAAGAACATGGGAACTCTGGACAAGATCATCCGGACCGTTATCGCACTGGTGG
>JBFKPJ010000185.1:0-3117 GCA_041628355.1 Muriicola sp. | reverse complement strand
GGATAAGGCATGTTTTAACGGAAACTGCGAAAGGGATCTTCCGGATCACCATATATAGCAGGATACACAAGGCCGCCAACGACATCCGGTACCAGACAAGGGGCATAGCGTCAATAGAGATCAGTTTGCCCAATACAGCAGTAAATCCCCAGATGAATACGATGAGGTGAAGCAGGAAGTAGTTCCTCAGTTTATCGCTTTGCATGTTGCAGGAGGTAGAGCCCGAGGGCACCGAAGGCCAGGTTGGGGATAATCACGGCCAGAAGGGGCGAAAAGCCCGACTGCTCTGCCAGCGTGCCAAAGACCTTGTCAAAGAAAATATAGATAAAGGCAACCCCTATCCCGAAAGCCAGGTTGACCCCCATACCTCCCCTTCGCTTTACGGATGATACTGCTACCCCGATGATGGTCAGGATAAAGGCCGTAATAGGCAGGGCCCAGCGCTTGTATTTTACTAGGATATACGTATTGATATTGGAAGCCCCTTTCTTTCTCTGTGTATCTATAAACTTATTGAGCTCAAACAGGTTCTTGGTCTCGGCCACATAAGAGACCGGTGTAAGGTCGTCGATCTTAAAATTAAAGATGGTATCGAGCCTGCGCTTGGTCACCACGATCTCCCGGGAGCCTACCAGCTTTCTGTTGGTATAGCTCGTAAGCCTGTATACACTGTCCTTGGGGACCCATCTGATATTCCCGGCGCTGATCTTTTCCCGTAGCTGATTATCCTCCCCGAAATGTTCAAAAGTGAAGTTGTACCCGATCTGGCGGTCCGGGTCAAAACTGCTCACGTAGATAAAGTCATTCTCGTTGAGCTGATTGAAGATATTGCTCGTGACCCTGTCCTGTTTCCCCTTTTTGAGGTATTTGTATTTGAATTCGTGGTATCCCACACTGGCGTTGGGAACGATGAACATACTCATAAAGAACATGAGGACGGCGATGACGGATGCCCCTATCCAGTAAGGCCTCAGGAACCTGCTATAAGATACCCCTGAACTCAGGATGGCGACGATCTCCGTATTGTTGGCCAGTTTAGAGGTAAAGAATATTATCGACAAAAAGAGGAACACCGGGAACAGGAGATTCCCTATATAAATGGTGAAATTCATGTAGTACACCAGGATCTCATCGAGAGGGGCTTCGTTGTCTATTATCTTCCCGATCTGTTCGGCCAGGTTGAGCATGATCCCTATGGGGACGAACAGGAGCAGCATCATACCAAAGGTGAGCAGGTATCGCTTCAGAATATATCTGTCAAGAATCTTTAGCATCAGAGTCTGTTGTCCATTTGTTTGACCATCCTGGTTTTCCAGGATGCGAAATCCCCTGCTAAAATATGATTTCTGGCTTCCCTTACCAACCAGAGGTAGAACCCGAGGTTGTGTATGGTGGCGATCTGTTTGCCCAGGAATTCATTGGCGACAAACAGGTGTCTCAGGTACGCCTTGCTGTATTCCCTGTCCACAAAGGTCGGGCCGTGCTCATCAATAGGGGAAAAATCGCTTTCCCATTTCTTGTTCTTGATGTTGATGGTACCGTGGGCGGTAAAAAGCATTCCGTTACGTCCATTTCGGGTGGGCATCACACAGTCGAACATATCGATCCCCAGGGCGATATTCTCCAAAAGGTTGATCGGAGTCCCCACCCCCATGAGATACCTGGGTTTGTCCTCGGGGAGGATGTCGCATACCACTTCCGTCATCGCGTACATCTCTTCGGCAGGTTCACCCACGGAAAGCCCGCCAATGGCATTCCCCTCTGCCCCTACCCCGGCGATGTATTCGGCGGATCGCTTGCGAAGGTCTGTATAGGTAGAACCCTGAACGATAGGGAAAAAGCTCTGGGAGTACCCGTACTTAAAAGGCAGCTTCTCCAGGTGGGCCATACACCGGTCCAGCCATCGGTGGGTGAGGTGCATAGACCGCTCTGCGTATTTGTAATCGCAGGGATAGGGGGTGCATTCGTCAAAGGCCATGATGATGTCTGCCCCTATGGTGCGTTGTATCTCCATCACATTTTCCGGGGTGAACAGATGGGAAGAACCGTCTATGTGCGATTTGAATTTAACGCCTTCCTCACGGATCTTCCTGTTTCCCGAAAGGGAATATACCTGGTACCCGCCACTGTCGGTCAGGATGTTGCGGTCCCACCCCATAAAGGCGTGCAGCCCACCTGCCTGGCTGAGGATCTCGGTCCCGGGTCGCAAGTAAAGGTGATACGTATTTCCCAATATGATATCCGGGTCGACCTCCTCCCTCAATTCCTTCTGATGCACTCCTTTTACAGAGGCTACGGTTCCCACGGGCATAAAGATGGGGGTCCTGATGCTCCCGTGATCGGTGATCATTTCGCCTGCCCGGGCCTTTGATCCGGGATCCCTATGTAGTAATTTGAATTGCAATGCCTTGATTGAGTAGGCAAAGATAGGCAACACCTCAAAGAATTTCCCTAACAAAAAAATAAAGTTCCCCTGGCCTTTTTTCGTTGATAAAATGTAATAACTCCCTTTGTACAAGCGAAACTTTGCGGTTACTTTTAGGGCCGAAATCAAGACGGTCATATGGCAGAAAAACAAGACTTGGCAAAGATCGCCACACAGGTACGCCGGGACATCGTGCGAATGGTCCACAAAGTAGACTCGGGCCATCCGGGCGGTTCACTGGGATGTACTGAGTTCTTCGTCTCTCTCTACTTCGAACTCATGGAACTCAAGGATACCTTCGATATGGATGGCATAGAGGAAGACCTTTTCTTCCTCTCTAACGGGCATATTTCCCCCGTGTATTACAGTGTTTTGGCCAGAAAGGGGTATTTCCCCCTGGAAGAGCTGAACACCTTCCGTATGCTGGACTCCCGCCTGCAGGGACATCCCACCACCCATGAGGGTCTGCCCGGGGTCAGGATCGCTTCGGGGTCCCTCGGACAGGGCATGTCCGTAGCCGTAGGTGCTGCCCTGGCCAAGAAGCTCAACGAGGACAAGCACCTGGTCTACAGCCTTCACGGAGACGGGGAACTGCAGGAAGGGCAGAACTGGGAGGCCATCATGTTCGCCGGCAGTAAGAAAGTAGACAACCTCATCGCCACCATCGACAGGAACAGCCAGCAGATAGACGG
>JBFKPJ010000184.1:0-3253 GCA_041628355.1 Muriicola sp. | reverse complement strand
TATTTATGCTACCTTTAGAAAAGAAACAATAAACCCCTGATACATTACCAGAGATGATCATTTCCTTTAAGATCGGGGATCGGAGGGTAGAGGCAGACCTGAACAAACCCATGGACATCTCCATCCCCTTGCGCAACGGCCCGGAGAATGTGAATGCCTGGTATGTGGATCCACCGAGGATCGAACCTCACCGGGCAGGAGATTTTACGGGCAGTATTCGGGAAGGGGCCAGTACTAATTTCAATGACATCACCTTTAACCCTCATGCCCATGTAACGCATACGGAATGCCTGGGTCATATCACCCCGGAGATTCAGTCTGTAAACCAGGCCCTGAAACGCTTCTTTTTCCACGCTTGGCTGATCACCCTTGCTCCGGAGAAAAAAGGGAAGGATCATATCATATCCCGGAAACAGATGCAGAAAACCCTGAAGGAGGACCGGTACGAGGCACTCGTGATCAGAACGCTTCCCAATACCCGGGGAAAGTTGACCCGACAGTACTCCCATACAAATCCGCCCTATTTAACGGAAGAGGCTATGGAACTCCTGGTGGAAAAGGGAGTTGAGCACCTCCTGGTAGACCTGCCTTCGGTAGACAGGGAAAAGGATGAGGGGAAATTACTCGCCCACAAGGCATTCTGGGGGATCAATGCCAAAATGCGGCTGGGATCCACCATCACTGAGTTTATCTATGTACCGCACATGATCGAAGACGGGGAGTATTTGCTGGAGTTACAATTCGCCCCTATCGAGAACGATGCCAGCCCAAGTCGGCCAGTACTCTATAAAATTCAGTAAGAAAGTCCTATGTCTGTACCTTTCCTTACCTTTAAAGACAACACAGAACAGTCGGCATTATGGATGGCTTAATAGAAGCGGTATTAGGCCTGATACTGGGGGCAATAACCATGTATTGGGTGTATTCCTTTTTCAGGAAAAGACAGAACCGGGAGACTACAGAAAGGCAGTCGACCGTCCTGCTGGAACGCATCAAAAGCGTGTGCAAACTGATCTCTGTGGAAGGGGATTTTGCCGAAATCTACAAATACGAAAACAGGAGGGAACGGTTCCTGAGCCTGGTGAGCAGCACCAAAAAAGCCCTGATCGTGATCAATGCCAAGGCGCATATCGGCTACGACCTGCAAAAGATCGATCTCCGTGCAGACGCTGCCAACAAGAAGATCATCCTGGCAAATTTCCCGGAACCACAGGTCCTCTCCATTGAGCCGAATCTCGAATTCTACGACATACAAAACGGTCTGTTCAACGCCTTTAAGCCCAACGACCTTACGGCTTTGAACCAGGAGGCCATTCAGCACATCCGTGAAAAGATCCCGAAAAGCGGACTCATGGATACTGCCCGCAGGGAAGCCCTGGAAGCGGTACTGCTGATGAGCAAACTGGTAGAGACCATCGGCTGGAAACTCGACTATTCAGCCCTGGAACTTCGGGAAAGTGAACGCAAATCCCTGGAAATGGGAACAGTCTAAATAATATATTATCATGAAAAAGATCATCCTCCTGCCTGTTGTCCTGTTGGTACTCCTGTCCTGCAAGGAAGAGAAAACCACCACCGAATTCGACTCTGCGTTTGTGCACTCGGTTTACATCTGGTTGAAGAACCCGGACAGTACGGAAGACAAGGCCGCCTTTGAGGCATCCATGGAGCGGTTTATGGAGCGCTCCCTCTACGCCAAGACTAAGTTCCTTGGGAGACCGCCCAAAGCCACCCGGGAGATCGTGGACGACACTTATACCTACAACCTCATCGTAACCTTTGCCTCCGCAGAGGATCAGGACCGATATCAAACCGAAAAGGCACACCTCGACTTTATAGAGGAGTCTAACCACCTTTGGGATAAGATCGTCATCTATGATGCCCTGGGACTGCCCTCAGAATAAAGCAAACTGCATTAGATGAATGTGGAAGAGTTCAGGCAATATTGCCTTGCCAAAAAAGGGGTCACGGAAGAATTTCCCTTTGATGAGGTCACCCTGGTCTTCAAGGTGATGGGCAAAATGTTTGCCCTGGTCCCCCTTGAGCGGATACCTTCCCAGGCAAACCTGAAATGTGAACCCGAAAGGGCCGTGCAACTCAGGGAGGAATACGACGGAGTAGTCATGCCCGCTTATCACATGAGCAAGACCCACTGGAATACCATTTACCTGGAGCAGCTACCTGCAGCTCTGATCAGGGAACTGACCGATCTTAGTTATGACCTGGTGGTGGCCGGATTCACAAAAAAACTTAAGGCTGCCCTGGACGCGCTCTGAGCTATAGACTCTTCACCTGCAATTCGTGGAAGGCATCGGCCTGTAGTCTGAGGAGTTCTTCGGCCTTTTGTTTTTTGTGAGCGTACACTCTTTCCTCTTCCCGTATCTCCCCGTAAATTTTTTCATTCAAGGCAGCATCCGTAGCCATGATGTGTTGTCGTTGTTCCACTTTTTGGGTCACCCAGGCCTCGACAGTGCTCTCCTCTTCTTCGAGCTTAAAATCATAGGGTCCTTTGGGAGCCAGTAATTTAACTACAATGGGTGCAGTCTCTATGGCGAGGAACAGAAGGAAGATAAAAAAGGAGGGGAACCAGGGTAGTTCACCCAGGGCACTGATCCGGGCCATCAGGCCATCGAACCCGTCTATAATGGGTTGGGAGTCTGTTACCGCCGTTTCGTAATCGGTGTTGAGTTGCCGGATCTGAGTTTCGATACTGGTGATGCGTTCAGCGTTGTCGGCCTTCAGTTCCCTGAGTTCAAGGAGGGCAGCATCGTGCTTTTCCCTCTTCTCTTTGTAGACCGGACCTTTTCCGAGCAGCATGGTGCCGGCGGTACCTTCGGCCTCTGTGATATAGATGTCATACAAGGCATTGGTCTCGGCTTCCTTGGCGGCTACTTCTGCCTTCAGGTCAGCGATGTCCTGTTCCAGATCCTCCACTACCGGGGTGTATTGTTGAGCGATCTGGTTCTTGTTGGCCAGGGTGAATTCATTTTTCTGCTCGAGCAGTACACGGTCGATCTCCTTCTCAAATATTTTCATCTCCAGGGGTTTGGAGATTACCACGGCGATGATGACCGCCAGCAGGATCCGCGGGGTGGCCTGGAGGAACTCACTTTTAAAACTGTTTCGCTTCTTGATAGTGGAGACGATGAAACGGTCGAGGTTAAAAATGAGAAGACCCCAGATAAGCCCGAAGCCCAGGGCAGTGTAAACGTTGTCAAAAACGGTGTAAAGCGCATAACACGCAGCGAGAAAC
>JBFKPJ010000183.1:0-3298 GCA_041628355.1 Muriicola sp. | reverse complement strand
CGAATGACCCGCATCGCACCATAGCTGTACCCTCCCTCCGTTACATGGCTCATCTGGTAGCTCCGGGCTGGAACGTGATCGGCGGGGGTGAACCCGAGATTCCAGGGATTTCCATTGGGCACAATGAATACGGAGCATGGGGTCTTACCGTTTTCAGTACGGATGGGGAAGACCTGTACGTATACGAACTGAATCCAGATAATTTAGATGAATACAAATACAAGGACGGGTGGGAAACCATGGTAACCATTCGGGAGAGCATCCCGGTAAAGGGGAGAGCATCAGAAGAGGTCGACCTGAAATATACCCGCCACGGACCGGTCACCTTTGTAGACAGTCTGAATTTGAAAGCCTATGCTGTGCGATGTGCCTGGCTCGAACCGGGGGGCTCACCTTACCTTGCATCCCTCAGGATGGATCAGGCCCGTACCTGGGAAGAATTCAGGGAGGCCTGCGAGTACAGCCATATCCCCGGGGAGAATATGATCTGGGCAGATAAGGAAGGCCATATAGGGTGGCAGGCCGTAGGGATTGCCCCGGTACGGAGGAATTTCAGCGGACTGGTTCCGGTACCCGGCGACGGGAGGTATGAATGGGATGGATATCTTCCGATCAGGGAGAAACCCCATGAAGCAGACCCTGAAAGGGGCTATATCGCCACGGCCAACCAGAATGTGACCCCTGACACCTATGAACACTGGGACGCAATTGGCTATGAATGGTCTGATCCCTACAGGGGTGACCGGATCGGGGAGGTATTGGATTCCGACAGGAAATTCTCCATGGAAGAAATGAAGGCCCTGCAGGTAGATTACCTTTCCCTCCCGGCTCGTAAGCTGGTTTCAATGCTTTCAGGGATTCAACTGAAAGGCATGGCTGCAAAGGCCCGGGATCGATTGCTTACGTGGGATTTCAGACTTCTTCCGGAAAGTGTGGAGGCAGGGATCTATGTGGCTTTCGAGAGGGAATTGCGGAAAAAGGCAGATGAAGAATTTATCCCTGCTAAAGCCAAGGGGATTGTAGGGGGGATCCAGTTAAAAAGAGTGATGGACTGGATCCAGTCACCTGAATCCCGTTTTAAAGAACCTGCATTAAAAAGGCGTGACGAATTCCTCTCAAAGGCCTTTACGGCATCAGTTGAACATCTTCGCCAGACCCTTGGTGATGATATGAATTCCTGGTATTATGGCCAGGAAAAATACAAGCACGCTTATTTCATACACCCGCTGGGAAGGGCCGTCAATAAGCCATGGGCAGATTCCCTTAACCTTGGTCCAGTACCCAGGGGCGGTAACGGCTTTACCCCTGGTTCCACGGGTGGTAACAACAGGCAAAGCAGCGGAGCATCCTTCCGGATGATCGTGAGTACGGGCGACTGGGATAAGGCGGTGGGGACGAACGGACCCGGCCAGTCCGGCGACCCGGCCAGTCCCTTTTACGACAACCTGTTCAGGCCCTGGGCAGAAGACAGATATTTTCCGGTATACTTTTCCCGGGGGAAAATAGATTCCGTGGCGGTGAAAAAGGTGAGGTATTTACCGGATTAATTGAAAATTCAGGGGCCTGTAAGTTCGGTGAACAGGCTTTCCAGGTTCTTATTCTTCCGGCTGAGTTGCAGGGTCTTCAATTTGTTGTCATGGGCGAAGTCGAATACGGCCGGCCTCATGTCTTCCGTATGGCTGAAGGTGATCTCATAGACAAAACCCGCCAGATTCTTTACATGAGTCACATGGGGAATCTTTAAAAGGAAGGCCTCTTCCACCCGGTAATCGAACTCTACCTCAATGATTTGTTCGGTGCCTTCCCGGAGTTCTTTCAGCTTTTTGTCGGCAACCAAAACACCTTTATTGATGATCAGCACCCTGTCACAGACTGACTCCACTTCCTTCATGATATGGGTGGAAAGGAGGATGGTCCTGTCCTTACCTATTTCCCGGATCAATTTCCTGATCTCGAGCAGCTGATTCGGATCCAGCCCTGTTGTGGGCTCATCCAGGATGAGGACTTCCGGGTGGTGCAACAGGGCGGCGGCCAGGCCTACCCTTTGGCGATATCCCTTGGAAAGCTGCCCGATCTTTTTAGCAGCTTCCTTCTCAAGTCCCACCTGCTGAATACTTTCAGGAACTGCACTTTTTGGTACGCCGTACAGCTCCGCGATGAATGCCAGGTATTCCTTCACATACATCTCGAGGTAGAGGGGGTTGTGCTCAGGGAGATAACCTATACTCCTCTGTACCTGGCTGGCTTCTGTGGCTACGTCATAGCCGTTCACCCAGGCCTTGCCTTCATCTGCGCTGAGGTAGGTGGTAAGGATCTTCATCAGGGTGGATTTCCCTGCGCCGTTGGGCCCGAGGAAACCCACTACTTCACCCTTGTCTACCCTGAAGGAGACATTTTTCAGGGCAGGTTGTCCTTTATAGGCTTTGCTGAGGTTTTCGACTACGATCGACATGCGTTTGATTTTCGCCCTAAAATTAAAGAAAGTGCATAGAATTCTCAGGATTTATCCCGGTGTTTTAGTAGATGTCTCCCGGTATAAGATGAGCAACAGGAAAATTAAGGATTGAAGAATTTTCAGCAAATTCATCACTTTGAAACATTTTTTACAGTTTTTTGCCCTAAAAAAGGGACATTGAAAAAAAGGAAGGACAAAATGTCGGATTCTCGATTTAATAATTACCTTAGCAGGAGTTTTAAAAGAACGCAATGAAATTAAATACCTGGAACAGCTTCTATTTTTACTTCTTTTTTGAAAGGGGCAAGGGACTGTTGTAGCCAGGTGTTATACCGTATATATCAAGTCCCGTTGAAATCGGGACTTTTTTTTTGAATCTCAGTCGTGAAGAAACGAATCGCCATTCAGGGAATTAAGGGTTCTAACCACCATCAGGTGGCCAGGGAATACTTTGGGGAGGATATAGACCTTGTGGAATGCCTTTCATTCCACGGCCTGGTAGATGAACTTTTGGCCGGCAATGCCGACAAGGGCGTAATGGCTATTGAAAATTCCATCGCAGGTTCCATTATTCCCAACTACGCCCTGGTCTATGAGAACGGGCTCCACATAATAGGGGAGCACTACCTCAACATCCACCATAACCTCATGGGGCTGAAAGGCCAGACCCTCTCCGATCTGCGGGAAGTGCGTTCGCATCCCATGGCTTTGCTGCAGTGCCGGGAGTATCTCAAGACCCAGCCACACATCAAAATGGTGGAGGACGTGGATACGGCTGAGACCGCAAAGCGCATACAGGAAGGTCAGTTAACCGGGATCGCCGCCATTGCTCCAGGGGTGGCT
>JBFKPJ010000182.1:0-3305 GCA_041628355.1 Muriicola sp. | reverse complement strand
GATGTCCATGCCTTCATCGGCCAGAAGCCGGCTGAGCTCAGGGAATTCGGAGTCATAACAGATCAGGACCCCGATCTTGCCGCAATCCGTATCGAACGTCTTGAGGTCGTTTCCTCCCTGCATCCCCCAGACCTTGGCTTCATCCGGGGTCACGTGGATCTTTTCATAGCGTTCCATACTCCCGTCCCTGCGACAGAGATAACCTGCACTTACCAGTTTTCCGTCCTTCATTTCGGGCATACTCCCTGTAATGATATTGATATTGTAGGAGATGGAGAACTCCGAGAATTTCTTTACGATATCCTCGGTATGCTTTGCCAGTTCCCTGATCGCCTGAGATTCCCCGAGATGGTTGTTCTCCGCCATCAGGGGTGCATTGAAGAATTCGGGAAAGAGGGCGAAGTCTGAACGATATCCCGATACGGCATCAATAAAATATTCGGCCTGTTGCAGCAGCTCATCCAGGTTTTTATAAGGCCTCATTTGCCATTGGATAAGACCCAGCCGGATCGTCTTTTTCAGGGATGCCACCTTTTTGGTCGGCTTCTCATAGTAGATATTCTTCCATTCCATCAGGACCGCAAACTCGTTGGAGGCCTCATCCCCTTCCAGGTAGCCCTTGATGATCTTGGCCGGGTGGAAATCGTTGGAGATCTGAAAATTAAGGACGGGATCCGCGATCTCCTTCCTCCTCACCTTCTGTATGTACTCCTTGGGGGAAAGAGTATCGGCGTACTTGTGATAATTGGGTATACGGCCCCCGAATGCCACCCCTTTGAGGTTCAGGCGCTCGCTCAGGTCCTTTCGGTAGTCATAGAGTCTCCTCCCGAGTCGAAGTCCCCTGAATTCGGGTTTGATGAACACATCGATCCCGTAGAGCATGTCGCCCTCCTCCGTATGGGTACTAAATGTGTAATTCCCCGTGATCTCCTTATAGGTGTGATTTACATCGTATTGGCTGTAATCCACGATCAGGGAGAGGGCACAGCCTGCCAGTTCCCCGTTGATCTTGATGACCACCTGTCCTTCCGGGAAGAGTTCTATGAGTTTCTGAATATGGTGTTCGCGCCAGTAGGCATTGGGCATAGAGGTGTAGGCCTCAATCATGGCCTCTTTCAATTCCTGATAATCATCCATGCTCAGGTATGTGAGCTCAATATTTTCTATTTCAATCACGATCTTCTTGTTTTTTTACAAAAATAAGGCTTATTTCCTGTTTTGCTCCGGCAGGCTACTCCACCAGGCCCAGCCCGGGAACCTGAGAAGGGTACAGGATCCCTCCTTCAAGCCTGAAAAGTCCCCGGAAGGGGTCGTTTTCGAGGTCGAGGTGCCCATCGAGGTCCGCGAAGTGGACGTTGGGCCTGGAAAGGGCGAAATGAAGTCCGGCAGAGATCCCCAGGGAACATTCATCCAGACAACCCACCATGGCTTCGAGTCCGGCCGACTTGGCCACGGAATTGATATGCATCCCTTCCAGGATACCCCCCACCTTCATCAGCTTGATGTTTACCATGTCGATCAAATCGTGCTGGGCAAGCCGGAAAGCATCATCCAGGGTTTTCAGGCTTTCATCTGCCATGACGGGGATGCCCACGGCGTGGGTTACTTCCCCCAGGGTGTGGTCCGTCTTCGTTTTGGTGGGCTGCTCGAAGATCTGGATCCCCACTTTCTGGGTGGCCCTGACAAATGCGATGGAATCCTCCACGCTGTACCCCTGGTTGCCGTCGAATCTCAGTATGGCATTCGGGAATTCCTTCCGAAGTCGGATCATACGCTCTATGTCCTTTTCCAGGTCTACACCCCCCTTTACCTTGAGGATCCTGAATCCCCTTTTGGTATAATCCCTGGCCATGGCGAGGGTATCCTCCATTTCAAGGATGCCGATGGTGATACTCGTTTCAATGGAGTCCTGATATCCACCCAGGTAGCGATACAGGGGCACACCGGCCTTTTTGGAGACCAGGTCGAGCAGGGCCATGTCTACCATGGCCCAAACGGACGGACTCTCAGGGCAGAGGGATTTGAGCTCTTCCAGAATACGGGTATAGGAAAAAGGAGAGCGGCCTTTCAGAAAAGGGAGCACCGTCTGTTCGATCACCTGTTGAGCATTTTCCGCACTTTCTCCCGTCACTTCCAGGTCGGGAGCAGCGCAACCAAAGCCTGCATGGGGGCCGTCCGTTTCGAGCTTCAGGATGAAATTGCTCGTGCGGTCTACCGTTTCATAGGCGATGGTGTAAGGAACGGAAAGGGTAAGATCCCATCGTTCGTACGAAACCCCCGTTATTTTCATCAGTAACGTTTTTGGTAGAGGTCATCCAGGGAAGAATTCTTGATAGACTCCACGAAACTCACCATGTGGTGGATCATGAGCTCCCACATCTTTTTCCCTTTCTCGGCTGTAGCCTTGGTGGCATCGCCCATGACCCCGCTCTCGGAGAGTTTATTGGTCCTCACATACCAGTTCACCCCGTGATCACTGTCGAAGTCGAGGTACTTACTCCCGAATTGAAGCGTCTGGTTCACCGCCTTGTCCATTTGGACCACCTCGGGACGAATGGCCAGGGTGGTACTGGTCTCCAGCTCACCGGCGTGTATATCATTGGGTGTATCAATGAGTTTGTAGAGTGCTACATCACTGGTCTCCCCTGTGTCCACGCAGACGAAGATCTTGGCATCCCTGTTGATCATCTGGGCCGCGTAGTGCAGCGTTGGGGCATTGTCCCCATGTCCGTTGAGGATGATGATCTTCCTGATCCCGTTTTTGGCCAGGCTCATCCCCAGGTCGTATACAAAACGTGACAGGGCATCATTCGTCACACTCAGGGTCCCTTTAAAATCCTCGTGGTGATAGGAGACCCCGAAGGGGATCGGGGGCAGAACCAGGGGTTTTGGATCTATACAGGCCTCTGCCACCTTGGCCGCCATGTACTTGGCATCAAAATAGTCGATATCCACGGGCAGATGAGGCCCGTGTTGTTCTATGGCCCCGCAGGGCAGGATGGCTGTATCCACGATCTTCAGGTACTCCTCGAGCTCGGGCCAGGTCATCTCTTCCCACATGAAGGTGGGTTTATGTCGTTTTGTACTCATCGCTCTTCAATAAGAAATAAGGCTGGTTCATAAAGGCCCTATCGGGTGTAAAAGTATGCCATTTCCGGTCATCGAGTCGCACGCAGCCTTCAGAATATTTTTGGTAGATCTCCATCATGGGCTGCCTGATATGCAGAGGCACATCCTGCAGGTTGCTCCGCTCCCGGTCGAACCTCAATGAGACGATCTCCCGGTGTTCCCTGGCCAGTTTTCTG
>JBFKPJ010000181.1:0-3366 GCA_041628355.1 Muriicola sp. | reverse complement strand
ATCGGGCTTGGGAACATCGCCCAGAAATTCGCTAAGGATCTCGCCCTGGTGCATGACGCTGCACTCATGGGAGTCGCTTCCAGATCCCTGGTCAAGGCAAAGGCATTCAAGGAAGAATTCAAGGTCCCTTATGCCTTTGACAATTACGAGACTTTGCTCGATTGTGAGGAGGTGGAAGTAGTCTATATCGCCCTGCCGCATACAGAACACTTTGAGTGGAGTATGAAGGCCATGGAGAAAGGCAAGCACGTCCTGTGCGAAAAACCGGCTGGGATCAATCAGGCTGAAGTGAGACAAATGGTTGACGCCTCCCGTAAGAACAAGGTCTTTTTTATGGAGGCCCTTTGGAGCCGTTTTATCCCATCCATTCAGGAGATCAAAAAAAGTATCGACGCCGGTGAGGCAGGGGAGATCGTGTACCTCCATGCCGATTTTGCCTTTTTTGCCCTGGATCGCAATCCTGATAGTCGGGTCCTGAATCCGGAACTCGGGGGTGGATCCCTCCTCGACATCGGCATATATCCTGTGTTCCTCGCATATCTGATCCTGGGTATGCCAGACAGGATTGAGGCACATGCCAAGTTCCTGGAATCCGGCACGGAAGTCCAGACCTCGGTCACCTTTTATTATCCGGGGGCCCATGCCCTGTTGTTCAGCAGCCTGGGTACCAACAGTCTGATGTCAGCTACTATTGGCGGGACGGATGGCACTTTCGTCATACATCCGCGCTGGCATGAGGCCGAAGGATTTTCACTCCTCTCAGATGGAAAGCAGGAAGAATTTGAATTTCCGAAGGTGGGGAAGGGTTATACGTACGAAATAGAGGAGGTCCACAGCTGCCTTTCGGAGGACCGCCTTGAGAGTCCGCTTTGGTCTCATCAGCACAGTCTCGACCTGATAGGCCTGCTGGATCGGATCAGGGAGATTACTGGGATACGCTTTCCTTTCGAGGGATAAAGTTTTTTAATGGGAAAACGATTTACTCAGTTTTTACGATATTTGACAGAACTAAACTAATTCAAATGGGGATGAATAAGAATACTGTCCTGGCATGGGCCACTTTTATCATGATCTTTGTGGGTTGTGCTTTGATCGCACTGGGTGCTTTTAGATATGACGATGTAGCCGGCTGGGGATTTGCTTCCGTGGGGATTGGTTTTTTTGCGATCGCCTGGGTCTTTAATGCTCTTAAAGGCAGGGTTTAGAACTTGTTATATCTTTCCATCCGCCTTTATCCAACTTAACACATACATTCCACTACATGTCAGACGATAAAAAGGTCATTTTCTCAATGTCTGGGGTCACCAAGACCTATAAGAATGCCAATACTCCCGTCCTGAAGAATATCTACCTGAGCTTTTTTTACGGAGCCAAGATCGGTATCCTCGGTCTTAACGGATCAGGGAAATCCACCCTGCTGAGGATCATCGCAGGGGTAGACAAGAATTACCAGGGCAATGTAGTCTTCTCACCGGGATATAAGGTGGGGTACCTCGAGCAGGAACCCCAGCTCGACGACACAAAAACAGTGATGGATGTGGTCAAGGAAGGGGTAGCCGAAACGGTGGCTGTCCTGGATGAATACAACAAGATCAACGATATGTTCGGCCTGCCGGAGGTCTATGAGGATGCAGAGAAGATGCAGAAGCTCATGGACAAACAGGCCGCCTTGCAGGATCAGATCGATGCAGCCAACGCCTGGGAACTGGATACCAAGCTCGAGATCGCCATGGATGCTCTCAGGACTCCTGAACCCGATAAAAAGATCGGCGTACTGTCCGGAGGTGAACGGAGGAGGGTAGCCCTCTGCAGGCTGCTGTTACAGGAACCCGATGTGCTCCTCCTGGACGAGCCTACCAACCATTTGGATGCGGAGTCCGTACACTGGCTGGAGCACCACCTGGCTACATACAAGGGGACCGTGATCGCGGTTACCCACGACCGGTATTTTCTCGATAATGTAGCCGGTTGGATCCTGGAACTCGACCGGGGAGAAGGTATCCCCTGGAAAGGCAATTACAGCAGCTGGCTCGACCAGAAATCCAAGCGACTGGCCCAGGAGACCAAACAGGCCTCTAAGAGGCAAAAAACCCTGGAACGCGAGCTCGAATGGGTGAGACAGGGGGCCAAAGGCCGACAGACCAAGCAGAAGGCCCGTCTGAACAACTACGACAAATTGTTGAGCCAGGACCAGAAGCAACTGGATGAAAAACTGGAGATTTACATCCCGAACGGTCCCAGACTGGGAACGAATGTGATCGAAGCCATAGGCGTGAGTAAGGGGTATGATGGAAAATTGCTGTATGAGGACCTGAATTTTAAACTACCCCAGGCGGGCATTGTCGGGATCATCGGTCCCAACGGGGCAGGAAAGACCACTATCTTCAAGATGATCATGGGGGAGATCTCCCCGGATAAAGGCGAATTCAAAGTAGGGGAGACCGCCAAACTGGCCTATGTAGATCAGAGCCATTCCAATATCAATCCGGACAAGACCATATGGGAGAATTTTAGCGACGGGCAGGAATTGATAATGATGGGAGGCAGACAGGTGAATTCCAGGGCCTACCTCAGCAGGTTCAATTTCTCGGGCAGTGAGCAGAACAAGAAAGTCAGCATGTTATCCGGGGGTGAGAGGAACCGGCTGCACCTGGCCATGACCCTGAAGGAGGAAGGGAACGTCCTGCTGTTGGATGAGCCTACCAACGACCTGGATGTCAATACGCTAAGGGCTCTGGAAGAAGGGCTTGAGAATTTCGCCGGATGTGCCGTGATCATTTCTCACGACAGGTGGTTCCTGGACAGGGTATGTACCCATATGCTCGCGTTTGAAGGGGATTCACAAGTCTACTTCTTCGAAGGCTCCTTCTCCGAATACGAAGAGAACAAGAAAAAACGCCTGGGAGCAGACCTCACGCCCAAGCGCCTCAAATACAAGAAATTGATTCGTTAAAGATTCCTTTCAATAAGGATCTGAGGGATACCAGTCGAGTTGCACAACGGTAATTTCCGGATCGTTTTTCCCGATCAGTTCTGCGAACCGGGCGACGTCACTTACTTCCGGCCTGCCCCTGTAGTGATAGGGGTACACCTGTTTCGGTTTAAACTCCAGGACGGCATCAGCGGCCTTGTCTACCGTCATGGTATAGGGTAAATTCATGCAAACAAAAGCCTTGTCGATGTTTTCCAGTGCCCTCATTTCAGGGATATCTTCTGTATCTCCTGAGAAATAGAGCCGTTCTTCTCCAAGGGTGATCACATATCCATTGCCCCGCCCTTTCACATGGAAATTTTTGGCTTCCTCCCGGAGGTTATACATAGGAATAGCTTCGACGAGGACTCCCATACGTTCCTTGGCATCGCCGT
>JBFKPJ010000180.1:0-3439 GCA_041628355.1 Muriicola sp. | reverse complement strand
TGTCCTGAATTAGCGGTAAAAATACATTAATTTTGAGCGAGACAAGAATACGGCCCTTTAATTAGGCCATCCATCTATGCGGTACTTATTCTTAATCCTGACGGTCCTTTTCTGCTTTGGTTTTGTAGCGATTGCCGAACCGCGAAAATCCTCAGGACTACAACATCTTCTATCCTTCAGCGGGGCGTTCCTGCTCGCCCTTACGATCTTCGACCTCTTTCCAGAGGTCTATTCTTCAACAGATCCCAAATCTATCGGCATCTTCATTGTCCTGGGGATCCTTCTTCAGATCGTCCTGGAATTATTTTCAAAAGGGGCAGAACACGGGCATATACATTGGCAGGATGAGAATACGGCATTTCCATGGATGTTGTTTGTCAGCCTGAGTATACATTCATTCATGGAAGGCCTGCCACTTATCGATTCGAGTCCGATCCTCTTTGGCATCCTGATCCATAAGATTCCCATTGCTATCATCCTGAGTATGTTCTTATTGAACTCTCAATTAAAGACCTCCTATGCCATCGGGTTTATCCTTGTTTTCTCCTTAATGACCCCTCTGGGAAGCCTGTTGTCCAGCCAATTGGAAATCATCAATCAATTCAGGCCGCAGATTACAGCGGTTGTGATCGGCATCCTGCTTCACATCAGCACAGTCATCCTTTTCGAAAGTTCCAAGGAGCACGTGTTTAATATCCGAAAACTGGGGGTGATCTGTCTGGGGTTTCTCATCGCATATTTTATTTAGATGTTTTCAAAGAAGGAATCCAAACAACTCAGGGAGCAGTTTTGGACCTCTTTTGGCAAGTCGTTTCCCAGAAAATGGATGTTGTACCGGACAGGAATAAGCGGAATTATCCTCAAATTTCATTTTGACCTTACCAAGGTAATGGTATCCCTTGACCTGGAAGGGGTGGATGATGACAGGCAGCAGTATTTGTGGGAGAAACTGGTATCCCTCCAATCGATCCTCCAGACCGAATACTTGCCAGACGCATTCTACCATCCCGATTTTCCCCTGGAAAGCGGCAAGAGCATTCAGCGGATCTATGTTCAAAGAGAAGGGCTCAGTATTCACGATAAGGACAGCTGGCAGCGAGCCATGTTGTTCCTGCGGGATCATATGGCACTATTAGAGGAATTTATCCTGGAGTACTATGAGTACTTAGACTCCTAGAAGACATCCTCGTAGATAAGGAACCAGTGGCTAATAGCCCCTCCCAGGACAAAAAGGTGCCAGATAAAGTGGTTGTAGGGGATCTTTTTAATGGCGTAAAAGGCGATCCCCAGGGTATAAAAGGCTCCCCCCAGAAAGAGCATGGTGACACCGAATGATGACAATTGCTCCCACAGGAAAGGAAAGTCGACCACGATCAGCCATCCCATCACCAGGTACAGTACCAGTGACAGGTATTCCAGTTTACCCGTGTAGAAGATCTTAAACAAGCTTCCTGCCATGGTAATCCCCCAAACAATGTAAAAAAGGGTCATCCCTTTAGAATCAGAAAGGGTTAGCAGGGCAACCGGCGTATAGGTTCCGGCTATGAGAAAATAGATACTGATATGGTCGAGCACCCTCAATTTCTGTTTGATCCTGGGGTCGTTCACCACATGGTACAAAGTGGAGGCAGTAAACAGCAATATGATGCAGCTGCTGTAAATCAGAACACTCCAGCTTTCCCTGGGGTTTGAGGGGTCGTGGACCTGCCAGAGAAAATAAGTGCCGACGAATCCAAGGAGGATGCCTAAGCCATGTGAAAGGGTATTCAGCCGTTCTTCCTGGTGGTAGTGGGGTTTTTCAGACATAAAAGGAATCTAGGGTCATTTACTTGTATCTCACTCCGTGTTTGATGACCATATCCACATCCTGTAGGAGGCTGATATATCTCAGTACATCCCCATTTACCGCTATGATGTCTGCATATTTGCCGGGGGTGATCGTACCCACCTCTTCGGCTACGCCCATCCAAAGGGCTGGCCAGTAAGTAGCTGCCCGTATGGCATACATGGGGTCTATGCCGAATTCATTCACCCAAACGTCTAGTTCGTTCCAGGTAGACTGGCTGTGGAATTTCATGGGAATCCCGCTGTCTGTCCCGATCATCAGCACGACGCCCGCATCCATTAGCTGTTTGATCTTGGTACGAAGGGTAGGTTTTCTGATGGGTGTCAGCTGGAAATAAGGCAGTTGATCGGGGTGTTTGATACTCTCCCTGATATCCCGGATCACGGAATCTGGCAACCCGAGATGCCATGAATCATTGTCCAGTTTTTCCGGGTTGTCCCGGACGTATTCATAATTGTAAAGACCTTCGACAGTAGGGCACCAGAACAGGGGCCCCAGGTTCATCTGAGCCGTGCGTTCGCGGATCATGTCCATTACGTCATCAGGATAAGCCGGGGCAGAGGAAAGTCCGGTATGTTCAAAGCAGTCGACCCCTACCTGCAGTCCCCTCCTGATCTCTTCAGGCCGGTGCCCGTGGGCTACCACTTTGAGGTTATTCTTATGGGCCTCATCTACTACGGCTTTTAATTCCTCCATGGTCATCTGGTCCTGGTCGACCAGCTTAATGACGTCCACACCCGCTTTGGCGAGTTTTTGAATCTTTCGTCTTCCATCTTCGGGACCGTTCACACCCCAACGAAAATCTTCCGTTCCTGGATAGGGTTTATGCTGTATAAAAGGGCCTGACACATAGAGGGTTGCGCCCGGAATTTTACCGGCGTTGATCGCATCACGGACCGCTACACTTGCATCGAGAGGGGCACCCAGGTCCCTGGCACTGGTCACACCGGCCATCAATAATTGGTGAGCGGACGCGGGCATGATCACATCCTTGAAGAGGGGCGGATAGGTTTTATCCCAGTAATCGTAATTGGCGTGTCCGTTGATCATGGTATGCACATGCATATCCCATAGTCCCGGCAGGACACTCATTCCTTCTGTGGAGATGACTTCGGCATTTTCGGGGATGGGTGTGTTATCCTGGTTGCCTACTGCGAGGATTCGTTCACCCTGGATGATGATGACACTGTTTTTAATGGGATGTGAACCGTACCCGTCGATCAGGGTACCGCCAACGAGCGCTTTAACGGGTCCTTTTTGTGCAAATACCACTAATCCGATGAATAAGAAGATCAGGGAAGGGATTTTATTGAGCATGGGATCCTTGTTTGACCTAAAGATACCATAAAAACGAAAAGCTGTCTTTCTCTTGGGGAAGTTCTTGCTGGGTCTTTTCCGTATTGCGGATTATTTTGTCTTCAAGGGGGAAGAGGGACGGTAGTCCCCCGGGGAATGAATAAGTGAGGACCTCCTGTTAAGGCTTACTTCGAGTTAGGGTTGCTAGTGCGTCAGCCAATACCTCCCCTGCTTTCCTAATTCGGGGTGGGAAGATATTTTGTACTCAAGGGGGAAGAGGGACGGTAGTCCCCCGGG
>JBFKPJ010000179.1:0-3500 GCA_041628355.1 Muriicola sp. | reverse complement strand
CTGCCCGATTTCAGCAATATTTCCAGGCTGGCGGGCGTCTCTTCCACCGACTGGAGCTGGGGACCCCTGTTTGCGGACCTCGATAATGACGGGTGGAAGGACATCTTTATCTCCAACGGTACACGAAGGGAGATCAACAACCGGGATTTCTTCCTCAACTGGGAGAAGGAAGGCAGACCCATGGACAACCTCCTGGAACGCTCCCTGGCCATCCCCTCTGAACCCATAGACAACTTTGTCTTCAGGAACAACAAAGACCTCACCTTCTCACAGGTAAACACGGAATGGGGCATCTCCTTTGAAGGTTTTTCCAACGGGTCTATCTATGTCGATCTGGACAATGACGGCGATCTGGAAATCGTTACAAACAACATAGATGATAAGGCCTCTGTTTTTGAGAACCTGGGAACTTCCGGGAATCGAACGTTGAAACTCCGGTTCAAGGGCCCGGAATTGAACCCCTTTGGTCTGGGTGTACAGGTTAGCTCCTTACATAAGGGGGAACAACAATTCCAGGAAATGACGCTCACCCGTGGTTTTCAGTCCTCTGTGGCCCCTGAACTGCACTTTGGTTTCGGGAGCCTTGAAAAACTGGACAGCCTCCTCGTACGTTGGCCCGATGGGAGGGAACAGTTGCTGACGGGAGTCGATTTAAATACCACCCTGACCCTGGATTACGAGGATGCAATACCAGCTCAGGAAAAAGAGAAAAAGAGAAAGGAGCAGCAGTTTGCCATGGAAGATCCTTCGAAATTGGGGATCGGCTTCAGACATGAGGAGAACTATTACAACGATTTCATAAAGGAGATCCTACTCCCCCACCAGACGTCCATGTTCGGGCCCGGGATGGCGGTTGGGGACCTCAACGGGGATGGGGAAGACGACTTTGTGGTCGGGGGTGCTTCTAACCATCCTGCAGGGATCTATTTTAAAACATCCCGGGGCTTTGAGAAGCAGGTCCTGCCTTCTGTCGCCAGGGATAGCGTATATGAAGACCTCGGAGCCCTTATCTTCGATGCAGACGGGGATGGGGACAACGACCTGTATATGGTCAGCGGGGGGAATGAGTTCCCTGCCGGATCCGAGTTGCTGCAAGATCGGCTGTATCTCAATAACGGACAGGGGCTATTGCAACGGGCTGTGAAAGCCTTACCAGTTATGCTGAGCAGCGGTTCGCGGGTGAAGGCTGCTGATTTTGACAAGGACGGAGATCTCGACCTTTTTGTGGGTGGCCGACTTGTCCCCGGTCAATATCCTCTACCGGCTGCGAGCTATATTTTGGAAAATGTCAGTACTGCGAAAGGTGGCGCCCAGTTCCGGGATATCACGACCGATATCGCCCCTATGCTCAACGACCTGGGCATGGTCACAGATGCCCTATGGACAGATTACGACCAGGACGGACTATTGGACCTTATCGTCACCGGGGAATGGATGCCCCTGACCGTATTGAAAAATGAGGGAGGTACATTCAGGAATGTGACCACCGAAACAGGGCTGGACGGCAGTACGGGATGGTGGTTCAGTATTCAGGAAGGAGATTTTGACGGGGATGGAGATCCGGATTACATTGCCGGTAATCTCGGCCTCAACTACAAATACAAGGCCAGCGAGCAGGAGACCTTCGATATTTATTACCACGATTTTGACAGGAGCGGGACTTCGGACATCGTGTTGAGCTATTTCAATGGGGGCAAGAAATATCCTCTGAGGGGAAGGGAATGTTCTTCCCAGCAAATGCCCGGGATCAAGAAAAAATTTGAGGATTATGCCTCTTTCTCGACAGCTACCCTGGAAGATGTGTATACAGAAGAGTACCTGGAGGATGCCCTGCATTATCAGGTGACCTCTTTTGCCAGTGTGTATGTCGAAAATACCGGGACAGGGTTTGTGACCCACAACCTGCCCAACCTGGCCCAGCTCTCCAGCATCAACCAGATCCTGGTTGACGACTTCGACGGGGATTCCCATCTTGATGTTGTCATAGCGGGCAATCTATACAGCTCCGAGGTGGAAACGCCCAGGAATGATGCCAGTAATGGCTTGTATCTCAAAGGGGATGGAAAAGGTGGGTTCACAGCTGTCACTAACAGGGACAGTGGATGGTTTACCCCCGGGGACGTAAAAGACATGGCTGAGATCATCATCGATGGTGATCGCCACGTCCTGGTGGCAAGAAATAGCGATAGCTTACAGTTGGTGAGAGTCAATTCTTCCGGAATTCCCGCAATTGCTGCAAGGCTTCCGTAATGGACTTTACCGGTTTCTTACAGGTATTGTTCGTACAGACGTAGATCAGGGTCTCATTCTCAAAGAACCGGTCCTTGAACAAGGCCAGGTCGCTGGCCACTGAACTTCCCACTACTAAGGCGTTGGGAATAAATTGCCCATGTAACTCTGTGGTCAATGCCTCCGCCTGATTGCCAACAGACACCACTTCGTAATAACCTCTGGTTTGGGAAAGCAACAGGTTTGCCCATAAGGCGTAATTCACAATGGCTTCGCTTACTCTCGGGCTCAGGGTCTTTATCATTTCATCTGCCCGCTCCAGATAGGTTTTGTCGTATTTCAGGTGTCCCAGTTTGACCAAGGTCTCGGCGACAACCGAGTTGGGGGAAGGAATGACCCCGTCGTCCACTTTGATGATCTTGGAGATGAGAGCAGAATTGTCATTGTATTCATACATGCCGGAAGCCTCGTCGTAAAAATCAGACATGATCGTCTCCATCAGCCCGGTAGTAAAGTCGAGGTAAACCGTATCCAGGGTCACTTCAAAGAGCCCAAAACTTGCACGGGCCAGGAAAGCGTAATCTTCCAGGAAACCCTCCTCCCGCTTACTCCCGGTCTTAAAGGAGTGAAGGAGTCGTCCGTTGATGTAGGCATCAGACCTGAGAGTTTCAAATATACCCTTGGCCCGGTCGAGATAGGAAGTGTCCCCAAAGGCCTTGTATGCATCCAGGTAGCCTTTGATCAGCAAGGCGTTCCAGGAGGTGATGATCTTGTCGTCCTTCCTGGGGGCCTCCCGTTCGCCCCTCGCCTTCAACAGTACCTCTTGCCAATTTTTAGCCTTTGTCCTTAACTGTGACAGGGAGAGGTTGTGTTCCTCGGCAAAGTCAGGGCCTGATTTCCTCTTGTATAGTACATACCGGTCCTTTTCCCAGGCGAATTCAGGAGATATGGAATAGTAGTCCGAAAACAATTCGAATTCACTCCCGAGCAGTGCCTTAAGCTCTTCTATTTTCCAGGTGTAGAAGGCACCTTCCACCCCCTCGCTGTCGGCATCGATAGCAGCGTAGTATCCCCCTTCTTCCCGTTTCATCTCCCGTTCCAGATAGGCGACAGTCTGTTCCACAACCTCCCTGTAGACGGGCTCATTGTAAATGGCATACGCCTTTGAATAAAGGCTCAGCAACTGGGCGTTATCATAGAGCATCTTCTCAAAATGGGGCACCTTCCAGTCGGCGTCCGTGCTGTAACGGAAAAACCCACCCCCCACATGG
>JBFKPJ010000178.1:0-3523 GCA_041628355.1 Muriicola sp. | reverse complement strand
CTGATGAGCATTTCGACCATGAGCACCGAAGGAATACACCGGCCAATGCCTTCAGGCACGCCTTGTGGAACTGGATGATCGCCAAAGAATGTGCCCTTGTGGTAAAGAAAGAGGAAAAAGTCCTGAGATGGACCGAAATGATCACAGACATGCATGAAAAAATCCTACCCGGAAACGCCCTTACTAATGCCATGGACCTGCATAACAATGCGGTGGGCAGGACCCTTTTCAGAGAGGAGGAAACGAAGAAAACAGATAAATGTGTCTCCTTATTCCTCGAAATGACAGAGAACTCCCTGCTGGTCGGTTCCCTCGAGGAAATTCAGCAAACCCCGGAAACCCGACTTGTTCATCTCATAAAAACTGTACCATGAAAGAAAAATTCTATGCTTATATCGAATCCCTCCAGGACAAGATCTGCTCCTCGCTGGAGAACATTGACGGAAGGGCGTCCTTCCGGGAAGATCTTTGGGACCGTCCGGAAGGCGGTGGTGGAAGGACACGGGTAATACAGGAAGGTGCAGTCTTTGAAAAAGGCGGGGTAAATATCTCACGCGTGCACGGTCCCCTTCCCAAAAGCATGCAGGCTTACTTCGGGGTGGGAGAATCCGATTTCTTTGCCTGTGGCCTCAGCCTAGTCCTCCACCCGGTCAACCCCATGGTTCCTACCGTACATGCCAACTGGCGGTATTTTGAGCTCTATGACAAATCGGGAAAGGTGGTCGACCAGTGGTTTGGTGGAGGACAGGACCTGACCCCATATTATCTTTTTGATGAAGATGCAGTGCATTTCCATGCCGTTTGCAAACAGGCCTGTGACAACCATCACCCGGAATTCTATGCCCGGTACAAAGAGCGATGCGATACCTATTTCTGGAATGCTCACAGGGATGAAGCCAGGGGGGTAGGCGGACTCTTCTTTGACTATTGCCGACCCGGAGAGGAACTTTCCCTGCGCCAATGGTATGATTTTGTCACGGAAGTGGGCGATTCCTTCCTGCCTTCCTATTTTCCCATCGTGGAGAAAAGAAAGGACCTGGAATATTCAGAGGCCGAAAGGGCATGGCAGGAGATTCGTAGGGGGCGGTACGTGGAGTTTAACCTGGTTCACGACAAGGGGACCCTCTTTGGCCTGAGAACTAATGGCCGGATAGAAAGCATCCTGATGAGTCTACCTCCAAAAGTTCAATGGCGGTATGACCATCATCCCGAACCCGGCAGTCGGGAAGCCCGGTTGGTGGAAGTCCTGAAATCCCCAAAGAACTGGGTAGAAAAGAAATAATCTCAAGCGTTATGAAAACAATCACGCTCTATCAAATTGATGCCTTTGCTGCTAAACTTTTTCAGGGAAATCCGGCTGCCGTATGCGTGCTGGATTCCTGGCTGGAAGAGGAGACCATGCAACGGATCGCCATGGAGAACAACCTGGCAGAAACGGCCTTTGTGGTAAAAAGAGAAAAGGATTATCACATCCGCTGGTTTACTCCTGAATTGGAAGTAGACCTGTGCGGCCATGCCACCCTGGCCTCGGCCTGGGTGCTTTTTCACGAGTACGGGCACCCATCAGACCTCATCCATTTCCATTCGGATCGAAGCGGATCCCTTCGCGTAAAAAAGGAAGGGACAGGGGAGCTCACACTGGATTTCCCGATTGACCCCTTGGAGGAGATATCCCCGGTTAAGGAGATCCAGGAGGCCCTTGGGAGAGAACCACTAAAGGTTTTTAAGGGGAAAACGGATTATATGCTGATTTACGCAAGCGAACAGGAGATACGCGAAATGGAGCCTAATTTCTTTCTGCTTGACAAGGTGGATGCCAGGGGTATCATCGTAACCGCCCCGGGTAAGGAGTCGGACTTTGTTTCCCGATTCTTCGCCCCTAAGTGCGGCATCCCGGAAGATCCCGTGACCGGATCGGCCCATACCACCCTCACCCCCTATTGGGCAAAAGCCTTAGGCAAAACGGATCTTAGCGCGAAACAACTCTCCCAAAGAGGCGGAGACCTGAGGTGCCAACTCAGGAGAGACCGGGTGTTAATTTCCGGAAAGGCTGTCCCGTATCTGAAGGGAGAAATTACCCTATAAATCTGGTGCAATTCCCGTACCTTTAAAAAGAAATATCTTGCCATGTATCCATTAAGAAGAAACCGAATCTTACGCTCCAATCCCTCCATCCGGAAGATGGTCAGGGAGACCGTAGTACAACCCGCTGATTTTCTGGTCCCGCTGTTTGTGGTGGAAGGCCACGGGGTGAAGGAAGAAATACCTTCTATGCCCAACTATTACCGACTCAGCCTGGACCTGCTCCAAAAGGAAGTGAAGGAACTCTGGGATATGGGACTTTGCGGGGTGTTGCTTTTTGTAAAGATCCCCGATAACCTCAAGGACAATACCGGGGCAGAAGCCCTCAATCCCCATGGGCTTATGCAACGGGCCATCAAAACCGTCAAGGAAACCTGCCCGGATATGTTGGTCATGACCGATGTGGCTCTGGATCCTTACTCCACCTATGGGCACGACGGGATTGTGGCAAAGGGGCAGATCCTCAATGACGCCACCAATGAAGTACTCGCCCAAATGAGCATCACTCACGCCCAGGCCGGGGCCGATTTTGTAGCCCCCAGCGATATGATGGATGGCAGGATCCGTATCATCAGGGAAGCCCTTGAGGATGAAGAACTCACCAGCACCGGCATCATGAGCTACGCAGCCAAATACGCCAGTGGTTTTTATGGGCCTTTCCGGGACGCCCTGGAATCGGCTCCTGTGGCTTCCAAAGAAGCGCCTGAAGATAAACAGACCTATCAGATGGATCCCGCAAACCGACTCGAGGCGATCAAAGAGGCCGAAATGGATATAGACGAAGGAGCAGATATCATCATGGTGAAACCTGGATTGTGCTACCTGGATATCGTACGCGACCTGAGGGAAGTAGTCGATGTCCCCCTGGCAGTCTACCAGGTCTCAGGGGAATACGCCATGCTTAAAGCAGCAGCAGACAGGGGATGGTTAGACCACGATACAGTCATGATGGAGCAATTGATCGCTATCAAAAGGGCCGGTGCCAATATTATCGCCTCTTACTTCGCCAAAGAGGCCGTAAGGCTTTTGAGTTAAGAAGATCGCACACCTCTTTCCGGCCCCTGAAGAGTAGAAAATAGAGCTAACATGAGCTTTAGGCAATCACTGGTTTATTCATTTATACTATTTGGTATATTGGTTCCGTGTCAGAGTCAAACTATTGACAATGAAGATCTTGCTTCGCTTTCCATTAAAACAGACTCTATTATAACGTATGGTATATTAAATGAGGCTTTCCCAGGGGCCCAGGTCCTGGTCGCTCATAAAGGGGAGATCATTTTTCACAAAACATACGGCTACCACACCTATGACAGCCTGATCCCCGTAAGGGAAAACGATTTCTACGATCTGGCCTCGGTTACCAAGATCCTGGGACCCCTCCCCTTGCTGATGAAGCTGGTGGAAGAAGGGCAAATCGACCTGGATGTCCCTTTTAGCCAAT
>JBFKPJ010000177.1:0-3537 GCA_041628355.1 Muriicola sp. | reverse complement strand
TTAATTCGCTGTCTACCAATATATCAATGAACTTATGATCTTCTTTAATACACCCAACGATCTCTCGCTAAGCGGGTGCAAATATAGAACCCTTTTTTTAATTAAAAATATATTTTCAAGTATTTTTAAGAAAAAAATTAGGCTCCCGAATTAAGCCCTTCAAAACTAGGATTTTGCAGTATTTCCTGGTAAAAAAGGCTTATAAAGATAAGGGATGTGAACCTTTTGCGCAACTATTTTTTCTGTTTTTGTTGCTGGTTCCATTTGTTGGTCAGGGAAGCGTAATCATAGTCCAGAACGGACTCCTGCCTCTGTAGGGTTCTCTCCGCAAATGCACGCTGCAAAATGTCCTCTATCAGGTAGTCCTCGTGGACTAATTCCGGATTGAATTCCTCCTTGATGCTGATCTTGAACATTTTCGCTGTGGTACTATACCAGAACGCCCTCCACCCGCTTCTCAATTCCTTGACCAGGTCGAAGGCCGTCTTACCCGTTTGGCGATAGATCAGCTTTACCAGGATCTGCCCTTCTGTCCTGGTCAGCTTTTTCAATTCTTCTGAAAATTCCTCCTCTATGTACTTCTGAACCTTTCGGGTGTACCTCTTTTGCTTCCTTTTGGATTTGATGAGTCCCAGGCTGTCTGTAAGATTCACCAGCCTTTCTGAGGCCATTTTGGCGTAAGGGTACACTTTAAGCGTCTTTCTCTTCAGGATATAATAGCGAAGCTTGTCTTCATAGGAATCGAAATCGAGCTTCCCAAAAAGGTATACTTCATCCAGCGCAATGGAAGCGCGAAAAAGTGAATCCCCTTCCATGATGATCAGTTTCTCCTGGATGGAGTCCAGAGGCTCATCCTTTACCTGGGCACCGACCCTGCCTGTCACGGTTGCCAGTACGCTCAAGATGACATACTTAAAAAAAGGTCTCATCACTCGGTTTATTCCCTGGTCAAAATTACACATAAAGGGCTTTCAAGGTTATTAATTAAACGTGAATATTGCTAAGTTTGTATGCAAATGTGAAACCTTCATGAGCAAGAGTAAAGTACTTACCAAAAAATCCATCGCCTTCTTTGAAAAATACCTCAATAACGCCTCTCCTACCGGGTATGAATGGGAAGGTCAGAAGCTCTGGATGAACTATTTAAAACCCTATGTCGATTCGTTCATCACAGATACCTACGGAACCGCCGTAGGCGTGATCAATCCCGAAGCACCTTACAAGGTCGTTATCGAAGGCCATTCAGATGAGATCTCCTGGTACGTGAACTACATCACAGACGAAGGTCTGATCTACGTGATCCGCAACGGGGGAAGCGACCACCAGATCGCTCCATCCAAATGGGTCAATATCCATACCAAAAACGGAATTGTAAAAGGTATTTTTGGCTGGCCAGCCATCCATACACGGGACAAGAGCAAGGAAAAGCCGCCTCAACTGGACAATATATTTATCGATGTGGGCGCGAAGAACAAAGAGGAGGTCCTTAAACTCGGGGTGCATGTGGGGTGTGTGATCACCTATCCCGACCAGTTCCACATCCTCAACAAGAACAAATTCGTATGCCGCGCCATTGACAACCGCGCAGGTGGTTTTATGATCGCGGAAGTGGCCAGGCTGCTTCATGAGAACAAGGTGAAACTCCCCTACGGACTGTACGTGACCAACTCCGTCCAGGAGGAGATCGGACTCCGCGGAGCAGAGATGATCACCCAGACGATCCGGCCCAATGCCGCCATCGTTACGGATGTTTGTCACGATACTACCACGCCCATGATCGAAAAAAAGACCCAGGGCCATACCGAACTGGGTGCAGGACCTGTGATCTCCTATGCCCCGGCCGTACAGAACAAACTCCGGGAGCGCATCATCGAGACCGCAGAGGCAAAAAAGATCCCATTTCAGCGCATGGCTTCGTCCCGTTCCACGGGCACGGATACAGATGCCTTTGCCTACAGTAACGGAGGGGTCGCCTCTGCCCTGATCTCACTGCCTTTAAGGTATATGCACACCACCGTGGAGACCGTCCACAAGGACGATGTGGAGAATGTGATCCGCCTCATATACGAGACGCTTCTGACGATCAAGCCCGGGGAGACCTTCAGCTATTTCGATTGAAATAACTGCTGCACCGAATAAACCCCTGCACCAAACACCTGAAGAGATGGATGAGTGGGTAGACGTACTGGATGAGGATGGCAGGCATACCGGCAAAAGGATCCTGAAATCCGATGCACATCGAAAAGGGGTATTTCACCCCACGGTCCACATATGGTTCTTTACACCCCCCGGGGAGGTACTCCTGCAGCTCCGTTCTGCTTTAAAGAAGACCTTCCCCGGCCTATGGGACGTCTCGGTCGCAGGGCATATTGAAACAGGTGAAGATATCACACAGGCTGCTTTGAGGGAGGTCAGGGAAGAGATAGGACTGGAGGTACGGGAAGAGGACCTGATCCCTGTCGGCATTTATAAGTCAGTCCAAAAGCATGAGAATGGCATCGTCGATTGTGAATTCCACCATACCTACATATCTGTTCTGAAAGCGCCAATTTCAAACCTTGAGGTACAGGAAGAGGAAGTAGCAGGTATCCGTCTTTTACCATTGGAGGAGTGGGAAGAAGAGCTGAAAAAAGATCGAAAACCTTCGAAATACGTGCCCCACGACCTATCCTACTACGACGCAGTGATCGATGCCATTCGAAAAAATCTATAGGGAGTCGATGAATTTCTGAAGATCTTTCCAGGGATAGGTCTCCTGGCTTCCCCTGGCCATATCCTTGATCACCACTGTATTCTGCTCCAGTTCATCCTTGCCCAGGAGCACCACATAGGGGATCTTTCGGTTATTCGCGTACTTGAGCTGTTTCTGCAACTTGGTATCTGTGGGGTACAGGTCCGTATTGATCCCCTCTTTCCTCAGGGTCCTGATCAGGGGAAGGGCTGCCAGGGCCTCCCTTTCGCCAAAATTGGCAAACATCACCTTCACTGATTCGGCCACAGTATCAGGAAATAGCCCGAGTTCATCCAGGACCAGGTAGATCCTGTCCAGTCCGAACGAAATCCCGACCCCGCTGAGATCCTTCAGGCCGAAGATTCCTGTCAGGTCATCATACCTGCCCCCACCGCCAATGGAGCCCATATTTACTTTTTCGGGAGCAGCGACCTCAATAATAGCGCCCGTGTAATAATTCAATCCCCTGGCCAGGGAGACATCCAACTCCAGGCTGGAACATTTGAGACCTAACTTCTCAATGTTCTCCGAAATGAAGGTGAGGTCTGCTATCCCCTCCTTCCCGATCTGAGAATCCTTCAGGTAATCCGATAAAATGTGTAAAGGATGATCTGTATTTTCATTCATGGTGAATAGCGGCATCGCCTTCTGAATGGCCGCCTCACTAATCCCGTTTTCTGCCATCTCCCTGATAACCCCTTCCTCACCGATCTTATCCAGTTTATCGAGGGCTACGGTAAAAGGGATCAATTTGTCGGAAGCGCCGATCACCTCGGCGATCCCGCTGAGGATTTTCCTGTGGTTGA
>JBFKPJ010000176.1:0-3540 GCA_041628355.1 Muriicola sp. | reverse complement strand
GTGGAGAAAGCCCTGTATCAGACCCAGAACAGGAGCGGACAGGATCCCCTGAATTTCCCCATCAAGCTGACCAACAAGCTCGCCCATCTGAATAGCCTGGTCTCCATTGATGACTTCCATCCCACCGCCCAGGATATTATGGTTAAGAATGAACTCACCGCTGAGATAGAGAAACAATTGTCCCAGTTCGACAAGCTGGTCAGTGAGGAGATCAAGTCATTTAATGATTCCTTCAACGCCCTGAAACTGAATTATCTTTTTGTTGAAGAATAGAATTTGATTACAGGAAGGCCCGCCGATAAAAAGCGGGCCTTTTCATAATACTCATGTAATAATCCCTGCAAAAATTCCCACCTAAATGAGAAAAATCAACATAATCCTACTCCTGTTTGCGGTCAGCGGAACCCTGATCGGCCAAACGGCAGAATCGTATTTCAAGCCCCTGAAATACAGAAATATCGGCCCTTTCCGCGGAGGGCGTTCTGTAACTGCCACCGGTGTGGTGGGTGACCCGCTCACTTATTATATGGGGACAACGGGCGGGGGTCTGTGGAAGACCTCGGATGCCGGAGTTAGCTGGGAAAATATATCTGACGGGTTCTTTGAAATGGGCTCGGTGGGAGCCGTGGCCGTTTCCCCCTCCAATCCCAATATAGTCTATTGTGGCATGGGGGAACACGCCGTCAGAGGGGTGATGACCTCTTATGGGGACGGGGTTTACAAGTCGACCGATGCAGGCAGGACCTGGAAAAAGATCGGCCTGGAGAAGACCCAGCATATCGCCCGTATCCTGATCCACCCCACCAACCCCGACATCGTCTTTGTAGCTGCCCAGGGGGCTCTGTACGGACCAACCCGGGAAAGGGGGATCTACAGGAGTACTGATGGCGGAACCACCTGGAAGCAGGTCCTGTTTGTCAACGAACTCACCGGATGCAATGAACTCTCTATGGTATGGTCTACCCCTGAGGTGATCTACGCCAGTATGTGGCACCACCAAAGGACTCCTGACAAAGTGATCAGCGGGGGCGAAGGCAGCGGTTTGTACAAGTCCACAGACGGAGGGGACAGCTGGGAAAAGATCCACAACGGCCTTCCCGATGAAAAGGGAAAAATGGCTATCGCGGTAAGCCAGGCCAATCCTCAAAAAGTATACGCTCTTGTGGAAAGTGACTCTGACAAGGACCTGGGCGGACTCTTTGTCTCCGAAAATGCCGGGGATACCTGGAAGATGGTGAGCGGGGACAACAGGCTCGTTCAGCGTGCCTGGTATTATATAGAAGTATTCCCGGACCCCAATAACGAACACGTGGTCTATGTCATGAGTGCCCAGGCGCTTAGGTCCATAGATGGCGGTAAAACCTGGGAAGAGATCGAGGGCAAACACGGGGATTACCACGACCTCTGGATCAATCCCTCGGACTCCCGGAACATGATCATCGCAGATGATGGGGGGGCGGCTATCACCTTTGATTACGGGAAGACCTGGTCATCACTGGACATCATGCCCACGGCTCAATTCTACCGCGTCAATGCAGACCGCGTCTTTCCCTACAATCTTTACGGAGGGCAGCAGGATAATACTTCAGTCAGGATCTCCCACCTGTCCCTCTCCGCAGGGGGAATAGGGGAACGCGATTGGGCCTATTCGGCCGGAGGGGAAAGCGCATTTCTCGCTTTCGACCCCGATGATCCGCGTTATGTGATGGGTGGAAGCTACCTGGGTTATATAGACCTGCTGGATGCGAAGACCAAAGCCAGCACCAAGGTCCTGGCCGCTCCGATACAATACCTTGGGCGGGCAGCCCGGGATATGAAATACCTCTATAACTGGAATGCACCCATCTTACGATCCCAGCACGAGCCCAACACTTTTTTCCATTGTGCCCAACTCGTACTCAGGACGAGGGATATGGGGATGACCTGGGAAGAAATATCCCCGGACCTCACCCGGAACATAGATGAGAAGCAAGGGAAAGGCGGGGGCCCTTATACCGTGGAGGCAGTCGGAGCCGAGAATTACGGTACCATCTCCTACATGACAGAATCCCCTCATGAAAAAGGGGTTTACTGGACCGGGAGTGACGATGGGCTCGTACATATTACCCGTGATGGGGGCCAGAACTGGGTAAATGTAACGCCCAAAGGCCTGAAAGAATGCCTGATCAATGCCATAGAAGTGTCTCCCCATAATCCGGGAACAGCCTATATCGCCACCACGCGCTATAAGTTCAATGACCATACCCCGGCCTTGTTCAGGACGGACAATTACGGGAAGTCATGGACTGAGATCAGTACCGGTATACCCTATGGTTCTTTTACCCGTGTGGTCAGGGAGGATACTGCCAGAAAGGGGCTATTGTATGCCGGAACGGAAAAAGGGATCTACATTTCCTGGAATAACGGAACCTCCTGGGAACCTTTCCAGCTCAATTTGCCTACAGCTCCGATCACGGATCTGATGGTGCATGAAGGAGATCTTCTCGTAGCCACCTCTGGCCGATCCTTCTGGATACTCGACGACCTCGCGGCCCTGGGCCAGTATATGCCAGGTAAGCCAGGATTCAGGATCTACCGGCCAGAGGATGCATTGAATGCTTCCTGGGGTAGTCCGTTAAGCGGGGATGCGAAGGATTTTGACGGGACTCATCCCCTGCAAGGGGTTAACCCTGCGAACGGGATGGTACTGTATTACGAATTGCCCGAAGTCGATGCACAGATCCCTTTGACCATGGAGATCAGAAATGAGCAGGGCAGGCTTATCCGCACCTTCACCTCGGAGAAGGACACTACCTACCAGGAGCACAACGGGGGCGGTCCGCCTCCTAAACCCGTCCTTTCCAAAGAGAAAGGGTTGAACAGGTTTGTATGGGACATGAATCACCCCATCCTTGAAGGCATACCCGGAGTATATATGGAGGCAGGGTTTGCGGGACACCGGGCTTCGCCCGGAAAGTATGAGATACGCCTCACGATGGGAGACCAGACCGCTGTCACCACGGGAAACATTCTCTCTACTCCCGGTTTTGAAGTTACAGCGGAGGAATACGCAGAATACGACGCTTTTATGACGGATATGGAGGCCGAACTGAATGCCATGCACCGCATGGTCAACAGGCTTTTTAAGGTACAGGCACAATTGCGAACCCTTTTGCAGGGCATGGAAAAAAGTGCTTTGAAGTCGTCGGGAGAAAAACTGCTTACAGAACTGGTGGCCTGGGATGAGGACATGATCCAGAGAAAATCCCAGGCCTACGACGATGTGGAGAACTTCCCCAATAAGTTCACGGCGGAGTATATATACCTGATTAATGCCACGAACAGCGAGATCCCTCGGGTCAATCGGGGATCCAGGGAGCGCAAGGAAGAACTGGATGCGCAGTGGGGCCAATTGAGAGAAAGGGCAGAACAGATCATCCACACCTCCATCCCGACCTATAACAAGGAATTATGGGAAAGCGGGATAGGGGCCATTCAAGTAAACTAAATAAAATGGAGTATTACAACTATATAAAATCACTTCACCTGATCTTCGTGGTC
>JBFKPJ010000175.1:0-3571 GCA_041628355.1 Muriicola sp. | reverse complement strand
GGCTCCCTTCAGTTCCTTAAAGAACGAATATTTTAAGCCCGCATTTGAAAAAGCCCTGGAAGAAGCCCGGCTTGAGATCGATGAGATCGCGGATTCCAGGGATGCCCCCACATTTGAAAACACGGTGGAAGCCCTGGAATTTTCAGGACCACACCTCGACAGGCTATCCAGTCTTTTCTTCAACCTGAACTCCGCCGAGACCAACGAGGAGATACAGGCCCTGGCCCAGGAAATTTCCCCTATGCTGACCGAATTCAGCAATGATATCGCATTGAACGAGGCGCTCTTCAAAAGGGTGGAAAAGGTGTATGAAGAAAGGGAATCCCTGGACCTGAACACCGAACAACAGATGCTCCTAGAAAAAAAGTACAAGTATTTCAGCCGTAACGGGGCTCACCTGCCTGAGGAGAAGAAGGCCCTCTTGCGCGATATCGACAAGGAACTGGCCAGGCACAAACTGACCTTCGGGGAACACGTACTGGCAGAGACCAACCGATACGAGATGCACCTTACCAGGGAAGAGGAGATCGAGGGATTGCCCGAGGACGCAAAGGAGACAGCCGCCCAGCTGGCTTCGTCCAAAGGAAAGGAAGGATGGATCATCACCCTGGATTACCCGAGTTATATCCCCTTCATGACCTATGCGAAAAACAGGGAGCTCCGGAAGAAGTTATCCATCGCTTTTGGCAGTAAAGGATTCCATAGGGACGAGCTGGACAATCAGGAACTCGTATTGAAGATCGCTTCGCTAAGGCATGAGAGGGCCCAATTGCTGGGATATGATTCCCATGCGCATTTCGTCCTGGAGGAACGCATGGCTGAGACCCCGGAGAAGGTGATGGAATTCCTGGAGGAATTAAAACAGAAAGCCAAGCCCGCCGCCCTCAGGGAATTTGAAACGCTGCGGGACTATGCCCGGGAAGTGGATGGGATCGGCCAACTTCAGAAGTGGGATGGGAGTTATTACACGGAAAAACTGAAGCAAAAGCTATTCGATCTGGATGATGAGAAACTCAAACCCTACTTCAAGCTGGAAAATGTGATCTCCGGGGTATTCCGGATCGCCGGGGAACTCTACGGCCTGCGTTTTGAACAAGTAAATGACATAGAGACCTACCACGAAGAGGTCAGGACCTACAGGGTCAGGAACGAAAAGGGAGATCTCGTTTCCGTATTCTACGCTGATTTTCACCCCAGGCCCGGGAAGCGGGGCGGAGCCTGGATGACCTCCTACAAGCCGCAATACAAAAAAGGAGGACAGAACGAAAGGCCCCATATATCGATCGTTTGCAACTTTACTAAACCGACAAGATCAAAGCCTTCCCTCCTCACCTTTAACGAGGTCACCACCCTCTTTCACGAATTCGGCCATGCACTGCACGGCATGCTCGCTGATACCACTTACCCCAGTTTGTCCGGTACATCCGTCTACTGGGACTTTGTGGAACTTCCCAGCCAGATCATGGAGAACTGGTGTTTTGAAAAGGAAGCCCTGGAATACTTTGCCCACCATTACGAGACCGGGGAACTGCTCCCGATGGAAATGATCCATAAGATCAAGGAGTCTTCGAATTTTATGGAGGGCATGGCCACCCTGAGGCAACTGAGCTTTGGATTTCTGGACATGGCCTGGCATGCCCATGACCCGTCCGGAATAACACAGGTAAAGGAGTTTGAAACCGAGGCTTTCGGGGATACACAACTTTATGAGGATACCCCGGAAACCTGCATGAGTACAGCCTTCTCCCATATCTTCCAGGGAGGGTACTCCGCGGGATACTACAGCTACAAATGGGCCGAGGTGCTCGATGCAGACGCCTTTGCCTATTTTAAGGAAAAAGGGATCTTCAACAGGGAATTGGCCCAGAAATTCAAGGCGTGCATCCTGAGCAGGGGAGGTACGGCCAAGCCCATGGACCTCTACAGGGAATTCCGAGGGGGTGAACCCAAGCTGGATGCGCTGCTGGAGCGCGCAGGTCTGCTGAAAAGAACGGCTTAGTCTGAGGGATCAGCGACCAGGGCACCATAACCCCCGGTGAGGTCTATCGCATGAAAACCCAGTGAGTCGAGAACGCTCGCAGCTTTTGCGCTTCGCCCACCCTTCTGACAATAGACATAGATGGTATTCTCCTTGTCTAACCGGGACACCTGTTCTGAAAAATCGGCATCGTACCAGTTGATGTTGATAGCGTTCTCCAGGTGGCCCGCTTCGTATTCCTCCGGGGTCCGTACATCCAGCAAGATATACTTTGACATTCCTTGCTGATCGAACTCAGTGATGGGTAACTGACTGGATTCCTTGCAGCCCAGCATGGCCAGGAAAATGAAAAGTGAGATCAGTGGATTCTTCATGGCTGTTGCATTTGAATCAAAAGTACCGTATTTCTTCAAAATCCGTTACTTTTACGAGGTATTAAATCGCTATGAAATCCGGAAAATTATCCCCTGAGTTCTGGGTAGACAGATACGCTGACTACCTGTATAACTATGCGATTTCCCGGGTTGGTCATGAGGAGACAGCCAAAGACCTGATACAGGAAACGTTTATCGCGGGTCTCAGATCTGCGGACAATTTTAAAGGGGAGGCCACCGAACGCACCTGGCTGGTCGCGATCCTGAAACGAAAGATCATTGACCACTACAGGAAGATCAACTCCAAAAAAGGAAAGGCGGAGGTAAAGCGAAATTACAGCACAGCTTCTGAAAACGAAGGAGAATGGCTGGAAGAACAGGTGGCGGACCCGTCGAGCACAAGGGAAAACGATTTTCTGGAGAACGAAGAACTGGGTCTGGCCCTGCAGGAATGCATAGAAGCCCTTCCAGAGAAACAGAGGCGCGTCTTTGTGATGAAAACGATCCGCGGACTTTCTACTGAAGATATTTGTAAAGAACTCAGGATTAATCCGTCTAACCTTTGGGTGATGATCCACAGGGCCCGAACTGCCTTGATGGGTTGCCTGAACAAAAACTGGTTCACGCCATGATCTCATGTGATGAAGCCGCCTTGATTTGCAATAAATCGCAATACCACGAGGCCAGTTTAATGGAAAAACTAAAACTTAGGCTGCACGTCCTCTTTTGCAGCACCTGCAGCTCTTTTACCCGACGCAACAAACAATTGTCTCAATTGTTCAGCAAGGCCGGGCTTCACTTCCTCAGCGACTCTGCCAAGGAACAAATCAGGCAAAAGATCCAGAAGGAACTTTAGATAAAGCTAGTGAGACCCCAAAGACAAAATGCCCAGAATATGGGAAAGGCCTCTACCCAGAACGAGGCGAAATAAGGGGGCTGTTTTTGGGGCATAAATATCAGGAGGCCTGCCAGACTGAGGCCCATGATGCCCTTTCCCAGGATTTCCATTTCCATAAGCTGGTCCTTTGCGAATGTGAGAAGGAAAAACAAAAGGCAAACCCAAAGACCTGCCCGCTTGGTTTTCACGCTGCCCAGCCTTTGCGGAATGGTCAGCATATCCGAAGGGTCCGAACCCAAATCACGGATCTCAAAAGGTGTCATGAGGACCAGGACCACGAGGAAACGTTGAAAAAACTCCACCCACACATCCCATGAATTC
>JBFKPJ010000174.1:0-3713 GCA_041628355.1 Muriicola sp. | reverse complement strand
GTTACCGCTCTGGGGGATCAGAGTATAGGCCTCGTACCTGTAGGACCCCGGTGCCGTGAAGGAGACTTCTGAAGTATCCGAGATCACGGTTTCATTCCCGTTGGAATCGATCCGGTACCAACGGTATCCATCGGCCATATCCGGAGCCGTATAGGCCAGGGGGAAATCACCGGAACAGGTGGAGATCACGTCAGGAAAATCAATAACGGGGTTAAGGGTGACCAGATCACCTGTAGTGGGATCGAAAAATGGACCGCAGCCTTGCAGGGTGGAAAAGGTTTCCGTTTCGCATCCGATGGCTTCACCCGCTTCGTTGAACGGAACGATGGTGATAAAAAAGGTTCGGTTGGCCTCCAGTTCAAGGATCCCGGTCTGGGTGACGGGGGGGAAGGCCACATTGTCGAGTACTTCGGCCGTAAAGGGGGAATTTCCCACTGTGATCCTGTACCCTGTAACACCTGCAACGGGAGTCCATTCGAGGATGGGAGTGACCGGCACGTTGGTCGCCCCGTTCAAAGGCGAGATCAGGGAGGTGCACCCGGGAAGGGCCGCCACCTCGCTGGTGGTAAAACTGAAATCTGTGCAGGAAGTGGCCGCACCGATAAGGTTATAAGGGGTCACCCGGACATAGATAGTTTCATTGGGCGGGAACTCTGCCGGGGGATTATAGGTGAGCGTATTACCTACATTCGTCGTCAGCAGGATCTCTCCCCCTCCCGGACTCGTCCCTATGGTGAGGCGATATCCGGTGGCACCTGGCTTATATCCCCAACGGATATTGGTGGCAGGGTTGACATCCACCTGTCCGTTAGTCGGGACGAAGAGGTCCGTGCAATCCGGGGCCTGGGTTATGGGTGCTGTGGTAAAGGATTCACTCTCACAGGGGATCTCTATATTCCCATTCTGGAAGTCGAATAAGGTAATGGTCACATAGATGGTCGTGTTCTCCGGCAGACCTAACGGGGGGTTGTAGGTAGTAGCACTGCCCACAAATTTCTGGTCGAGGATATCCGTACCTCCGGGCGTTCTCCCCAGGGAGATGATATATCCGGGTACGTTGGGGACCTGGTTCCAGGAGATATCCGCATCCACGGGAATGTTTGAGGCACCGTTCAGCGGGCTCGTAAGCACGGGAGAAGGGCAGGTCTGAGCTGCAGTATCAAAACTTATGAAAAGGGCAAAAAGGCTTGCGAAAACAACCCCTTTCCGTGATAATTTCACTTTCCGGCCAGTGACCTTTAGCATGAGACCCGTGTTGACTTTGTACTCAGAAGGAAAGAGCCTAAAGAATCACTCCCCCGGCATGCGGGACTGTTAGTCGAACAGGGAGGACTGGAGTAGCAATTTTTTTTAGCGTTTCCCTAAACACTACAATATACTACAAATCTCTCTTTTTCAGGATCCAATAGGACAAAGAGATGAAAATAAAGGTCCAGGTGAGGACGATGAGGATCTCGTACACTTGGACATGGTAGTTGAGGGAAATACTTTCACCGATCTGGTTGGCGACGGATTGGACGGCATTCAGCCGCGTAAAGGGCTCCTTCACCAGGTTGAACATGGAGTTTAGCGGGAAGAACCCCATCACGCTGTCCGTGGTCTCAGAGTCGAATAGCTTCCAGCGGATCATTCCCCTGACAAAGCCTTCAAAAACCTGCCAGAGGACGAGGAAGCCAAGAGCGAAGGCCGATCTCTTCACAAGGACCCCGAGAAACAGACAGAAGGAGAAGAAACCTACCAGTTTTACAAAATAGGCCAGGAGGAATTCCAGGTCTGAAAAGATGATGGACAGTTCGTCATAGTCCGAGTAGATCAGCCCCAGGATCATGGATACGGCGAAGACGAACAAGGTGGAAATAAGGGCAAAGGAGATCACGGTGAGGAACTTGGAAAGGACGAATTCCTTTTTAGAAAGGCCGTCGATCAGGTTTTGTTTGATCGTCTTGTTGCTGTATTCGTTAGACATCATGGAGACGATCACGATGGCCAGGAACAGTTTAAAGAAGGCCGTGACAAAGGTGTTGAAATGCCATATGTACGGAAAATTGAAGATCCCCTGTTCTGCCAGGTGGAACTGTATGGGGCCTATGTCGAATTTGATGGCTGCCACCAGCGCAATGGAGGTCAGCAGCACAAAATAGGAGATGATGAGGATCCTGCTGGATCTGTTGTTCCAGAGCTTGATGAATTCTATTTGAAGGAGTCGCTTCATAGGGTTCAGACAGGTTTAAACGGGCTGGTTGTTGGTCAGAGAGAGGAATTGTTCTTCCAGGCTTTCCTTCCTCAATACGAGGTGGGTGAGTACGATCCCTTTTTTGAACAGGTATTCATTGAGTTCTCCCGGGTCCATCTCTTCTCGGAGGACCGCGGTCACCATACCCAGATTCTCTTCGATCTTTCCAAATCGTTCATCTTCCTTTAATAGTTTTAGGAGGGCGGATGGCTCCTTGCATTTCATTTCCAGGTAACCATGGCTGGCCATCATATTGTCCACACTGCCCGAGTACAATTTCTCCCCTTTCCTGAGGATGACCACATGGCTGCATACTTTTTCCACCTCATCCAGGAGATGGGAGGCGAGAAGGATGGTGGTTCCCTGGGAAGCGATCTTTTTGATGAGCTCACGGATCTGGTGGATGCCCTGGGGGTCCAGTCCGTTCGTGGGCTCATCCAGGATCAGGATCTCCGGGTCGTTCAGCAGGGCCGACGCTATGGCCAGGCGTTGCTTCATTCCCAGGGAATAGGTCCGGAACTTGCTGTTGCGCCTCTCCCACAGTCCTACCAGCTGCAGGGTCTCTTCGATCCTGTCTTCCGGTACCTCCTTGATCTTGCAAACCAGTTTCAGGTTCTGCATGGCAGTCATATAGGGGTAGAAGTTGGGCCGCTCTATGATCGCACCCACCTTTTTAAGCGCCTGATGCGTGGTGGTCTTCCCATCGAACCAGGTAAAGGACCCGCTGGTCGGGTTGACCACATTCAGCACGATCCCCAGGGTGGTGGACTTCCCGCTGCCGTTAGGCCCGAGTATTCCGTAGACATTTCCCTTTTCTATCGAGAAGGAGAGGTCTTTGACGGCGGTAAGGTATCCGAATTTTTTGGTCAGGTTGGAGACCGTAAGAATCGTTTCCAAAAAGTACGCTATTTAGGCAGTTTATAGTAACTTGACGAGAAAATACCCGTTTTGTTACAAAATAAAGGTAAATAGATAAGAAGAGATGGCTCAGGAAAAACTCATGTCCAGGAAGAAACCCTCGTTTCCTGTCAGCAAGAAACTAGAGACTTTTCTGGATCAGTACAACCGCAAGACGGAGATCCCGATCCTGTACGAGGACCTGCTTCGCTTTGCCGGTTCCGTGGTGGTCTATGACGATGAGGGAAACGATACGCTTTGGGTAAGGGTATACTACACCGATGCCGAGAGGAACGAGATCGACCTGAACCTGAAAAAGGTCTATTCCATTCTCCATTCAGACGGTACCGACCGAATTTTCCAGTACCTGAATGTGGATGCGGTGGACTACTGCACCTTTGGTAACTCCAAGCCCTTTCGCATCAGGATCCGGAATATCCTCAATGATAACTTTATCTATTTCTACGTAAAGCGGGCCGATGCTTCCCGTATCTACGGCCTGGAACTGGAGCATATGCTCTCCCCTTATAACCTCAATTACCTGGTGTACAAGGATACCCTGATCGAAGAGCATATCTCCGGG
>JBFKPJ010000173.1:0-3743 GCA_041628355.1 Muriicola sp. | reverse complement strand
GTCAGATTCAGAGCAAAACGGCCTGTACGGCCTTAAAAATGGATAAAAGCTGCTTTTTCCTTACAGTGGAATAAAAAAACCCGAAACAGCATTAGTTTCGGGTTTTATTTTTTTGTGGAGGCTTTATTTAGGATTCCTGGGTTTGGGTTGATCCTTTTTCATCGCCTCCCCTATCATGTTGCTTGCTGTAAAGGAAGCCACCATGTTGTTCAGCATATCGCTACCTGCCTGAGGAGAATTCGGCAGGAGGATGAGGTTGGTATTTGTCTCTTCCCCAATGGCCTGGAGGGTGTCGTAGTGCTGGGTGACCACGATGAGAGCCGAGGCCTCCTGCGAATTGATGCCGACCTTGTTGAGAACTTCTACGGATTCCTCGAGTCCGCGCGCGATCTCCCTTCTCTGGTCTGCAATACCCTGCCCCTGTAATCGTTTGCTTTCAGCTTCGGCCTTGGCTTTTTCGACAATCAGGATGCGTGCGGCGTCCCCTTCGAACTGGGCGGCGATCTTTTCGCGCTCGGAGGCGTTGATCCTGTTCATAGCTGCTTTTACCTGTGCATCCGGATCTATGTCCGTCACCAGGGTCTTGATGATGTCGTATCCGTAATCGAGCATGGCGTCCTGGAGTTCAGCTTTTACAGCTATGGCGATATCATCCTTCTTTACAAAGACGTCGTCCAGTTTCATCTTGGGAACCTCTGCCCGGACCACATCAAAGACATAGGAAGTGATCTGTTCGTGCGGATACTCCAGTTTGTAAAAAGCCTCATAGACCTTGTCCCTGATGACGACGTATTGAACGGAAACCTTGAGTTTCACGAATACGTCATCCAGGGTCTTGGTTTCTACGATCACATCCAGCTGGGTGATCTTCAGGCTTACCCTCCCTGCGATCCTGTCGACCAGGGGGATCTTCATTTGCAATCCGGAATTCCGAACACTGAGGAAGCGACCAAACCGTTCTATGATGACCGCTGTCTGCTGTTTGACCACAAAAAAGGACATTAACAGGACGATAAATCCGAAGAAAAAAATAGGAATCAGGATAAAGTTGCCCATGGGAAATAGAAATTAGTTAGTGAATCGTCTTAGGTTCGTAAAAGGATTTGTCGCTGTTTTTGCCTTCCTGTTACAAGATACTCCTAAATTCCGCTTAAGATCGGGGTAAAACCGAAATACTTCAGGAAAGTTTATCCAGTCCTTTTTGAATCCTCGAAATGCTCTCCTCCCTCCCGATCAGCGCCATAATATCGAACAGGTGGGGCCCTTTAAGACCTCCGACAATGAGCAGTCTGAGGGGAGCCATCACCATCCCGAAGGACATCCCCTCTTTTTCTATCCATTCCTTAACCTTCAATTCCAGGAGGGACGATTCAAAAGGATCGACCTCCTGGACGATCCCGATGAGTGTACGCATGATGCCGGGTGTTGGTTCCTTCCATTGTTTTTTGACCGCCTTTTCATCATACTCCTCGGGTGCTTCAAAGAAATAGGAGCTCAAATCCCAGAGGTCATTCACAAAATCAGCCCTTTCCTTTACCAGGGAAACCACCTCTCTGATAAATCCCTTGTCCATAGGCCCCTCATCCCTGCCAAGTTTGGCCTTAAGGACAGGCTCAAAAAGTTCTGCCAGTTCTAGATCCGACTTCAATTGCAAATATTGGTGGTTAAACCACCTCGTCTTATCAGGATCGAATCGGGCCCCTGAATTCTGTACCCTTTCCAGGGTGAAAGCTTGTATAAGTTCGTCCAGCGTATACATCTCCTTGTCATCCCCGGCATTCCAGCCGAGCATGGCCAGGAAATTTACAACGGCCTCCGGGAAATAACCGGCCTCCCTGTACCCTTCAGAGTTGCCCCAGGACAAAGGGAATACGGGGAACCCCATTTTTTCCCCATCCCTTTTGCTCAGTTTTCCTTTTCCTGTGGGCTTCATGATCAGGGGAAGATGTGCGAATACTGGTGGTTTCCAACCAAAGGCATCATAAAGCTGATTGTGCAGAGCCAGTGAAGGAAGCCATTCTTCTCCCCGGATGACATGGGTGATCTCCATGAGGTGGTCATCCACTACATTGGCCAGGTGGTAGGTAGGCATACCGTCACTTTTGAACAATACCTTATCATCTAGTAAAGAGGCATCGATATTGATCCTGCCCCGGATCTCATCTGTCAGGTGTACGGTCTGCTCATGAGGGGTCTTGAAACGGATCACATACTCTTCCTCCGCTTCGATCCTTTTGCGGGTCTCTTCAGGGGTCAGGTTCAATGAATTCTGCAATCTTTCCCGGTTGTGCCAGTTGTAGATAAAGGTCTTTCCTTTTTCTTCCTCTTCCTTCCTGAGATTGTCCAGGGATTCAGCCGAGTCAAAGGCATAATACGCCCTTCCCTTTTCTACCAGTTCTTCTGCGTATTTCTCGTAGATATGCTTGCGTTCGCTTTGGCGGTAAGGACCATAGCCTCCATCCTTCCCGGGCCCTTCATCAAAAGGGATCCCACACCAGTTCAGGGCCTCCACAATATACGCTTCCGCCCCTTCCACATAGCGGTTCTGATCCGTATCCTCTATTCTGAGTATAAAGGAACCCTTGTTCTTTTTGGCGAAAAGAAAATTGAACAGGGCTGTGCGCACACCGCCAATGTGTAAAGGGCCCGTTGGGCTGGGTGCGAAACGCACACGTACTTGTCTATTCATGAATAGGGTATTGGAGAGGCAAAGATAGGCGTAACACAGGTAATCCCAAAAACGGCAACGAATGCTTGTTTGGGTTTCCTGCTATTCAGCGGGACGTCCCTAAGGCGGGTTTCATGGCTTCAGGGATCCTGGGGTTCATCACATGGAACCACAGAGGGGGAATAAATGAAAGGACCATGGAAGTGGGGTACCCAAAAGGCATCTGGGGTGAATCTTCATGGCAGTCGAGCAACTGGTATTTCTTCGAAGATATATAATGATGATCGCTGTGCCTGGTGAGTTCGTACAGGATGATACGCCCCAGGACGTGGTTGCTGTTCCAGGAATGGACTTCCCGGACCCTTTCGTACCGGCCCGAAGCCTTCCGGCTCCGCATCAGCCCGTAATGCTCTATGTAATTCACCGTCTCGAGCAATAGGAAACCTACGATCGCAGCGGCAATTGCAAAGCCAATCCCAATCCATCCAAAAATGAGATAAACAGTCAGCAGGTATGCGGCCTGTATGATCTGGTACCAGACCATATCATTCCTGAATGAGAAGAATCTAAGCTCCTGTTGACGGAGCAAGTTGCGCTGTATCTTCCAGGCATTGACATATTGCCTGCATACTGAGCTAAACCAGAAGGAGTACACGGATTGGTTGTAACGTGCGGTAGCGGGATCCTCCGGCGTAGCGGCGTGTACGTGGTGTCCGAAATTATGTTCGATATAAAAGTGCATATAGAGAGATGGCAGAAGCAGGGCCTTACCGAGAAACCGTTCCCCGGTTTGCTGGCGGTGCCCGAGTTCGTGCCCCACATTGATCCCATTAGTCCCCAGCACGATGCCGAGGGAAAGCACAAGTCCCGCTAACTCCATATAGGAATACGAATGAGCGCTAACAGACCAGAGGAAATAGGCCAGCAGGCCGTATACAATGGGCAGATTTGCGTAGAGCATCCAGTCAAACAACCTGTCGCCAGCCTTCCTGTTCAGGGTTTCCGGATCATCATTTTCCGCATCAATCGGAAGCAGGACCTCGAGAACCGGAATGATGACAAAAGCGTAGACCGG
>JBFKPJ010000172.1:0-3755 GCA_041628355.1 Muriicola sp. | reverse complement strand
TGGTAGTTGTGTTTATCGATCAGCAGCACCTGAAACGGAGTTTTGCGCAAGGCTTTGGCCAGGGCTATACCCCCAAAGCCTGCTCCGACAATGACTACCCTGATCTTCTGTTCCCGCATGCTTCTTCCTTTCTTACATGATTATACCAACCTGCCCTGATCAAGCGATCCAAAGAATTGAATGTGCTGCCTCCATAATTCGGCATTCCCCCCAGGACCAATGTACCCGGACGGCGAATTGAAGGTGAGTTCCAAAAATCCGTGATTTCAAGATGGGTTCCGGACACATAAAGATATCAATATAAATGAGGATGTTCCTCTTTTTTGTGGTCTGTCAATTTACCCTCCTATTAAAAGTAAAGTTTGAAGTATTACTCTATCCAATATTTCTGAATTCCGAAAATTCTTTATAAATTGTTGGTATTGATTACCTAACCGCATGACCATAGGAATCCTCAAGGAACCCAACGACAAACGCGTGTCTATGGTTCCAAGTACCCTGAAAAAATTCAAAGTTGACGGTGTTGATTTCTGGATCCAGAAAGGAGCCGGAACCCAGGCGAGCTATGTCGACTCCAAGTATGAAAAGTATGGAAAGGTCACTGATCGGGGCGATATACTCAAGAACGCAGATATCCTGGTAACGATCAATCCCATCCCTGCCGATGATTTATCCAAAGTAAAAAAAGGTGCCTTGCTCGTGGCCGTATTCTCCCCTTTCCAGAACCGGGATCTCATAGCCCGCATCAAGGAGCTGGGGCTCCAGGCCGCCAGCCTGGATATGATCCCCAGGACCACGATCGCGCAGACTATGGATATCCTCTCTTCCATGGCCTCTATAGCCGGATACAGAGCCGTCCTTTTGGCTGCCATGGAACTTCCCGGGTTTTTTCCCATGATGATCACTGCTGCCGGCAGTATAAAACCCTGCAAGGTTTTGGTGCTTGGGGCCGGAGTCGCCGGATTGCAGGCTATCGCTACGGCCAGGAGGCTGGGGGCTATTGTAGAAGCCTCTGATGTCCGTGCTGCAGCCAAAGAAGAAGTGGAAAGCCTGGGTGCCAAGTTCGTGGAAGTCCCTGGTGCCATAGACAAACGGGATGCCGGGGGTTATGCCGTGGAACAAACGGCAGAATTTATGGCGAGGCAGCAGGAAGAGGTGCAAAATCGTGCGGCGTCTTCCGATGTAGTCATCACCACCGCCCAGATCCTCGGAAAAAAAGCACCCGTCCTGCTCACCGCTGAAACGGTCAGCAAAATGAAACCTGGATCCATCGTGATCGACCTGGCTGCCTCATCCGGGGGGAATTGTGAATTAAGCCAAAACAATAAGACCGTAGTACACAAAGGGGTAAAGATCATAGGGAATTCAAACCTCCCCTCAGATATGCCCAGGGATGCCAGTTATTTTTTCAGCAACAATGTTGCTAATTACCTGAAATTCATAATTAAGGATGGACAACTGAACCTGGATCTCCAGAATGAGATCATCGAAAAAACTTTGATTACAAAAGAATAGAACAAATACACGCCTTTTAAATGGAAAGCATCTTCCTCTTCTTTGACGAAAATCTCCTGCTGATCTACCTCCTGATCTTTACCATTATCCTCGGCTTTGAACTGATTTCCAACGTCCCCACCATCCTGCATACCCCCTTGATGTCCGGGGCCAATGCGATCAGTGGGGTGGTCATCATCGGGGCCATCCTGCTCATACGGAATGCGGATCCCTCAGATTACCTCACCCTCAGCCTGGGTGCCCTGGGGGTGGTCCTCGGGATGGTCAATGTAGTGGGCGGGTTTGCCGTCACCAACCGTATGCTGAAAATGTTCAATAAAAAGAAGAAGTAGATGCTTATAACCACTGTCAATATCTCCTATCTTCTCGGGGCAACCGCATTTGTGATCGGGCTTCGCCAAATGAGTACTCCATCCACAGCCCGACAAGGCAATCTGCTGGCCACCTTAGGAATGTCTGTAGCCATTTTAGCCACCCTTTTCCTGCCCATCAGCGGAGCAACCAACAATTATGCCTGGATCATGGGAGCTATGGTCCTGGGCGGGGTGATCGGGTATATCAGCGCGATTAAGATCGAGATGACGGCCATGCCCCAAATGGTCTCTGTCTTCAACGGCCTGGGCGGTGCCTGTGCCATGGTCCTGGCCTACACAGAACTCATGCACATTTCCGAAGGCCGTGTCATCGCATCCCAGGCCCAACTGCTGATCCTGCTCCTCACCCTCCTGATCGGGGCGATCGCCTTTACGGGAAGCATGCTCGCATACGGAAAACTGCAGGGGCTGGTAGATGACAGCAAAGTGACCCTGCCCAAACACAACCTCATCAATGGGGTGATCCTGGCCTTCCTCTTATTCCTCTCGGTTTATGTCTTTATATCCGGAACCCAACCTGACCTTTTATGGATCTCGGCCATCCTCTGTATTTCCCTTTTATACGGGCTGTCTTTCGTGGCTCCCATAGGAGGTGCCGATATGCCTGTGGTGATCTCCCTCCTGAATGCCTTTACGGGATTGTCTGCTGCTGCGGCCGGACTCATTTACAACAACAAAATCATGATGGTGGGCGGTATACTGGTTGGATCTGCCGGAATCATTCTCACTGTCGTGATGTGCAAGGCCATGAACCGGTCTCTGACCAATGTACTGATCGGTGGTTTCGGGGAGAACCACAAAGCGAATAAGGAAAAAGGGGATAAACAAGTGGCCAAGGAGATCACCTGTGCAGACCTGGCTGTACAGCTCTACTATTCCAATACGGTCATGGTGGTGCCGGGATACGGCCTGGCGGTGGCCCAGGCTCAAAAAGTGGTCAAGCGGATGGATAACCTTCTTTCCGCGAACGGGGTGGATGTGACCTATGCCATCCATCCGGTAGCCGGCAGGATGCCCGGACACATGAATGTGCTCCTGGCCGAAGCCGATGTACCCTATCCCAAACTACTCGATATGGAGGATGCCAATGAGGCCATGGCCAACACGGATATGGTGATCGTCATTGGGGCCAACGACGTCGTGAACCCCGCAGCATATGACGACCCCGCGAGCCCTGTCTACGGGATGCCCGTCATCAATGTCTGGGAAGCCAAGAATGTGGTGGTCCTGAAGAGGAGCATGAACCCCGGTTATGCCGGCATACAAAACCAGCTATTCTTCCACCATAAGACCAAGATGCTGTTCGGGGATGCCAAAGCCACCCTCGAGGAGCTGAACGACGAGATCAAATCCCTGGAGGGCTGATTCCCTCTAACTCTGCCCTGTTCGCCTGAGGTCAAAAACATCTTTCCTCCGGTCCCTCAGATTGCGTACGGCTCCAAACTGGTTGAGTTCGCGCAACAGGTCGATATCGACATCGGCGATGAGGATCATTTCCGTATTCGGGGTGGCTTCTGCCTTGATCCCGTTGGTGGGAAAGGAAAAATCACAGGGTGTGAACACCATGGACTGAGCAAACTGTATGTCCATGTTGTGGACGTTGGGCAGATTCCCCACGCTTCCCGCGATGGCGACGTAACATTCATTTTCGATGGCCCGAGCCTGGGCACAATGGCGGACCCTGGAAAAGCCGTTTTGCGTATCCGTAAGGAAGGGTATAAAGAGGATGTCCATGCCTTCATCGGCCAGAAGCCGGCTGAGCTCAGGGAATTCGGAGTCATAACAGATCAGGACCCCGATCTTGCCGCAATCCGTATCGAACGTCTTGAGGTCGTTTCCTCCCTGCATCCCCCAGACCTTGGCTTC
>JBFKPJ010000171.1:0-3932 GCA_041628355.1 Muriicola sp. | reverse complement strand
TGATATCCTTCTCTTGTCTAATTAAAATGAACACCTTATGAAGAAAGCACTTCTTGTGGTGGCTTTTGCTGCCCTCTCTGCCTTTTCTTACGGGCAGATCGACTCCAAGTTCGGGATCAAGGCCGGACTAAACTACAACGCTAACGGGGATTATTTTGAATCCGCCGGGGAAGCAGCCCGGAATCCGAACAGGAATGTGGGATACCATATCGGGTTTTTCGGACAATTGGGATCCCGGGTGTATTTCAGGCCCGAATTCGTCTATACCAGCATTTCATCGGATTATGACAACGATGATTTCAAAATGCAGAAATTAGACCTGCCCCTGCTTATAGGTGCCAAAGTGATCGGACCTATCCACGTATTCGGAGGCCCTGCCTTCCAGTACATCCTGGATACGGAGTACGATGGGATCACCATCAGCGATGTGAGGAATGATTTTACGGTAGGCGTCAATCTCGGAGCGGGGATCAACCTGGGAATGCTGGGTATTGATCTGCGCTACGAACGCGGGTTCAATGATAATGAGGCTACCTTTATCAACCGGAACGTGACCTCGGTCCCCACCAGTCGGATAGACACCAGGCCGGACCAGCTCATTCTGAGCTTCTCCCTGAAACTTTAATAAAAAAGGCCCTGAGATCCAGGGCCTTTTTTTATAGGCAATTTCGTATCAACTATCGCTGTCCAGGTAATCGGGCACCCCATCATTATCAGAATCCGGGAACGTGATATTTCCCTGAGCGTCTATGACGATCTCATCCCTGGTGGGAATACCGTCCCCGTCATCATCGGGATCGATATGATTGGGTTGCAGTGGCACCCTTCGCCGGCGCTCCTCATTTTCGTCCGTATTGTCATTGGTCACGTCCCCATTTCCGTCGAGGTCTTCCTGAATGGAAGGGATCCCGTCGTTGTCATAGTCCGTGTCCGGGATATACAGCCCCACTGAGACTTTGAATATGAGGGGGGAATAGGAAGGAATCCCGGCAGAATTACCATTGAAATAGGCAAGGCCGGAGGGGAGGAAAATCACCCCTACCCCTGAGTTGCTGATCTCCGTGGTCCCGTCCGGGTTCTCCACAATGCTATCCCCTACATTGAATTCCGCTAGAGCCTGGGAATACCCCCTCAGGAAAAAAGGAAGGTACTGCCAGGTGTAATCCGAGGTACCGTCAAAAAGTACCCCCGTCAGCAAAGAGCCTTCGTACCGAACATAGGTGGAATCAGCCTGGGTAGGCGATCCACCAGCACCCTGGCGGGCGATCAGGTAGTACAGGGTATGAGGTATGGTCTCATTGTCCTCGAGTCCGAAATCTTCTGAGGATACATCTATGGTCATCGACTGTACGTCGTTGATCAAAGGTCTTTTATCACTGTTGACCCCGGCGATCGTATCCAATACAATGCGGTAATCAAAATCCGCAGGCGGATTCTCAAAATCCTCGTAATTGTAGAAATGAGTCTGGAGGTATTCGGTAAGGGCTGTTGCGTCTTCGTCCACCACCTCGCTCAACTTTCTGGGAGGTATTACCTGAATTCCCGAGTCGTCATCTTTCGCACACGAAAATATCAATAAGGAGGTGACCATTGCCAGAACGGCCTTTTTTATGGGCATAGCATTCTTTTTAACGGCCGCAAGATACAATTTTCCCCTATTTTTGCGGAAGTCCTTAACAAAGAATTTGTTCTGTAAATGCGCGTAGACAAGTATCTCTGGAGTACACGTTACTACAAGACCCGGAACCAGGCCACGGAGGCCTGCAAAAAGGGGCAGGTACAGATCAACGGGCAAACCGCCAAACCCTCACGGGAGGTGTTCCCAACGGATAAGATAATCCTTCGTAAAAATCAGGTCGAATACCAGCTGACTGTTTTGGACATCCCGGAGAGCCGTGTGGGCGCCAGGATCGTCGGGCTTTATCGTGAAGATACCACTCCCGCTGAAGCCCTGCAGCACCGGGAAGTACAGAGACTGGCACAGGCCTACTACAGGGCAAAAGGGACGGGCAGACCTACGAAAAAGGACAGGAGAAACATAGACGATTACCTGGATGGAGGGGACTAAAGAGTACTGGGATGAGCGGTATCTCAACCGCAACATGGGATGGGACATAGGCGAGATATCCACCCCTTTGAAGGAATTTATCGACCAGTTACCCTCCAGGGACCTGGTGATCCTTGTTCCGGGTGCGGGAAACGGGTATGAGGTCGGATATTTGTACAGAATGGGATTCAAACAAGTGTACTCCCTGGATATCAGCGAAGTTCCCTTTGACAATTTTAAAAAGGCCTATCCGGACTTTCCTGAAAACCAGTTGCTCCTCGGTGATTTCTTTAGCCTGGAGGGGATGACATTCGACCTGATCCTGGAACAGACCTTTTTCTGCGCCCTGAGTCCGGACTCGAGGGAAAAATACGCTGCGAAAATGCACTCCCTGCTCAAGGAGGACGGTATCCTCGCGGGATTGCTGTTCGATTTTCCACTAAAGGAAGGAGGCCCTCCCTATGGGGGAAATGCAGAAGAATACAGGGACCTTTTCTCCCGGTATTTCAGCATACGGAAATTGGAAAGGGCTTACAATTCTATTCCGCCGAGGCAGGGAAATGAACTCTTTTTTATCTTTGAGAAGAAAACGACCTGAAGCATGGACAACAAGATTCTTAACCACAAGCAGATTCAGCATATCATCAGGCGCATCGCTTACCAGATCTACGAGGTCAACGCGGAGGAAAAACGCATTATCCTGGCGGGGATCACGGGCGGAGGTCTTGCCTTCGCCAAAAAACTCCAGCGCGTACTGAATAAGATCACGGATGCTGAGATCGTTCTTTGCCAGGTCAGCATGGACAAGTCGGATCCCCTGAAAAGCGGGGTCACTACTTCCCTGGAACCCTCCGAATACAAGAATGCATCCATCGTGCTGGTGGATGACGTCCTGAATTCGGGCTCCACCCTTATCTACGGGGTGCATCACTTTTTGAAGACCCCGCTGAAAAGACTGAAAACGGCCGTGCTCGTGAACCGAAACCACAAAAGGTATCCGGTCAAGGCCGACTTCAAAGGGATCTCCCTATCCACCTCCCTGCAGGAACACGTACATGTGCGCTTTGAGCCCAGAAAGGATATTGTTTATCTAGATTAGTTTTCCAGAAATCTCCGTTACGATCTCTTCCACGGTTCTGCCCTCACAGGCTATGGTGTGATTTGCCATGGTGTAGAAAGTCCGCCTTTCGAATAAGTGCTTGCCGATGTATTCCTGCAGGTCTTCGGGTCTGAGGTGACTGATCATCGGCCTGTGATCCTTTTCGGAGAGCAGTCGGTCTGTAAGGGCCGGAACGGACATCTGCAGGTAGAAGACATTCGGAGTAGTCTTGATAAGCAGCTCCATATTCCCGGAGTAGCAGGGGGTCCCCCCGCCGGTAGACAGCACCAGGTCATCCATAGAACTCAGAACCTCCCGGAGGTATTCATGCTCCTTTTTTCTGAAAAAGATCTCACCCTTCTGCCGGAAGATCTCCGGAATGTCCATGCCCACTTCCTGTTCAATATGATCGTCCAGATCCTGGAAAGAAAGTTGCATCCGGTTTGCCAGGGCCTTCCCCACAACCGACTTCCCACTTCCCATATAGCCTACAAGGACGATCTGCATAACTGCTCTTTTTGCAAAAATGGAGCAATTCAAACCGAATTCAAAGAAATCATAAAATTATCCTTAATTCGACTTGAAAAATAGATTATAGATATTATATTTGCACCCTCTTAAAGGGCTGCCCCGTAGGGCCTTTAAAGATTAAAAAATCACATTTTGACCTGGTAGCTCAGTTGGTAGAGCATCTCCCTTTTAAGGAGAGGGTCCTGGGTTCGAGCCCCAGCCAGGTCACGATCAAGCGCAAAATCCTCGCCAGCATGGCGGGGATTTTTGTTTTCA
>JBFKPJ010000170.1:0-3964 GCA_041628355.1 Muriicola sp. | reverse complement strand
GGTCAGTTTGGTCGGGCCGCGATTCACCTCCATAGCCTATACCATCTGCCCTTTCATAAGCTTGGGCAGCATCTCCTTGAAATTCTCTTTTTTATTGAGATGCGGAAGCGGCTCGGCAGGCTCCGGAACACCAAGGAATTCGCATAACGGCCCCCAGCCGTCCCTTACATCATAGACCAGCAGTTTGTCTGCCGGCACTGTGGCCTTTACATCAGCTATATGGTCTTCCCAGTACTTTCGGGCATATTCCTTATCCTCGAATTTATGATGAAGCCTGTCTGCGAAGAATGTCCTTTTAAAGAACTTAATGCATTTGACCACTTTGCGCGCTCTTGCGCTGAACAAAAGCTTTCCAAGCATCTTGATCTTCTCACCCGGGGTTTGTGGCCCGGCCCGGAATACGGTGCTGTCCACGCTCTTATACCAGGAATCGAAATCCCGGACGGTAAGGATCACCTTGGCATCCGGATAGCGTTTCATATGCTCCTTGTACCAGGGATAGCCAGGGAAATCGACTGTGGCATCGAAGCCATCGTAGAGGGCGTCCCAGTCGGTGTCACCGGTGGCATCCAGCTGTTCCCAGTATTTCAGTCTTACCGGGTTTACAAGCAATTCCTTCATATGATAGACCCTTTTGTAGCCCAGGGTCTCGAGGCTTCTTTTCAGGGTGGTAGTTCCTGTCCTGGGGCATCCTGCCCCGATTATCTTAATAGACATGATCGTATAGTGTTTGATTGGTTATTGTTTTCATTTATTCCTCGCTCTCATCCGGTGAAGCCGGTGGGGGTGGCATTTTAAATACAAATGGCTCGGGTTGAGGGCTGATCGGCTTTATTTCCCTTCCATTCAATCCCGGATGATCGGGTCCGTAATGTGTTGCACGGAACTGGGCATATTTAAAGGGCCCTGTTGGCTGTGAAGGCGATCCGTCTGGCAGCCTGTAATGGTAGTTATACGGGTTCCAGTATTCCCAAACTATATCACCCACGGGGGTCACCTCGAAGAAGCGGCCCTTGGCCCCGGAGCAAATAAGCGTGTTCCCGTTCTTGAGTCGCTGAGCCCCTGACACGAATGCCGAGTAAAATGAATATTTATCCGGAGCCTTGTACATCCAGGTTGGCTCTTTCGGGCCATAAGGCTTTCCTTCCTCCCTGCTGTATGTTCCGTCATCATTCAGGGGCGCATTGATCTGGTAGACCGCACTGTAATTACCTAAATCACCAATCGCGACCTGCGGATCGGGAGATTTCGACTGCATCAGTACCGGCCATACATTCGGGAACTTGCTTCCGGGTTCGGGGATGTCGTTGTTAAAGACCATAAGCTGGCCCTCCCCTGGATATCCTTTCGGGATCCATTTTACGTCATGCTGGCCGTGTAATTTGGGATACTTTTCATTTGCCATTCCGTAATTCTCAGGATGTCCCCATCGGTACATCAGGTCGCCTGCAGGCCCTTTGGCCTCCTCGGTCGAAACGCTGTGGTCAATGACCCAGATCTCGCCATAGCCTGGAGAGCTGATAGCGATCTGATCGAGATCTGCATTATAGGCCACTGCATTGCAATGTGAGATATCCGATTCCCAGTTATCGGCGGTGGCATTCGAAGTAATCATCCCGCCCTGCTTCATCTGCTCTACCTGCTCAGGGGTTATGGGCGGCCCCTCTGGTGCATGGGTATTGATATTTATCTTTCCAACGTTATCGGCTAACTTTCCATAATTGGGCAGGGTCGAATCCTGGTCCTGGATGATATGGTCCCACATCCGCCATTCCCAGACCACCTCGCCGCCTTCCGGCCTGTTGGGTTTGATCTCAATGATCTTATCGGGCCAAATCCCGGCCTTGGCTGTATTATTTGGGTCGCGTCCTGCCGCAACAGCATCCTCAAAAGGAATGACCTCGTAAGAAATGGCAAGTACATTGCCATTTGGCATGGGCTCTATATCGTGATGGATGAGTTCGGTCTCGGTGGCATATTTGAAATCCCAGAGCTTATTGCCTTCCCAGTCGTATTCGCGGATCCTACCGGCCTGCCCTCCGGCAGCAAAGGTCGGAAAGTCCGGGTCGCGCTGAAGGCTCAGCAGGTTGCCATTGTCCAGCAGGTAGGCCTGCATGCTGTTGAATTCGGTATTCCATTCATGTACTACCTCTCCGTCAAGGTTTATCAGAATGGTCTTGGTGCTTTCCGAAGGCTGGAACATCACGTAGCCAGGAGTGGCCTTATCGGTTTTGGTGATGAGCCCGCGCTTTAAGGTGTTACCCGTAATAGAGCGGGTGTCCTCGGGTTTCCATTCCTTTATCGCTACCGGCTCCGGGCCAGGTTCTTTTGGTTCGTCCTTACAAGCCAGGTTCAGTAAAAAGAGAGGAAGTAACAGAATTAATAGTGATTTCTTCATAATGGTTGATTGATTTATAGCAAGTGAAATTGATAATACTTTCCTGAGGTGCAACGGTAGAAGAGGAAGATGTTGGGAAAAGGGCTCAATGCCAAACTTATCGTCAATTGACGAGATAATCGGACCTCAAGATTTTGGGGGCCTCTTAAAATTAGTGTCGGCATGGTTGGTTAAAAATGAACGACATTAAAGATAGTAAAATTCTTTAACGGTTCTTTGGTGGTGAAGAAAACAACCTCAAAAATATTACGCAATGAGAATGGTGTTTATTTAAAATTAACCAGTCCTATGCCATGGCTTTAGGCACGGTTATTCAATAGGCAAAGAAATTCGTCAACCTGAATGTGCCCTCCCGAACGGGCACTGAGTGTCAAGATATTAAAACAACGAAGGCACTGACGCGATGGAAAAATGGTTTTGATTTATCCGTTTTTCCCTTAATTGCGGTGTCGATGAATTTCTTTGCCTATCGGTTTTTAAAATCAATCATCTACGGCCTGCCCGACAAGCTGTTGAAATTTCCAGCCCGAGTTATCGGGTCCGCTGCGCTGTGTTTGCTTCATTAGGACCCCTATGATCTTTTCTTTAGGATCCGCAAAATACTGGGTGTTGAAGTAACCGCCCCAGCTGAAAGTACCCTCACTGCCACTTCCTCCAAGGCCCTGACCTCTCTCATCGATAACACCGAAAGCCAGTCCGTAATACCTTCCTGAATCACCCCAGAGATCTCCAATCTGGTTGTCCATAATGAATTGCACGGTGGTCCTGCTAAGGAGTCGAATTCCATTAAGCTCACCATTATTCAGATACATCTGAAGAAAGGTTGCATAATCCCTGGCCGTGCTCGAAAGGCCGGCTCCGCCCGAAAAGAATCGTTTGGCCCCTTTCACAGGGTAATCCGGATCATAAAAGGTTACCGGGTACCGGACCCATTTGTCATCCAATTTGGTCTGAACCGTGACCAATCTCTCATGTTTCGATTCTGGGAGATAGAACCAGGTGTCGTCCATTCCCAGGGGATCAAAAATTCGCGTCCTCAGGAATTTGTCAAATGGCATGCCTGAAACGATCTCTATAAAATACCCCAATACGTCCAGGCCCTCGCTGTAGGTATATTTCTCTCCCGGATCATGATGGAGTGGTAATTTAGCCAGTTTCTTCGCACTTTCTTCAATACTTATATCTTCTGTCGTGAACAGGTCAGTGATCCCGGCATCGGCATATATTTTCCGAATGCGTTCATCTCCGTCGATGACCCCATAGCCAATCCCTGAAGTATGGGTGAGCAGATGCCGGATGGAAATGGGTTTGCTTGCAGGAGTCCCATCCCAACTCCCGTTTTCATATAAGGTGTCAAGCACAACAGCATCCTTGAATTCCGGGATGTACCTGGCTATGGGCTCATCCAGCCTGAACAGGCCTTCCTCCCAGAGCATCATGACGGCTGTTGAGGTAATGGCCTTGGTCTGCGATGCGATCCTGAAGATATCGTCCTTTTTCATGGCCCTGCCCGATGCATTATCGGCCATTCCAAAAGCCTTGTGATATACGATCTTTCCGTTCCGT
>JBFKPJ010000169.1:0-4006 GCA_041628355.1 Muriicola sp. | reverse complement strand
TGGCGGCATCGGAAACTATATGTACACCCTGCTTAATTCGGATGTGCCGCCCTATCCCGCTGCCGGAAATACGGTCAGGACTGCCCAGTCTTCAGGTATCTTCAGGAATTTAGGACCGGGCACCTACTGGGTCTTTGCCCAGAGTGGTGGCTGTACCGCCATTTCCACACCGATCACCATAGTGGATCCTCCACCCCTGGTGCTGGATTATATCGAAGCTGTTCCTGTTAGTTGTTTCGGAGATGTGGACGGCCAACTGATCATTGAGGCCAGTGGGGGAACCGGAGTGATCCGATACTCCATAGCCGACCAGCTGAGCGAGTTCTTCGAAGGGGACGACCCTATGTTCCCAAACCGCAAGACCTTTACGGATCTTGCTCCCAGGAGTTACGAGGTGATCATTCAGGACGACCTGGGATGTACCATCACCCAGACCATCACCATTACGGAACCTGCTGAACTGGTGGCCGGTATCGGGAATTCCATACCCGAGACCTGTCTGGGGGATGAGGATGGAGCGGTAACCGTCTTCGTGAACGGAGGTACGCCTCCCTACGAATTTGCCCTGAACTCGAATGCTCCGGCTGATTTTGCCCCCAACCCAAGCATGACCTTCAGCAACCTGAGGGGAGGGGAGACCTATGTCGTCTTTATACGGGATTCCCGCGGATGTGAGACCAATGTCGTAGTGCCTGTGGGGATAGGGGTTGACCTGCAACCTGAAGCCGTCGTGAATTACGGTTGTGATGGTATTTTCCCAAATAATACAACTGTGGTCTCGGTAATGGATACCTCTCAATACGCAGACCTCCTCTTTGCCCTGGATCCTGCTGATCCTACGGACGCCATCACCGCCCTGGCGGATATAGACCGTACCTGGGGCGACCTGCCTGCCGGGGACCATACCGTGTATATCTATCACTCTAATGGTTGCAGCACCTTCGTAGAGTTTACTATAGACCAATATGACCCGCTGACCCTCGACCTTGTAAAAACGGCACCCAACGAACTTACGGCCACAGCTACGGGAGGTTTCGGCGGATATGAATTCTACTTTCAGGGAGTAAACCAGGGAAGCGTGAATACCTACGAGGTGAATGAGGATGCCACGGTGACGGTTCGCGTGGTGGACGCACAGGGATGTGAGGCTACCATGTCAATCCCCTTCGACTTTACGGGTATGCTGGACATCCCTAACTTCTTTACCCCGGACGGGGACAACAACAACGATGTTTGGTTCCCGAAAAACCGGGAATTCTTCCCGAATATAGAGGTGAAGATCTACGACCGCTACGGCCGCGTCGTGGCCGTGCTGAATCAGGTGACTTCCTGGGATGGCACCTATGAGGGCAGGGAAGTGCCCACAGGGGATTACTGGTACGTGGTCAATGCCAACGACAAGGAGAAACAGCAGTACGTGGGCCACTTCACCCTGTACCGATAAACAGCAAGTTCCCGCTGATCACGGTCCTGGCAGGACAGGGATTAATCCAGAATGATGCCTTTTTCTAAGATGATATCGTAGGTATAGCCACTTCCCAGATCCAGGTTGAGTTTAACGATCCCTTCAATGGTCAGGGTCTCACCCTTCAGGACATCATCCTGCAAGGTGACCACTAAGTCTCTTTCAGTCTGTCCGTCGTTGATATGCACCCAGTTTCTGCCCATGATCCCGTTGCTGACCTTGGTACAGGTTCCGCTCACTTCGATGACCTTTCCCTCGTATTGTTCCGGCTTGGCGAAGAGATCAGCCAGGGCTACTTTGCCAATTGAGGCAGCCTTTTCAGTATGATCCTGGCCTTTGTTTTCTTCCAGATTTTCTGAAATACCGGCTTTTGAAGTACTGTGGGATGAAGCTGCGGGAATGCCGTGATCCTTTGGGATCAAAGCGGTGACCATATACAGGGTATCGTATACGCGATCCTGTTCCTTGCTTTCAAATTCGGTCTTCAGCAGGGCCTCATTGTATAAATAGGTGCTGCCTTCTTCGATCTCCTGATTACGGACTGCTATCCAATAAGTGCGATCCCCTTCCCTGACCTCTGCATACAGGTATTTGGAGCCGGGACTGTATTGTAAAATAGTGATCTCATGCATGGACTTGTCTAACCCCTCATTAAACTCCTCCGGGTCAACTTCGCGGTTAATGGAAAAGGGTTCAGCGGTTTTAGGACCGAAAAGATTACAGCCGGACATACATACACTGCCCAATGTTAAAAGACCTATAAGTATTTTGTTCATGATTGGGTTAATTTAAAAATTGTGTCCATATCGAGTTCCCTGGCAAATTGAGTTTCGGACTCGATTAGGTAATTGAGTTGTTCTTTAGTATAATTTTGATCAGGTGCCTTAGCGATGGTGCGCACCACTCTTGCCGTTACCAGGTCTGCCAGGCTTTGGGACAGAGAATCTTTACTGTCCGGGAGATGATCTTTTACCTGATTCCTCACCAGGATCTTATATTGAGCCAGGAGCTTACGCAGGGGCCTTTCGGCGAACCACGTACTGAAGGAAGCCACTTCTTCCTTCGTGATGCTCTGGACTGCCGATATGGCCCTCAGCCGCAATTCCCGGTTGTTCTCCAGCTCAGAGGAAATCGTGTCCAGATCATAGAGGGATACCTCCGGCCTGGTGGCCAATTGAGGGTGGATCGTACTCGGTAATCCCAGGTCTATAAGTAGCCTGGTCCTTATATCATCAGTCAGGTTGTGGACCAGGTGGTGGCAATTGCCCGCAGCACCGATGATCACATCAAAGTCCTCGAAATCATTCTGGAGGACTTTCTCCCAGGGATAGGTAAAGGATCCGTGTTTTTTAGAGAGATAAGCGGCTTTCTCCATCGTCCTGTTGCTCACATAGACCTGATCGTAACCGAATTTTCCTTTGTATTTAAAGAGTTGTTTCACGATATCCCCGGCGCCTATGATCAGGATCTTCTTGTGAAGGGAGTCCTGCTTGCCATAGAAGGTCTCAATGGTCTTCAATGCCTTGTAGGCGGCAGAGGTGGTCCCATCCCTGAAATGGGTCTCATTCATAACGCGTTTGTGGCTTTTGAACACCGTTTGCATGGCCCTTTCCAATAAGGATCCCTGTGCCCCCATTTCCCTCGAATTGTGGTAGGCCTTTTTGATCTGGTAGATGATCTCGGCATCGCCCAATACCTTGGAGCGTAAGCCTGTGGATACTTCGACCAGGTGCCTAACGGAGTCCAGCGTATGGTCACTCTTGGAAAACAGGGAAGGGCAGGGTTTTGCGATATCCCCGGAAGAATACGAGATAAAATAATCGAGGACTTCCCTAGTGGTCGTACGGACCGATTCGAAATACAGCTCTGTCCGGTTACAGGTCGCCAGAAGCAAGAGCCCATTGATATCCGGATAGAGTTCCTTCAGCCTTTTGATAAAATCGGCCTTGTCTTCCTCGGCTATATGGAAGGCCTCCCGCTGTTTCACGGATGCCGTATAATGGGATATTCCTATGTATCGTAAAACGTCTTCCAAGGTTGGTCGTCTTTGAGCATTAATTCGTAAACAATTCCTATCCACCCCACCATTTTCTTATGTCCTGTGGGGGTTGAACAATTGTAAAGAAATGGTGGATTTATTCCTCCAGGGTTCTCATGTAATTAATGACGAGCCAGCGGTCTTCCGCATCTGCGATCTTTTTTTCAAATTCCGGCATGTCATCCCGACCAAAAGTGGTTTTGTAGAACAATTCACCGTCGGTCTGCTTTTGGAATTCGGCAGATGAGAAATCTCCCAGATCCCCTTTGAGATCTGCTGCTTTGGGTCCGTCTCCATACCCTTCGGCACCGTGACAGGATTTACAATGCTTGGAATACAGAGATTTTCCTATCGCAAGATTTTCTTTATCAGATTTGTCGGTTGGGTTTTTCATGGTCTTGTAATTACCGGGAACCACCCACGCCTCCTGAACATAGTCAGTAAAGGAGAAGATGCCTAAACTGAAGACACCGATTAAGGCCAAAATAAATGCATTTTTCATG
>JBFKPJ010000168.1:0-4042 GCA_041628355.1 Muriicola sp. | reverse complement strand
TCTATGTCTATATCAATGAACCCGATGTGGATCTCGATGCAGATGACGACGGTATCGTCGATGCCTTTGAGGACCTGAACCGCGATGGGGACAACGATCCGTTTACAAACCCAACAGATACTGACGGGGACGGTATTCCGGACTACCTGGATATCGACAGCGATAACGACGGTATCCCGGATAACGTGGAAGCACAGACCACAAGCGGCTATATCCCGCCAACAGGTCAGGATGAGAATGACAACGGACTGGACGACGCCTATGAAAATGGCGGAAGCCTCGGCCTGATCCCGGTAGATACAGACGGGGATGGCCTGCCTGATTATGTGGATGAGGATAGTGATGATGACGGAGTGCCTGATAATATAGAAGCACATGACCACGATCACGATGGTATTCCGGATGTGACCTTTATTGGATCGGATAAGGACAACGACGGCCTGGACGACGGGTACGAAGGCAGCTCCACGATCGATGTGGACGTGAATGACGAGATCGACAACCCCTACAGGGATCTGCCGAACAACGATGGGGATGAAGAGTCTGATTACAGGGATGCAGACGACGATAACGACAGCATCCCAACCGTAGATGAGGATTACAACGGGGATGGAAACTATGCCAACGATGATGAAAACAACAATGGAACACCAGACTACCTGGAGCCCAATGCCATTGAGGCCGATATCGAGGTCTTTAATGTGGTGACCCCAAATGGGGACGGGATCCATGATGTACTGGCGATACGCGGACTGGAGGAATACCCGAACAACACCATCAGGATCTACAACCGATGGGGTGTGCAGGTGTATGTGACCAAGGCCTATGACACCCAGGGGAACGTATTCGACGGGACCTCCGAAGGCCGTGTGACTATCGATCAGGACAACAAGCTCCCCGTGGGTACCTATTTCTACATCCTCGATTTTGAGGACAATACCGGAGCCATGAAATCCCTGACCGGCTACATTTACCTTAACCGATAACCCATGAGACCAAGACCAACCTATACCAAACTGACCCAATTGCTCCGATGGAGTATACCCGTATTCCTGCTGTGTATTTCAGCCCAATTGAGCGGGCAGCAGGATGCCCAGTACACCCAGTACATGTACAATACGGTAAGTGTGAACCCCGGGTATACCGGCTCCAGGGGACATCTGAGTATAGCCGCCCTCTACAGGGCCCAGTGGGTGGGACTGGAAGGGGCGCCCAAAACCCAGACCTTTAATTTCCACACTCCTGTGGGGTATCGCGGAGTGGGCATGGGCCTGTCTATCGTAAATGACCAGATCGGTCCGACCTCAGAGACGTATTTTGACCTGGATTTCTCTTATACCATCCAGCTGGCTGCGGAAAAAAGGTTGAGTTTTGGACTGAAGGGGAGTGTGCATATGCTCGATATTCGTTTTTCCGAGCTCAACCAGGACTGGAGGAATCCCGGAGGTCCCGATCCCACCCTGCAGCAGGATATTCAGAATAAGCTCTCGCCTAATCTCGGGGCTGGGATCTATTACCATACAGACAAATACTATCTGGGCCTTTCAGTGCCGCGGTTCCTGGAGACCTCACATTTCGATGAATCCTCCCTGTCTACGGCCACGGAACAATTGAATTTTTATCTGATCACGGGGTATGTCTTTCAGTTGAACTCCCTTTGGAAATTTAAACCTACCCTGCTGACCAAAATAGTGCAGGGGGCACCGCTTCAGCTAGACCTTTCCGCCAATTTCATGTACAACGACAAGTTTATCATGGGCGCCGCCTACCGATGGGATGCGGCTGTAAGTGCGATGGCGGGATTCCAGCTGTCTCCCGAATTCCTCATCGGCCTGGCATATGACCGTGAGATCACCGAACTGGGGACTGCCCGTTTCAATGACGGATCCTTCGAGGTCATACTGCGGTATGATTTTATCAAGGTCAAGGATAATCTGAAGTCGCCCCGTTTCTTCTGATCCCGGAGCTTTATTCACCAAATCCTTTAACATTTAAGATTCGCTTAACCCTTCTAAAAAGGGAAAGGTGTTATTTTTACGGGGTGGAAGAAGAAAAAGTGATCCTGGTTAACGAGAACGATGAGGAAGTGGGTACCATGCCCAAAATGGAGGCCCATGAAAAGGCGGTACTGCATAGAGCTTTCTCTGTTTTTATCATGAATTCCAAAGGGGAGACCATGCTGCAGCAGAGAGCTGCCCATAAATATCATTCCCCCCTCCTCTGGACCAATACGTGCTGCAGCCACCAGCGGCTGGGAGAATCCAACATTCAGGCAGGCAAGAGAAGACTGAGGGAAGAGATGGGATTCCAGACGGAACTCCGGGAACTCTTCAGCTTTATCTACAAAGCCCCGTTTGACAATGGTCTTACCGAACACGAGCTGGACCATGTGATGCTGGGGCAGTACGAAGGAGAACCGGAGATCAATACAGAGGAGGTAGCCTCATGGAAATGGATGACACCCGAAGACATCAAAAGGGATATCGAGAGAGCTCCGGAAACGTATACGGCCTGGTTTCGGATCATCTTTGAGAAGTTCTACGACCACCTCATTGAAAACATGAATTCCAGATGAAAGTAAAAGTAAGCCGAAGGGCCCATTTCAATGCGGCCCACAGACTGTACAGACCTGATTGGCAGGACGGGAAGAACGAAGAGGTCTTCGGGAAGTGCAACAACCCGAACTTCCACGGTCACAATTACGAGCTTATCGTCAGTGTCACAGGGGAGATCGACCCGGAGACAGGGTTCGTGATCGATGTAAAGATCCTCAAAGACCTTATCAAGTCTGAAGTTGAAGATGCGCTCGACCATAAAAACCTGAACCTGGAGGTGCCGGAATTCAAGTCGCTCAACCCCACGGCAGAGAATATCGCTGTGGTGATCTGGAACAAGCTCAGGCCCCACATCAAAGCTGCGAACGACCTTGAAGTGGTGCTCTACGAGACTCCCCGAAATTTTGTAACCTATACGGGATCATAATGGGGCTGAAAGTAGGTGACAGGATCCCCGATTTCTCCCTGAAAGACCAGCACGGCAATACCTTCAGAACTGCCGACTTTACAGGAAAAAAGCCATTAGTGATCTTTTTCTATCCCAAGGACAACACCCCGGGATGCACAAAAGAGGCCTGTTCATTCAGGGACAGTTACGAGGAATTCACCGAAAGGGGAGCGGAGGTCATCGGCATCAGTGCCGATTCCGAATCTTCTCACAGTACCTTTGCAGCCAGGTATAATTTACCCTTTGTGCTCTTGTCGGATCCAAAAAACAAGGTCAGAAGATTGTTTAAAGTAGAAAAATCCCTGTTCAACCTCCTTCCTGGGAGAGAGACCTACGTGGTCGACAAGGGAGGACATGTGATCATGTCATTCAACAATATGGGTGCGTCCGGGCATATGTCCAGGGCATTGAAGGCATTAAAAAAGATCTCATGAACCGTTTGTATCCCCTGAAATTCCATCCGATCCTGAAAGAACGCCTTTGGGGCGGGACCAAACTGGCCGATAAACTCAATAAGCCCAGTACCAGCGAGATCACGGGAGAAAGCTGGGAACTGTCAGGTGTACGGGGCGATGTATCCGAAGTAGCCAACGGCCCACTCAAAGGAACCTCCCTGAATGAGCTTATAGAGAAATGGGGTGAAGACCTGCTCGGCAAGTCCGTAGTGGAAAGGTTTGGGAAGGAATTCCCTATCCTCATCAAATTTATAGATGCCAAACAGGACCTCTCCATACAACTGCATCCCCATGACGACCTGGCCAGGTCGAGGCACAACTCATTTGGAAAGACGGAGATGTGGTATATCATGGACGCGGAGCAGGATGCCAGCCTGATCGTGGGATTCAACCAGCCCATGACCCGGGAGAAATACGTCCGTAGCCTGGAAGACAGATCCCTCCTGGAATATATGAACTACGAAAAGGTAAAACCGGGAGACACCTACTTTATCAATACAGGCAAGATACACGCCATAGGGGCAGGGGTGGTGCTGGCGGAAATACAGCAGACCTCTGATATCACCTACAGGGTATATGATTTC
>JBFKPJ010000167.1:0-4230 GCA_041628355.1 Muriicola sp. | reverse complement strand
GTAAACTCCGTCTGTTTGCCCTTTACCGCATCCATGAAATTCGAAAACAATTTCGAAAAGGCATTTCCCGATGTGGTCTGTGATTCCATTGCGAAAACTCCTGAAGGGATACCGAATCCATAAACGATAGTCGGATGATACCGGAGTCCTGGGTTGGTTTGTAATTACACTATGTAAAGATTGCTAAAAAAGAATTAAGTCAGGGATTTAAGGCGTTAATCCGCATAATTCACCCTGTACCTCCAATAACTCAACCCCCCTAGCAAAAAGACCCCAAGCACCGTATACCAAATAAAGGATGGGGTAATGACCTGTGCTCCACTGGCATAGCTGTGGAGTCCTACCAGGTAAAAGTTGACGCCAAAATAGGTCATCATGATACTCGAGAAAGCGATGATGCTCATGAAATTAAAGGTCCACCTTCCCCTGAGTCCGGGTACCAACCTCATGTGTATTACAAAGGCATACACAAATATGGAGATCAGGGCCCAGGTCTCCTTGGGGTCCCATCCCCAGTATCGGCCCCAGCTCTCATTGGCCCACTGACCGCCTAGAAAGTTACCGATGGTGAGCATGATCAGCCCTACGGTGAGTGCCAGTTCATTGATGATCGTGAGCTCTTTGAGGTTGAGTTCCATTTTGGCCTTGTTCTTCTGGTTGGTAAGGATGATCAGCAGCAGGGATACCACGCCCAGGATCATTCCCACGGTAAGAGGGCCGTAGCTACCTACGATCACTGCTACGTGGATCATCAGCCAGTAACTGTCCAGCACGGGCACCAGATTGGCAATAGCAGGGTCTACCCAGCTCTGATGGGCGATCCACAACAGCATGGAGGTGACAAAGGTGGATGCGGCGATCGTCATATCGCTCTTCCTGCCCAGGGAGATCCCCATGGCGAGGGTAGCCCAGGAAACATAGAGGATGCTTTCGTAGGCATCGCTCCAGGGAGCATGACCGGAAATGTACCATCGGATTACGAGTCCGGCGGTATGCCAGATAAAGAAAAGGAAAATGACCCCTTTGAAAAAATAGGTGGCTATTTTCCAGATCTCCCGATCCTTAAAGATCCTCATGACAAGGACCAAAAACATGAGGATCCCTACCAGGGCGTAATATTTATAGAGCCTGTTGAAAATATCCAGCTTGTTGTATATGGTCTCTGCCTCTATCCTGTTGTCTGAAGGCAGTACTTCCGAGCCGTGGTTCTTCTGGTTTTGCACAAAGGCTTTCAGTATCTTGTCAGCTTCGCTGTAGTCTCCCGAAACCTTGGCCTCTCTCAGGGACATGAGATAATAGGGAATCACATTGCGAATAAAGTTGGCGTAAAGGGAATCACTCACCTGGAACTGGCCACCCCGGAATTCCGTTGCTGAGATCCATTTGTTGTTTTCGTCATCCAGCAGCGGAAAGATCTTCAGGATCTCCCCACTGAGGGTTCTGTCCAGCAAACTCAGCCTGAAATAGGCGTCCTTGAAATCCTGCTGAAATTTGTTCGGGTTATTGGTAGAGAAGGCCTCCTGAAGGTAAGGACCCAATTTATTCCTCCCCTGGGCATCAAAAAAATCGGTCGCCTTGATGTATTTCTGACCTTGTGGAACCCCGATGATCTTCCGGATACTGTCATTCTGTGCTTTTTTGTCAAGGGCTATAAAATCCGTATTGTACCACAGGGCGGGATTGAGCATCATAGAAAGGAAGACCTGATCCGGATTGAGATCCTTGTAGGAGTCCTTCAGGCTCAGTTTCCTGAGCAGTTCTGAAGCAAATGTGTTGATGGGCTTCATCCGCCCCCCTTCGTCCTGCACGATCAACTTCCCGAATTTAGCGGCGTGTTCATCCGGGATGGTTGTTGCCCCCAATATGGAATCGAGGTCCGCCTCACTGGGCCCGGACGTATGGACATGACCGTCAGGCTGGGAAACTTCCTGGGCATTCAGGGGAAGGAGCATGGTCAGCACCAGGGCCGCCGTAAGGGCCGCCTTTTTCTTCTTTAGCTTCTCCAATGTATTTGCCAGGTCCTTAAATCTCGTTTTCCCGAAGAACATGATCCCCATCAATCCGATATAGAGAAGAAAATATCCGGCATATGTGATCAAGGTCCCGGGGCGGTCGTGGTTTACCGACAGAACCGTTCCCCTTTCATCCGGATCGAAGCTCGCCTGGAAAAACCGGTATCCTTTATGGTCCAGGACATGGTTCATATATATGTCATAGTCGAACGGACGTTCATCCTCCACGGTGATCTTGCTCATGAACGAAGCGTAAGCCTTTTCTGTACCGGGATACTTTTCCGCGATAAAGTCGTTGAGTTTAATACCGAAGGGCAATTCGTACACCTTGGAGCCATACCCAAGCGTAAAATCTAACCCCCCCAGGGTAAATTTGTCCATATACGTACTGATACCCTTACCTCCCAGCACTTCTTTCCTTACGGTTTCCCCATTGGTGGTGATATCCAGTATCAGGGCATCCTGCGAATTTTGGTTCTGTTCCTCCTCCGGTACCTGAACCACCCCGTACGAACCTTTGATCATGGGTTCCGGAATGACGAACTGCATGGTTCCCAATGAATATAGGGAGCGCAGCTGCAGGGTTTGCAAACTGTCCTGAACGAGATCCCCCTGCAACTGGTCTGCCATACGCATAAAGCTGCCTTCAAATGGAGATTTGATCTGGTAATCAGTACCGTCCCAATAGATATTGATCGCCCCTTCCGTCTCTTTGTTGAGTGCGAACAGGACGTTGTGCACATTGGCCACTTCTCCTTCGGCCAGGTAGTGTTCATGCCTGTTTCCGTCCCCGGATTCGACGATCTTCAGATAGTTGCTTCCATTCTCGTCCGGTATGAGGCTCTTTTTTGCCCCCTTTATAAATCCGGCATAGGAGATCTCGAAATCCTGCCCGTTGAAATCAGCCCTCCAGGGCAGGGTCGATTGAATTCCCTCGGGAGTAACAATCAGGTCGTCCTGCAAAGGTTTTCGCCTGCGTTCTCCCTCCATGTCACCGTCCACCAAGACAGTGAGGTAGGTCTTATCCGAATAGAAGACATGTTCCGTATTCCCTTCCCTGATGGGCATCATCCCTTCAAAGCCGATATAGCGTGTGACACCGGCACCTATGATGATCAGGATCCATGAGAGGTGAAGGATGAGGACCGGCCATTTCTTCCACTGTAAGAGCTTGTATCGGAACATATTGCCAATAAAGTTGATCACGAAGAAAACCATGATGATCTCGAACCACCGAGCGTTGTAGATGTAGATCTTGGCGGTTTCTGTGCTGTATATGCTCTCAATGAAAGTGCCTATGGCCATGGCAGCCGCGAACACCACGAAAAGGACTGCCATCAAACGTGTGGAAAAAAGGAATTTCTTCAGGGTCTCAAACATAAAGCCTGTTGTCTTAATGAATAATCAGCCCCAAAAATACAGCCTTTTTGCCTTTTAGGCGGCCAGATACACCTATAAAAAATTAAACATTTTTGTTAATTCTTTTCGAAGCAACTCCCTTTCAAAAATTGTAATTTTGGGCATGCTCAAGGTTATCCTTATCGGAACAGGGAACATCTCAAAGTTCCTGTATGGCGTCCTGTCCGATCAGCCAGAAGTTTCTATAGAACAGGTCCTGGGGAGAAACGAAAGGGCCCTGGATTTCTTCAGGGGTGGTACTGCCGTCAGCGCTGATCTCCATGAGATCCGTGAGGCAGACGTGTACATCCTCGCCATCAGTGACGAAGCCATTGAGGAAGTGGCGCATCAGCTCAACATAAAGGATGGATTGCTGGTGCATACAGCCGGGAGTATTGGGATGAACCTACTGCCCAGGCACGTAAGGCGGGGTGTGTTCTATCCCCTTCAAACCATCAGCGGCATCATGCCCGGCAACTTAAAGGATATACCCATCTGCATTGAAGCCTCCAGAGAAGAGGACTATCTCATCCTTGAAAAACTGGCGCGCCTCATTTCAGAACGGGTGGAACATATCAACTCGGATCAGAGGAGACACCTCCACCTGGCTGCGGTTTTCGCCAATAACTTCAGCAATCACCTGTTCTACCTTTCCTCCCGGATCTGTGAAGAACACGAGGTGGGTTTCGACCTGATCCGGCCCCTCATCAGGGAAACCTGCACGAAGGTGATGTCCCAATCCCCTTATGAAGCCCAGACAGGTCCGGCCCGGAGGGGAGACCGCAGGACACAGGATGAACATCTCGACATGCTCGCATCT
>JBFKPJ010000166.1:0-4243 GCA_041628355.1 Muriicola sp. | reverse complement strand
GCTCTACGACAGCCTGAAGCACATCATGCAGGGTCACGGCTGGACGGACCATATCCCCGTGGTGCAGAAAGGACTCCTGGATATTGAGCACCACATGCTTCATTTTCTGGAGAACCATGACGAGCAGCGCATCGCCAGCCCTGAATTCGCAGGGGATGCCCTGAGGGGGAAGCCGGCCATGGTCGTGTCGGCCACCCTGAGCACTTCCCCAACCATGATCTATTTCGGTCAGGAAGTGGGCGAGCCCGGAGCCGAAAATGCCGGTTTCGGCAGCCCTTCGCGCACATCGATCTTCGATTACATAGGGGTTCCCCATCACCAGCGATGGATGAATGGAAAAGCTTTTGACGGGGGGCAGTTATCCCTGGAGGAAAAGGATCTGAGGGATTTCTACAAGCGACTCCTCAACCTGACGATCAGAAGCAAGGCCCTTACTGGGGAGTATGAGGACATTCATTATTACAACAAGGACCACACTGCAGGGTACGATCACAGGGTGTATTCCTTTGTACGCTGGAAGGATAGTCAGCGATGGCTGATCCTCGTGAACTTCGATGCGGAACGTTCATATGAACTTGAAATGAAACTCCCGCCGGCTGTGGTAAGCGCATGGGAACTGGAAGACGGAAAGATTTATCAACTCGCCGATCTGATCTATGAGAAGACAAACACCGACCTCAGGATAGAAAAAGGGCAGGGCCTGTTTAAGATCGGCCTTGCCCCGTTACAATCCTATATCTTTGAATTAGGGAATTGAATTATTCCCGGAAGGATATCATCCGGCTTCTTCCTTTGCATCCGTGGCCTTATACATAATGGCGATCACAGCACCTATGATCCCGTAGTAAACGATATCCAGGACGGCTTCTACCAGGTGCCCGGTCAGGTCCATGAAGGTAGAGGTGGCGTACCATAATAGTCCCATCCCAAGGCCTACAAAGATGCCGATCCAGATCCCGAATTGAAATCCGCCTCCAAAACTGTGGTAACCCCTTGCCCATTTCCCGTAGACAGAGCTCAAAGCGAAGGCTGCGATGAGGTTGGAAAGGATCAGGATGGGAAAATCCGGTTCTTCCTTCATCGCGTTCGTAATTGTGTGTCCTTCGAAAAAGTCAACGGTTGCCACGCCCCAGATCAGGAAGCCCAGCACAAACATAGCCACTGCAGCTACTACAGTGGCCAGAAGATTTTGTTTTGTAAACATAGTTTTGTTTGTTAATTGGTTGCTGTAGTATCAAAGATATCAAATAAAAAATATGAAAAACGAAAAAAATTATCATAAAAAAAATAAATATGGTAAGAATAATCTTAATAAATTTTCAGCGAACATAACAGATGTTACAGGAGATAAAATTGCAGGCAAATCGTATTTTTGACCAAAAGATACTGGGCAGAAATGAAGAGATTTTTGTTGCTGATGGTCATTTTCAGCATATCAGGTTGTAGCAAAACGGCGAATCATATGAAAGTCATAGGTCACAGGGGGGCTATGGGGCACGAAACGGAGAATACCCTGGCGTCAGTTCAAAAAGCGCTTGACCTCGGGGTGGATATGATCGAGATCGATGTATTCCGGGTCAAAAGCGGTGAGATCGTGGTCTTCCATGACGAAAGGCTGGAAAGGTTGAGCAATGCGGGAGGACGCATTGAGGATTGGAATTACTTCGACCTCAGAAAAGTGATCCTCGAAGGGAATCACAAGATCCCCATGCTGCAGGATGTCCTCAAGCTTATGGATCACCGCGTACCCCTGAATATTGAACTCAAGGGCGCCGATACTTCGGACCGGGTGAATTTTATCATGGAGTATTACATTGAGGAAAGAGGATGGAAACCGGAAGATTTCCTGATCTCCAGTTTTAACTGGGAGGAGCTCAGGAGTATGAGAGCCATAAATCCGAATGTTGCTATTGCCCTACTCACTGAAGAGGATCCTGTTGATGCAATTCCTGTAGCAAAAGAACTGGGAGCAGTGGCAATCAACCCCAATTTTAAGAATATAACTGCCGAAAATGTGGAAGCCCTCCACGAGGCAGGATTCAAGGTATACACCTGGACGGTCAATGAACAGGAGGACATAGAAAGGATGCGGAAGTACGGTGTGGACGGCGTCTTTACCAATTTTCCCGAAAGGGCTCGCTGATGTATGACCTCATTGTCGTAGGAGGTGGTGCAGCCGGTTTTTACGGCGCCATACATGTAGCTGAAGAGCGACCGGACATGAAGGTGGCTATCCTCGAACAGGGGAAACAGGTACTGGGCAAGGTCAGGATCTCCGGGGGCGGCCGCTGCAATGTGACCCATGCCGAATTCAATCCTCCTCAACTGGTAAAGGCCTATCCCAGGGGAGAAAAAGAATTGCTCGGACCCTTTCATACCTATCAGCCACGGCATACGGTCAAATTCTTCGAATCCAGGGGAATTCCGCTGAAGGTGGAGGAAGACGGCAGGATGTTCCCTGCCAGTGATTCCTCCCAGACGATCATCGATTGCTTTATGGATTGTGTCAACACAATGGGGATCGAACTCATAAAGAACACCCCCGTAGTAAAAGTGTTGCCCGCCAAGAGCCCTGGGGATGAAGATATCTGGGAGGTACAAACCAGGTCGGGTTCCTATTTTTGCAGGAACCTCCTTATTGCCACGGGAAGCAACCAGCGAATGTGGAACATCCTCAAATCGCTCGGGCATCGGGTGATCGATCCTGTCCCTTCCCTTTTCACTTTTAACATCAAGGATTCCAGGCTCGATGGGATACAGGGGATAAGTGCGCATGCCAGGGTGGAGTTGCTTTCCAGGGAACTCCCGGGTAAAAAACTCTCGGAAGCCATCAGGACCTCGTCGACCCGATCTGTCGGTCTGATATCCGAAGGCCCCGTGCTGATCACCCATTGGGGGATGAGCGGCCCCGCCATCCTGAAGCTCTCCTCCAGGGCTGCCCGAATCCTGTATGACTACAATTACCGTTTCCGGATCCGGGTGAACTGGATGCCTGAATACCATCAACAGGGCATGTACTCCTTCCTCACGGAGGTCAAGGAAATGGAAGGGAAGCGAACCGTATTCCGGACCTGCCCCGTGGAGCTGCCGAAAAGGCTGTGGGGGAAATTGGTGCAGGCCGCCGATATCGCCCCCGATCAGAAATGGGCAGACATTTCCAAGAAACAACTCCAAAAGCTCGCAGGCCAGTTAACCTCCTCGGAATTTTTAGTAGAAGGCAAAAGTACCTTTAAGGAGGAGTTCGTGACTGCCGGGGGTGTAGACCTTAAAGAAGTCGATTTCAAGACCTTTGGCAGCAAACTTCACCCGGGTTTGTTTCTCGCGGGAGAGGTACTGAATATAGATGCGGTCACGGGGGGTTATAACTTCCAGAACGCATGGACCGGGGCCTATCTGGCCGCCAGGGCGATCACGTCCCGGGAAGGTTGAAAATTCTCAGAGCGCGAGGTATAGGCCGGCAGCAGCGAGTCCGCCGAGCACCGGTCCCAGCACCGGTATCCAGGCATAGGTCCAGTCTGAATTCCCCTTTCCCTTGATAGGAAGTACCGCGTGTATCAGGCGGGGCCCCAGATCACGGGCGGGGTTTATGGCATACCCCGTTGTGCCGCCGAGGCTGAGCCCTATCCCCCAGACCAGGAGAGACACTGGCAGAGCCCCCAGGGAGCCCAGTCCGATGACCTCTTCCGTGGCCAGCAAGGACGCATCAGAGAAGAAGAGGACGGTGAAGACAAGGACAAACGTACCCAGTACTTCACTGAACAGGTTAGAAGGGTAGTTGCGTATGGCGGGGATGGTGGAGAAAACACCCAGTTTTACAGTTTTGTCTTCGGTAATGTCAAAATGGTCCTTGTACATGATCCAGATGAGGACAGCTCCGATCATGGCCCCGAGAAGCTGGGCCAGCAGATATGACGGGACCTCCGTCCACTCGAAGACCCCTGCAAGGGCCAGGCCTATGGTCACAGCGGGGTTGATATGGGCTCCGCTGTAAGGTCCGGCGACCACAACTCCCACGAAAACGGCAAAGGCCCATGCAGTGGTGATCACTAGCCAGCCACTGCCCTCTCCCTTGGTGCCCTTCAGGATCACATTAGCGACTACTCCGCAACCCAGGGTGATCAACAGGGCGGTTCCAATCAATTCCGCAACAAATGGTGTCATATAAGTGTTTTTAATGTTCCTTAGTCCAATACTCCAGGGCCCCAATAGCCTGGTACCATCCTTTTATGCCTTCTTCTATGGC
>JBFKPJ010000165.1:0-4247 GCA_041628355.1 Muriicola sp. | reverse complement strand
GCCTGGAAGGCGAACAGGTACAACCTGGAGCGGTTCAACCAGATCCGAAGCTATACCGGCAAGATGAACGCTGCCAACTGGCGGCAGATGCGTGACAGCATCGCTCAGGAACTCGACAGTTTTATGATCCTCAGGTTCCGGAGGGAGGTGGACAGCCTGGACAACATCCAGAAAGCCGGCGATTAAAAGCTCGGCAAATAAGTGCAGTATGTTTATCTTACGTCTCCAAAACCCCTTTTGATTCCTTTTCGCATTAAATCTTCAGGTACTTTTTTCAAACCACGCCCGGGATTGATCATCGGATTCCTTCTGATAGGGCTGAATATCCCTGATATCCTGTACTCCCAGGATACACCAGTTGATATGGGAATTCCGCTTATAGCCCACCAACTCAGCCTGCAGCACGACAATGATTTCTTTACCCTGAGCGACCGCTATTATTCCTCCGGGCTCTTCCTGAGGTATAGCAGACGTCTCAGGGGTTGGGAAAAGGAACAGGAAAACCAGCAATTGAGCTTGACGATCGGCCAGGAAGTCTTTACCCCATCCGATATCAAGGCTACAGATATTTCAGAGCACGACAGGCCTTATGTGGGTTTCCTGGGGTTGAGGGCCGGCTGGTCAAGGGCAAAGGCCAGCCAGGCCATGGAGGTCAGCCTCCTCCTGGGGATTGCCGGCAATAATTCGGGGGCCGGGGGATTCCAGCGGTGGTACCACAAGATCTTTGTGGTATCAGACCCGCCGGTATGGGTCGACGAGATGAACAATTCTGCCCACGCCAACCTCTATGGGAGCTATTACAGGGAATGGGATCTTGCGCCTCTCCCTTTCTCCGTCAGGACCGGAATACAACCGGAACTGGCCTACGGAACACGGGACCAGTACGGGCAAATTACCTGGATCTCCTATTTCGGGAGGCGGGACCCCCTGGCATCGAGCATGGCCCTCAACAGGATAGGAAACCCCTCCAGGGAGATCTATTTCAGCCTGAGGGCCGGCTACCGGTACGTGGCCCATAACGCCATGCTGGAAGGAAATGCCGCGGGAGACGATTCGGTATTCCTGGTCGACGCCCTCAAACACCTGTTCTTTTCCGGATTGGACGTCCACCACAGATTCGGAAAAAATGAATATCGCTTCGGATACCGCATACTCACCCCTGAGGCGAAAGGCACCAGGGCCCATAAATTCATTTCCCTTTCTTACGCCAGGAACTTTTGACGATTTACTCCTGTGGTCAGACAACTTGCCAATCAATACTGGAAATTAGTATTTTTAGCGCCTAATCTGATCGTATGAAAGCTACCAGGATCCTTTTCAGCCTCGTCGTCCTCCTTCTCCTTCATCTGCAGTGTTCCAAAGACCAGGATGCCAATACGCCTGAACCCAGCAGTCCGCCCACAGCGGAGTTCGATGCCCTTGCCACCACGATACGTGCCGGTACACGGGTGCAATTCGTAAACGGATCCGTAAATGCCACTTCCTACCTGTGGTCCTTCCCGGGAGGCACTCCGGATAGCAGTACCGAGGTGGAGCCTTTTATTCAGTACCTCAACCCGGGCACCTATGACGTTTCTCTTACGGCCATCAACAGTGATGGGAACGACACCCAGACCCGGGAGAACTTTATTACCGTAGTAGATCCAAATTCCATCCAGGGAATCGAGATCCAGCCGGCGGACTAAAAAGTACTGCAGATCCCGTGATATCCCTAAGGCGAGGCCTTCCCGCTGCATCGCGCCACTTAGCTTTTCTTTAAGGAAATAATAGGAAAAATTTATGAGAAGGCGATGTCAACCCTGATCAAATGTTTCCTATCTTTTCCGTGATATTAAGATTTGCAATTTTATGGACTTACTAAAAAGGGCAGAGATATTCGAAAATATGAAAATGAGTCATATGTCTACCAGTGACAGGGTCCAGGCTTCAAGAGACGCCAAAGAACTGATCCTGGCATTGAACGAGATCTACAAGAGAACCAGGGAACCGGAATTGATGGACCTCATGAAAAGGCTTACGGAGAAAAAACAGAAGATCGAAAAGCGTTTGAAGGGTTCCCCCGTGCTCTGACGGATCTTCATTTTCCCTCGAAGTCTATTTTTGACTCGAATTCTGACAAAACGGCAATAATCCACAGGAAAATGTGGATTATTTTTTGCCTGATCCCTAAAAAAAATCGTATTTAATAGTAAATTTGAGAAAATTCAAAATACTTCAAGATGGGCAAATTCGAAATTAAAAAAGACAAATCAGGGCAATTCAGATTCAACCTCAAAGCAGGCAACGGACAGGTCATCCTTTCCAGTGAAGCATACAAGACCAAAGCCGCCTGCGAAAACGGAATTGAATCCGTCCGAAAAAACTCCAAGAATGACGGGATGTTCGAACGCAAAGTTGCTAAAAATGGCAAACCTTACTTCAGCCTGAAGGCCACCAACGGACAGGAGATCGGCGCGAGCCAGATGTACGCATCCGCTTCTTCCATGGCCAATGGGATCGCATCGGTCAAGAAGAACGCACCCTCTGCCAAGGTGGTCGATAATTCGTAGCACTTTTATAAGGAACAGTTCCTGTTCCACTAACGACCTTAAAGAAAGGGCAACGTCTGTTGCCCTTTTTTCGTCTTTCTCTTACCTTTAAACTGTAGTGTATTGTATTGTCGACATAGAGACCACGGGAAATGGCATCCGGGGAAACAAGATCACAGAGATCGCCATATTCAGGCACTCGGGAGAGAAGGTCATTGAGGAGTTCACCTCCCTGGTGAATCCCGAATGTGAGATCCCCCCCTTTATCACCGGACTCACCGGAATAGACGCTGATACTGTGCGTGATGCCCCCCGTTTCGAGGAGATATCCGATGATATCCTGAAGATCACAGAAGGCTGCATTTTCGTGGCCCACAGTGTGAATTTTGACTACCACGTCATCAAGAACGAGTTCAGTTCCCTCGGGATCCCTTTTACACGAAAGAAATTATGTACGGTACGCCTGTCCAGGAAGGTGTATCCCGGGTTCAGATCCTACAGCCTCGGTAAACTTTGCACTTCCCTGAATATCCCCCTGAAAGACCGGCACAGGGCGAGGGGGGATGCCCGGGCCACAGTAACCCTCTTCGAAAGCATCCTGGCAACAAGTGGGATCGAGACCACCCTGAAAAAATTCCTGAACGCGAGATCTCAGGAAGCCACCCTGCCTCCTGCCCTGCCCAGGGCACAGTACGAAATGCTTCCCGAGGAACCGGGCGTCTATTATTTCAAGGACGCCAAGGGCGATGTGATTTACACCGGGAAGGCAAAAAATATCAAGAAAAGGGTGCTGGGCCATTTCTATGACCGGAGTGAGAAAGAGGTCCGCATGTGCCGTGCGACACAAGGCATTGAGTATGACCTTTCGGGCAATGAGCTCGTGGCCCTGCTCATGGAAAACCAGGCGATAAAAAGACTCTACCCCGTCTATAACCGGGCACAGAAGAGGAAGGCACAGGGGATTGCCCTCTTTTCTTACGAGGACAGAGAAGGTGTTCTGCACCTGGCTTCCTCCAGGGCAGGCAATGTACCGCACCCCATTATCGTCCTGTATTCCCTGGCCGAGTGCAGGGAGTTTATGGAAAATCTCTGCCGGCGTTTTGGACTTTGCCCTAAATACTGTCATTTACAGGAAGGGGTGGCCACCTGCAATCACTTCCGGTTAGGCCCGTGCTCAGGGATCTGCCGGGGCGAAGAGGATGTGGCGGAATACAATGTGAAGGTGGGCAGGGCGATCTCATCCCTGACAGAGGAAAGGGAAAACTTCATCATCAAGGAAAGGGGCAGGAATCCCGATGAGGACGCCCTGGTGGTGGTGAGGGACGGTCTCTATTACGGTTATGGGTTTATTCCCAAAGAAATACCGGTCTCTTCCATGGAAGATGTCCTGGCCTTTGTCAAACCCCAGCGGGAAACCCTGGAAGACCGGAGACTGATCAGTTCTTATGTGCTCAGAAACAGGGAGAACCTGTATCAAATAGGATAGGATAAGAGAGTATGCCTCTCAGAGCTTTTTGTTGAGTTCTTTGTACATCCGGATGACAAAGATCATCCAGACCACGAAGATCAGGCCGACAAAGATGGAGTATGCAAGTATAAAATCCATCACTTCCTGTATTTGAAATAGTTCATAAATCCGAGGATGGTCGGCGCCCAGAAAGCGATGAAAATGGCATCGAGCTTATGGCCCGTCAGGTACATGTATTCGGAAACGACAAT
>JBFKPJ010000164.1:0-4326 GCA_041628355.1 Muriicola sp. | reverse complement strand
TCGAACCTGGATCTAAAGTTTAGGAAACTTCTATTCTATCCGTTGAACTATGAGGCCATTTATTGGGATGGCAAATATACCATCTTGTTCCCTATTTTTAAAACAAGTTTACAAATAAATAAGGGTAACCCTATTCCCTGATTTATACGAAAAACCCCGCTTTATGCGGGGTTTTTTAATTTATTGTTCCAGTATTCTACATCTTTGTCGACATGGCAGGGACCAGTTCCAAAGTCTCTACCTGTTCTCCCCAGAATTCGAAAGAGGCATCCATATTCTCTCCATCTTCCTCAAATGTTCCCCAGCCAAAGAGTTCATTGTAATCTTCACGCCAGGTATTTTCATTCTCCCTGGGCGGATCTGTCCTTTTATGGCTTTCGTAAGGCAGAGCCAGCACAAACTGATTGCGATTCCCTCCACTCTCCAATCTAAATAACATCCTGGGATTTTTATTGCCTCTCTTTTCAATGACCTTGGAGGCTCTGTACATCCACCTCCTGAATGCACTTACGCCCTCTGCCTTCACATTAAAAGTGACCATCCTGACATATTTGGCCGGAGGTGCCGGATTTTCAGGATCATAATTCAAGGTGCCTCCGTTTAGGAGTTGCCATCTTACCTGCCCCCCGTTGTTGGCAACGTATTTGCCAACGTTATCCCGCCAGTAATTTCCTTCGGCAGAACGGTCCTTATCATAATCCGCAGGCGATTTCCGGGCTTCAATCCGCATATAAGTCCCAGAATTAGGTCCGGTAATAAATCGATAAGTGACAATCGCCGTTTCCGGTGTTGTGTTGAACATGGCCGTTTTCTTAGCCGCAGCCTCTTCAAATTTTTGCTGCATTCCTTCCTTGGCGGTATACCGCCAGGTGTTCCAGTACTCAGCGTTGTCATTGCGCTGACTGAACAATGAGGCACTTAGACACAGCGCCATGGATAGTACTACTGCTTTTTTCATAATGGTTGGTTTTTGGTTATCCCATAAATATACAACTAATAATCATGCAAATCCCTAGTAATTAATTAGATACTAAAACAGCAAAAAGCATTTTATACTGATATTCCCTCATTTGCTCTCCCCGAAATGGCATCAGAATCTCTCCGATCCAGTGAAGGCGGTTAGGCTGTTGTATTTTACCGCCAACAATGGAGATTAAGACCCTTTCAATTTGACATATTTGTCGTAATTTGAAAGCCCTGAAATTTCAACTCAAAAACACTATACATGAAAAAAGTAATTCTTATCACATTTGCTTTTCTGCTTATTTCTTCCCTGGGATTCTCGCAAAGGAACCGCGGAAGTTCCGGGGCAGATGTATCTGCAAAAGAAAAACTCTCCCTTGACGGGCTAAAACTCCGGAATGTAGGCCCGGCCTTTCTCTCCGGGCGGATCGCCGACATTGCCTTGCACCCTGAGGATCCCAATGTCTGGTATGTAGCCGTGGGTTCAGGAGGGGTCTGGAAAACCGAGAATGCGGGCACTACCTGGACTCCGATCTTCGACAAGGAGAGTACGTATTCCATCGGTTGCCTGACCATTGACCCGAACAACCCTTCCACTATCTGGGTGGGTACCGGGGAAAATGTAGGCGGCCGTCATGTGGCCTGGGGTGATGGCGTCTACAAAAGTGAGGACGGGGGCAGTAGCTGGAAGAATATGGGTCTCAAGACCTCTGAACACATTTCAGAGATCATCGTACACCCGGATAACCCAGACGTGATCTGGGTTGCCGCCCAGGGACCGCTCTGGAACAAAGGAGGTGAAAGAGGGCTGTACAAATCCGTCGACGGCGGAACCAACTGGAAAAAGGTCCTGGGAGGTAATGAGTGGACCGGGGTGACCGATATCATGGTCGACCCCAGGGATCCCGACCGCATCTATGCGGCCACCTGGCAAAGGCACCGGACCGTAGCCGCCCTCATGGGTGGAGGACCCGATTCCGGAATCCACCGCTCAGAGGACGGGGGCGAGACCTGGGAAAAATTGAGCTCTGGCCTGCCCAATTCCAATATGGGGAAGATCGGTATCGCCATCTCCCCTCAACAGCCCGACGTGGTCTATGCCGCCATCGAACTGGACCGCACTCAAGGGGCCGTATACCGTTCTGAAAACAGGGGGGCTTCCTGGAAGAAAATGTCAAATACGGTCTCCGGGGGAACCGGGCCGCACTACTACCAGGAGCTCTATGCGAGCCCACATGCCTTCGACCGCCTGTACCTGATGAATGTAAGAATCCTGACCTCCGATGACGGGGGCAAGACCTTTGTGCAACTCCGAGAAGAAGACAAACACTCCGACAACCACGCCATTGCATTCCGAGCCGATGATCCGGATTACCTGCTGGTAGGGACGGATGCCGGGATATACGAAAGTTTTGACCTCGCCCAGACCTGGAGATACATCAAGAACCTGCCGCTTACCCAATTCTACAAGGTGGCGGTCAACAACCAGAAGCCCTTCTATCACATTTTTGGAGGAACACAGGACAACGGGTCTGCCGGAGGACCTTCCAGAACAGACGAACGTCAGGGAATCCGGAATGCACACTGGTATAAGACCCTGGGGGCAGACGGCCACCAGTCGGCCACCGACCCGGTCTACAACCACATCATTTATGCGGAGACCCAGCAAGGCGGCTTGCACCGGGTGGATCTGATCACAGGCGACCAGGTATTTATACAGCCTCAACCGCGTGCAGGAGAACCCCATGAACGCTTTAACTGGGATGCACCCATTTTAGTGAGTCCGCACAAACCCTCCCGCCTATACTTTGCCTCCTACCGCGTATGGAAGTCAGAGGACAGGGGAGACAGCTGGACCCCTATCTCGGGAGACCTTACCCGGAATGAGGAACGGGTCACCCTGCCCATCATGGGGAAACAGCAAAGCTGGGACAACGCCTGGGATGTGGGTGCCATGTCTAATTATAATACCATCACTTCCCTTTCTGAATCTCCGGTGAGAGAAGGCCTGATCTATGCAGGAACAGATGATGGATTCATACAGGTAACTTCTGACGGAGGAGGGAACTGGAACAGCATTCCTGTGACCCGCCTTGGGCTGCCCTCCCGTTCTTTTGTGAATGACATCAAAGCCGACCTTTTTGACGAGAATACAGTCTATGTTTCACTGGACAACCATAAGGAAGGGGATTTCTCCACCTACGTTTTCAAAAGCACGGACAAGGGTGCCACCTGGAGGTCCATCAAAGGAGACCTTCCGGATAATACCCTGATCTGGAGGCTGGTACAGGATCACGTGAAGAAAGACCTGTTGTTCCTGGGCACCGAAAAAGGGATCTTCACCTCCATGAACGGTGGGGTCAACTGGCACAAGGTCCCTGGAGCACCAACGATATCCTTCCGGGATCTCGTGATACAAAAAGAGATGAACGATTTGGTGGGAGCATCCTTCGGAAGAGGATTCTTTGTCCTGGACGATTACAGTGCCTTGCGAGAAATGGACGATGCCTCCCTTAAGAAAGAAGGAGCCCTCTATTCTACTCGCACAGCCCCCTGGTATGTCCCCAAGAACGTGGTCGGCAATACGGGCGCGGATTACTACTTCGCCGAAAATCCAGACTTCGGCGCGTGGTTTACCTATTCCCTGGCGGAAGGTTTTACCTCAAAGGCCAGGGAGCGAAAGGACCGTGAAAAGGACCTGGAAAAAAGGAATGCTTCCATCCCTTTTCCGGGGTGGGATGCCCTGGAATCGGAAAGAAGGGAGGCCGATCCCAAGATCTGGATCACCATACGGGATGAGAGGAACAACGTGATCCGTCATGTGGAAGGCACAGCCAAAAAAGGACTGAACCGCATCGCATGGGACCTGAGACACCCCAGTACCAGGGCGATCAGACCCGGAAGGGAATCAGGCGGTGGAAATTCCTGGTGGAATTCCGGACCTCTGGCCATGCCGGGTACCTATACCGCCACCCTTTCCAAGGAAGTAGACGGGGTCGTCACCCAACTCGACGGACCTGTTACTTTTAAAGTAGAACCCTTGTTTGAAAGCACGCTAAAAGGGGTTTCCTATGAGGATTACAATGCCTATATCTCAGCCTATAACGAGGTGGCGACCCAGGAGAGCAAGGTATCCGATGTGCTGGAAAGGAGTATGGACAAGGTCAAGGCCATGGAGGTAGCCCTTAGCAGGGCACCGGCTGCACCAGGTGCCATGGCGGCCAAACTTCACGACCTGCAGCAGCAGTTGTACGCTTTTGAAGAGAAGCTCGAAGGCAATAAATCCAGAGACGAAATAGGCGAAAGGAATCCGCCTAACGCGGGAGATCATCTGAGTGTGGCCAGGCGTGGGCTTTCCACCAC
>JBFKPJ010000163.1:0-4366 GCA_041628355.1 Muriicola sp. | reverse complement strand
CCTCCGGCGAGGTAGGTGAGCGATGCCCCGCAGGGATTCTATTTTGGTCATGGTGGCAGGCCCGAGTTCATAGCGGGCTTCGGTAACCGCCTTTTCCAATTCCACGGATCGATATTTCTCCCCCATCGCCCTGTACATCTCATAGAGACGCAATTGCACAGCGGGTTCATGCGATTTTCCATCGACGTGCTCACGGACGATCTCCAGTGCCTTTTGCAGCTCTCCTTTTTTGAAGTAGGCATAAGCCAGGAGGCTGTACGTTTCGGGGGTAGCCCTGTTGTTTACCTCCTCCAAAGCCAGCTCGAGTGCCTTGTTGTAGTTTGTGGATTCATCTATATGAAATTGAACCTGGTGGCCGGTGTACATCTTTCCATACGCCTTATCCTGTACGAGGTTGTAGTACTGGTCCAGATACAGGGCTGCATCTTCTTGCATCCCCATGTACTCTGCGATCTCCGATTTAAGCAGGTAGTGATCCGGAGAAGTGTAATTTTTCTCTGCGGCATTGAGGATCCGCAGTGCTTCCTTCCCATTTTTTTCATGTGAAAAAACGATCCACGCAATACCCTTTTTTGCATAGGCGTTGGCGGGATCCAATTCCAGTGTTTTCAGATAGTGCCGGTAGGAGTCGGCTATGCGTCCGGCGTGGCCGTAGTAATCGGCAATATTGGAGTAGGACCAGACCTTCAGGGTCTTATTGTTTGCCGATTCTGCCTTTTGCATGGCCTTTTCCATAAATCGGATGGTGGTGTCCAGGTCGCCTTTGTGATCGTTCCACTTGGCCACGCGGATGAGGTATCCAAAATCCGACATGTTCTTGATGCTGTCCAGGTACCTTTCGGCCAACCGGTAATTTCCCAGTTCCATGTGGATATCGAAAAGCAGGCTGTGTGATTCTTTGATCCCGCTTCCCAGTTCTCTGGCAGATTCCGCAAGGGCCAGGGCCTCTTTGAATCGGTGTTGGGAAATGTAATTTCTAGAAAGGGCCCGCAGGTATCCCGATCGGTTGACAGCGGCGATCTCCACGGCCTTTGAAAGAGCCTTCTCGGCCTTCTTCAGATATTGGATATCCCCGTTTTCGGAGAAGTACCGTGCGTATTCTCCCGCCACGTTTCCGAGGCTCAGGAGTTGGAGGCTGTCGGCTTTAATTTTTGAATTCCAAAGCTCAAAGTATTTGGAAGTGGTCTTTGGGGTTTCCGAGGACAAGAACTTCTCATAGTCGGAAACTTTAGTCGAAAATTCAGGATCTGACTGGCAGGAAAATACTGCCAGAAGGATTATGGATAAGAAAAAGAATCTCATGGTTTTGGGATTAGTGGATTAATGGTCTTTAGAAGAAGGAGAGGGAAGATCCCTCTCCTGTTTCTATTCATAGCTCCTTTTTTATTCAGGATTGCCCACGTATGGGAATTGTGCTGAGATAGTAGCCGTAAGGCTTACCCCGTCGGAGGTCAGGCGCGGCAGGTCTGCCATTCCGTCTCCGTCCAGGTCCTGTCCGCTGAACCTGTCCCCTTCAGCTCCGCCAAAGAGCAGGATCAGGGAAACATCGATGATATCATCGGTAAGTCTTCTCCCGGTCAGGGCCACCTCATCTCCATCCGGTACAAGGATCCTCCCGTCGTTGTCATTGTCGGTTCCGGGATCAAAGTATGTAGTGGGCAGGTCCGGGGCTACTTCCAGCACATCTGTTGCAAGAACAGTGGTCAGCGTGGCTGCATCCAGTCCGAGGATGTTAGGTTCATAATTCACATCTGCCGGGTCCAGGCCCAATTTCACAGCATATACATCGTGATATTGCTCCAACCTCGCCTGAAAACCAGCCTGAAATTTTGCGGTCATCTCTGAAGGTATGGAGGCGTTGTGCTCATCCTTCACACTGGCCTCGCCTTCCATATCAAAACTCAGTACGGTATTGATCCCGGGGCGGCCCATAAAATCGACCTGGGCATAGGTGCCACTGAAGTCGGGATCCATGGACATGGTGTCACAGGGGTTGCAGGAGCCACCGCAATCCGTGCCCGTTTCATCTCCGTTCATGATCCCATCACTACAGGTTGCCATAGGTTCCGTCATCATATCGGCATCGTCGTTGTTACAGGAAGCCAGGAATGCCAGAGCGACAACGGATAGTACATTTAATATTATGTTCTTTGTTTTCATCTTTACTTTCTTTTTCAGATTATTTATTGTTTTCTGTTGGTCGTCACCCATGTTTTGTAAACCGTAAGCCCCAAAGCATTGGTGGCCGTCGGGCTGCCCAGAAGGCTGTTGGGGATTTCCACTATGATAGACATGGTATTGGCGCCGTCAAAGGTGTCTTGGGCCTCTTCCGGGGTTGAAAAACCTCTTGGAGCAGAATTCACATCAGGATTGATGACCGCATTGAATTGAAAAAAGTCGAAGAAGAATGGATCCTGGCGCGGACCCGCAAAGAGAGAAACGCCATCAGAGGTAGTTTCAACGATCGCGCTGGTCCCGGAGATCTCCACGTCGCCCAGGGGAGCATCGACGAGGACCGTCCCATTTAACCCGGTTTGGGTGGGAGCAGCAGGTCCAAAGAAGTACATCCTTCCATTTCTGGGGATGGCCTGAATGACGACATCCTCGACGAGGTCCCCATCGAGATCGACATTGATCTCTGTAAGTACGTCCTCGTCAAAGGTGCCGTACGCCAGGTCAGGAAGTACGTTGGATTGAACATCTACGACAAACACGGTGTTGTCTGACCCTTCCGAAGGTTCAAAGGCAAAGAAATCGGCGATATCTGCCGAAGTCCCTGCAGACGAAGGGGCGTCGATGTGGTCGGCAGCTATGAGCGCCAGACCTGCAACAGCCACTACCCCGAGGCCAACTAATAATTTTCTTGTTTTTTTCATGTTGAATATGTTTTTAGTTTGAAAAAGTTTCACCTTACCTACGAAGCGAGGGTAGGGAGGTTCAGTTTGAATTGTTAAACTTTTGTTAACGGTCTATTGCAAAGGAGGGGGGTAGAGATGGCCATACGGAGAACGAGGCTCTCAGAGAACAAAAAGATAATAGGAGTTTCAGGTGGGTCAATGTCTTCAGTCGCAGCCGCAGAGGGTATCGCTATTCGCCTTCTCAAAACACTCTTTTCCTTCAGTGAAGGCAAAATAGGCCAGGCCGAGGGTGCCTAAGCTATCTACATATCCAATTTCGAAGAGTTCATAGATCCCGCTGCTGACCAAAAGGATCACTGACATATAGATACAGACCATGGTGCAGTTGGCATCCGCGAGGATAGGGGCGGAATCCAGCCGCCGTCCTACCTTCCTTTTCCAGGCCACCAAAATCCACATGACCAGGATGGAGATGAGGGAGATCACCACCCCCCAGAAAGTGGTGATGGGGTTGTGCCCTGTCCAGATATTGTAGAGGGAGGTGATCACGAGGCCCGCCACCAAGATGTAAAAGGCGACCCCTGTGATCCGCAGGGCGGTCCGTTCAAATGGGTCCCTGCTGCTGTCAGGATTTTTTCTGATCCGCACGACCATGTGCGCGATGCCAAGGCCCGAGATCACTTCAATAAAACTGTCGGTCCCAAAGCCGAAAAGCGCCAGGCTCTCGTCCTCAAAGCCCAGGTAGGTGGATATGAGGCCCTCTGCGATGTTGTAAAGGATGGTAAAGACCGCAAGTCCGAAGGCCGTCTGGTACAGCTTCGAGATCTCAGAGGAGGAGGGAGGTGTCATTTCTAATGCCTTCAGTTGACACGAAGATAGGACACTTAGTGATAATCGGACTGGGAATTGCGATCAGTTTTTCCACAGGTCCGGAGTTAATAAAGCCTGAAGTTTTCATTTAATTGAAGCTCGCTCGAGGCAAAAAATAGCTAGTTTTAAAGGTTTTTATCCAAGGCAAACAGCATATAGAATCGAAATAAATTAAACATCCTATGAACACGATCAATACCTATATAATAAGGCATATACGTCCTGTCGAAATGATAGGAGTGTTGATGCGGATCTTCAGTTTTTCCCTGGTGAGCTGGCTGGGGGAGGACAGCCCATTCCTTTTCGTGTGGATCTTCAATACCGCTGATGCGATCCTGCTGTCCTGGACCTCTGTATTGAAGAAGGACAGTGCCTATACACTGCTCAATGTATTTTGGATCGGGGTCGGACTCATCGGCATCCTGCGAGCCTCAGGGATGATTTAAAGCTTTATGAAACGATAGGGCATTTCGGAGCAGCCTGATCAAATCATTTATTTTTATAGAAATATTCCTTTTACATAATAATTCTTCTTTTGTATCTTTGCTGCCCTGTTTGCAGGTGTGGTGGAATTGGTAGACACGCTAGTATCAGGAACTAGTGCCGCGAGGCTTGGGAGTTCGAGTCTCCCCACCTGT
>JBFKPJ010000162.1:0-4451 GCA_041628355.1 Muriicola sp. | reverse complement strand
CCGAATTTTCCATAATCGTATTCCTCCACTTCCCCTACAATGGTTACCCCTTCTGCCTTCAGAGCTTCGAGTAATTCCATCAGGTTTTCCACACGAAAATTCATCATGAATTGTTTCTCACTGGGAGAGAAATACTTGGTGTCCTCCTTAAACGGGCTCCACTGAGTAGAACAGTCATTCCCCTTCTTGTCCTTCCACCAGAAAGTACATCCGTACTGGTCTGTGTTCAGTCCCAGGTGGTCCCGGTACCAATCCCTGATCTTTTCAGGATCTTTTGTCTTAAAGAAAAATCCCCCCAAACCGGTTACCCTGTTTTTCATGATGTCTTTTTTATGTTTTTCTCATAGAGTTCAATCCAATCCTGCACAGACATTTTCTCGCACAGCTCTCCGATCAGATCCATAGGGATATCATCCATCTTTTTAAATCGGATACAGCTTTTACCCATATCCAGTTTCCGGGTGGAGTACTTGGGATATTCCGTCGTGAACCAGTCCAGAAGGTCTTTATTTGCGTACACCCCCATGTGATACAGGGCGACGAAGTTTTTCTGGGAGGCGATGTTCATAAAAGGCAGCGGGAGTTCGGGGGAGCAGTGATATCCATCAGGATAGATCTTATGAGGAACCACGTAACCTATCATTCCGTAACTCATGGTTTCTTCAAACCCTTTTGGAAGATGGGAACGGATAGTCCTTCTCAAAGCGCTCATTGGTCCCTTACGATCATCTGGTAGCTGGGAGATATATTCATCAGGGGTTTTGGCATCTGAGGTCATGATTTTCGATTGGTTTTCGCGACCTTCAGGTCACCGGTTAATCTCTCTAAGATACGAAAAATCTGGCCTTGATCTTGTTTACCAGGGTCTGGGCCAGCTTTACCTTACTCTCCTGCGTCCATCCTGCTATATGGGGGCTCAGCAGAACACGGTCTGATTGTACCAGGTATTTAAATTCCTCGGGCATAGCCCCTTCCTCAAAGAGGTCTTCGAAAGAGGTTTTCTCGTATTCCAGGACGTCCAGGCCCGCACCCAGCACTTTTCCTGACTTGAGAGCTTCCACCAGGTCTGCTGTTCTCACGCACTTGCCCCGGGCTGTATTCAGGAACCAAAAGGGTTTTGCAAATCGGTTTATAAATGGGGTGTTCACCATCCCCAGGGTGAGTTCTGTCTGGGGTACGTGAAGACTGAGAACATCTGCTTGTTTTTGAATTTTCTCAAGGGATACCTGCCTGGCAAAGGAATCACCCACTTCTTCCAAGATGTCATGGCACAGTACCTCCACATCAAAACCGGAGAGTTTTTTAGCGAAAGCACGACCCGTATTTCCGTAACCTATGATCCCCACAGTTTTGCCGTCCAATTCCCATCCACGGTTCCCTTCCCGGTCCCAAATACCCTGCCGGACCTCCCTGTCTGCATTGTTCAGGTTGTTCATCAGGGAAAGCAGCATCCCCAGGGCCTGTTCCCCGACGGCATTGCGATTTCCTTCAGGTGCTGCCGCCAGGAAGATTCCTTTTTCCCGTGCAAAGTCTACATCGATATTTTCGAGTCCGGCCCCAACCCTGCCAATAAATTTCAAATTACTGGCTTTAGCCAGAAATTCCCTGTCGATCTTAAAACGGCTCCGAATAATAAGCCCCTCGTATTCATGGATGATCTGCTCGACCTCACTCTTCGAGGCCTTGTATTCTTCTGTATTCTCACAGCCCAACGCTGACAGTTGTTCCAGCAGCAAGGGGTGATTGGTGTCGAGGTGCAGTACTTTCACAGCTCAGATCTTTGGGTATTTGGTTTTAGTCCGCGCATCCATCACATTCCCGGTGTGGGCGGTAGATTGTTTTTCGAAGAGCATGACCAGTACCTCCTCATCATTCTTCGTAGCAGGGCAATGCTCCACCCCTTTGGGCACGACGATGATCTCTCCTTCCTTCACGATTTCTGTTCGGTCCCTGTACTGCATGTACAAGGTGCCTTTCAGGACCTGGAAAAGCTCGTCCTCTTCCTCATGGGCATGCCAGACGAATTCCCCCTTCAGGCGGGCCAGCAAAACGTGCATGTTATCTACCTGAGCTATCTGGTGTGGATGCCAGGGATCGGAGATCAAGGCAAATTTTTCATTAAGGTTTAGCGGCTTCATAAATAAAATCTAAATAGTTTCTTCATCCTGTATTCGGGGTTGTCCGTTCACTTTCAGGTCAAAAATATCGGTCCTGTTGTAATGTCCGTTTACATCAAAATCCAGTTTGGCGGCTGTTACCTCGTCCAGGTTGAGAGTAGCCGTCAGGATCCCGGCTTCCCCCCAGAGAGGTCCGGCAAGGATCTCTCCCCTGGGGGAAACGATCACACTGCCCCCGGGGCAGTTCACAGAAGACGTATCCTCCAGCTGGGCTTTATATTTTGCCGGCAGCATTTCTTCAGAATAGTATTCGTTACATCCCAGTACAAAGCATCGGCCTTCCATGGCAATATGCCTCATGGTGGGGATCCAGGATTTCCGCGCATCCGCCGTAGGAGCGATGTAGATCTCCACACCCTGCCTGTACATGGCCATCCTGGCTAGGGGCATATAATTCTCCCAGCAAATAAGTCCGCCTATCCTGCCTATCTCCGTTCGGAAGGTCACCAGGTCTTCCCCCCCGGCCTCATCCCAAATAACCCTTTCCGTACCCGTAGGTTTTATTTTCCGATGTACCCCCATCAACCCACTGGCAGGCGAAATATAGAGCATGGAACAGTACAAACTTCCGTTCTCTTGTTTTTTTTCAGTCACGCCCATGATCAGGTAGGCCTTATGTTTTTTGGACAGTTCTTCCAGTTTCCGTATCTCTTCAGAATCCAATTCGATGCTGTTACTGTGGTATTCTGCATAGAGCTTGCGGCCCTCGTCAGTCCGGTCTCCGACCCTGGCACCAAAGGAGAAGCCCCGGGGATAACCCGGGATGAAGGATTCCGGGAACACGAGGAGGTCACATTTCAGACCAGCATGCCTGTCGAGCAACTCCTCCACCTTTTTAAGTGTTTTATCCTTATCGAAGAAGACAGGACTGTCCTGGATCACTCCTACTTTGATGCCCATAGAGTAAATAATTGAAGAATGCCTTATGAAGGGGTAAGGTATGATATTTCGATCACATTCAAATCCCCAGCAACAGCCTGGCGATGGTAAAATAGATCAGGATCCCAAAGATGTCATTGCTTGTTGTGATAAAGGGCCCGGTGGCTATAGCCGGGTCTACACCTCTCTTGTGCAGGAAGAGGGGGGTAAATGTACCGATGATGCCGGCCACGACGATCACGACAATCAGGGAGATAGAGATGGCCAGGGCCGTGATAAAGGCACCTTTCCAAACCCAGGTGAAGAAAAGGAGCACAACGGCCAGCAGGAAGCCGTTCAGCAGGGCGAGGAACATCTCTTTGACGAGCCTGTTGCCCATACTTCCTTTGAGGTCGTCATTGGCCAGACCCTGTACTATGATAGCACTGGACTGGACACCCACGTTGCCCGCCATAGCGGCGATCAGAGGCGTAAAGAAAAACAAGATGGCGTGCTTGCTAATCATTTCTTCAAACCCACCCATGATGGCTGCAGCCCCGAGTCCGCCCAAAAGGCCGAGAAACAACCAGGGCAGCCTGGCACGAGTTAGGATCCAGATATTATCATCGGCCTCCACGTCCTGTGAGATACCTGCGGCGAGCTGGTAATCCTTTTCGGCTTCCTCGCGAATCACGTCCACGATATCATCGATAGTGATCCTGCCCACTAGCCGTCCGATCTCATCCACGACAGGGATGGCTTCCAGGTCGTATTTAGACATGATCTTGGCGACTTCCTCCGGTTTTTCGTTCACATTCACCGAGTCGACCTGGGGGATATATACATTCTTGATCGGGTTGGTCGTGGAAGTGGTCAGGAGATCCTTCAGGGATAGCCGGCCCTTTAATTTTTCTTCGTCGTCAACTACATAGATGGAGTGTACACGGGTGACATTCTCTGCCTGGGCCCTCATCTCCTTTACACATCTCAGGACGGTCCAGTTCTCATTCACCTTCACTAATTCCTTTGCCATAAGTCCACCGGCCGAATTCTCATCGTAACGCAGGAGATCTACGATATGTTTGGCGTGTTCCTTGTCCTCTATCTCTGAGATGACCTCCTGCACGATCTCCTTGGGGAGTTCTGCAATGATGTCGGCCGCGTCGTCGGTGTCGAGTTCTGCCAGCTCTTCTGCGATCTCTTTGGAGGAAAGGTTGTTCAGGATGGCCTCCCTGACGTCATCGTCCAGTTCTGTAAGGACGTCTGAGGTTTTGTCACTGTCGAGAAGTTTGATAAGGTAAGTAGCCTGCTCTTCATCGAGCTCATTGGCGATCTCGGCCACGTCAGCGAAGTGCACCTCCTTCATCAGCTCACGAAGGGTATCATCACTGCGGGCATCAATGAGCTCAGCGATCT
>JBFKPJ010000161.1:0-4459 GCA_041628355.1 Muriicola sp. | reverse complement strand
CAGGGAGAGTTTTAAAGAACAGTCTCAATGGCCCTGGCCAGACCTTTATACGGCTAATAGTGCTCCTGCCCTGCAGGGGAGGGCGGCGTATGTGTATTACGAGGACCGGAATGAGGAAGACACTTTTACTGCGAATGCAGTGCTTAACCTGCCACTGGGGAAGGCCGTCTTCTTTGCCGCGGGTATTACTCTCCAGAATTCGGCAGTGAAAAACTTTTCCCGTATATGCGATCTGATGGGGCCTACGTAGATGCTGGATGTAGATCCCTTTTCCGACACCCGCAATGATGTGAATGGAAAGATCAATAAAAAGGAAGGTGAGATTTTTGGATATCACTACAAGGTTGGTACAAAGTACCGCACAGGTTTTCTACAAACCCGTTTCTCCTGGAAACAATGGGATTTTTATGTCGCTGGAGAATATGCTGAAAAGAGTTTTCAGAGGGACGGGTTTTTTTTAAATGAACGATTTCCGGATGAATCCTTTGGAAAAGGAGAGGAGAAAACATTCAATTTCGGTAAGATCAAATCGGGTTTTTCCTTCGGGATCGATTCGAGACATTGGGTCAAAGCCAATATGTTCAGAGGCAGAAGGCCGCCACTTCTTAAACACCTCTATGTAAACGCCAGGGAAAGCAACCTGTCGGTTCCGGGCCTTTCTATGGAAACCGTGTTTAGTACAGATGCCGCATACCATATAAGACTACCGGGATTGAGGGGAAGAATATCCGCATATTATACCCGGTTCCAGCAGGGCACTGAAGTCAATTTCTTTTATGTGGATTCCGGTTTTGGATCTGATTTTGTACAGGAGGTGGTAACTGGCCTGGACAGGTTGCACAAGGGTGTGGAAATAGGACTGGAATACGAGGTCACACCCTCCACCAAGGCCAGTCTGGTGGCCTCTGTAGGAAACCATACCTATGCCAGCGATCCCCAGGTGTCTATCAATTTTGATCCTGCAGGGACAGAAGGGGTGTTGCGTCAATCCAGGGGAGAGATAGATCTGGGGGTTGCCTCGATCAGGAAAAACAGGTTGCCACGGGGGCCACAGACCGCTCTTTCATTCGGGATCGAATACAGGGACCCTTCCTACTGGTGGGTTGGGGCAACCGCAAATTACCTGGCAGATAATTTCATAGATGTCTCCTTTATAAAAAGGACAGCCAGTTTCAGGGTAGACCCGGAGACGGGTGCGGCGTTTGAAGATTTTGATCAATCCCGCTACCGGGAAATGTTGAGACAGGAACCCCTGCCTCCCGTTTACCTTCTCAACCTGGTCGGAGGAAAATCATGGTTGCACAAGGGGAAATACATCAGCACATTCCTGAGTGTGAACAATCTTTTTGATACGGTTTATAAATCAGGGGGATACGAACAAAGCCGGAATGGGAATTACGGTCAGGAATACAGAGACCAACTCAGCGGATCGCCATCGTTCGGCCCAAAATTCTGGTACGGGTTCGGTCGGACCTTCTTTTTGAATTTAGCCATCAGCTTTTAGCATGAAGACAAACGAGAACAGGGCAATAGGCTTTTCCTGGATTGTTCCTCTGCTATTCATGACGATGGGGTGTATGATGCAGGACGACTGGCCCGTTCCGGAAGCGGAATGTGCATCCGGTTTATCCCCTAACATCACTTTGAAAGAGGTCCTGGATTCATACCCTGGAAGCACCCGGGAGATCGGGAATGAATGGGTGATCGAGGGCTACGTGATCTCCTCTGATGAAAGCGGGAATTTCTTCAATACACTGCACCTTCAGGACAGGCCCTCAAGACCTGAAGCCGGTATTCAGATCGAGATCGAATTGCGGGATTCCCACCTGTTCTATCCCCCGGGTCAAAGGGTACTTGTGAAACTTAAAGGGCTGTTCCTGGGTAAGACAAAAGGAATATTCAAGATAGGAAGTGCCTACACCTCCTTTGGCAACCTGCAGGTTGGCCGTATTCCTAAACACGCCATTCCAGGTCATATCCTCAAAACTTGTGACTCCCCCTTATCACTTACCCCGGAATCAGTCGATGTGACTGACCTACCGGATCACCCTGCTAATACCCTTGTTAGGCTGGATAACATGGAATTTGCAGAAGAGGTATTGGATTCCACTTTTGCCCGGAAGGAGGAGCCTACCCTGCGCAGGCTACAGGACTGCCTGGACAATGAAATCTCCCTTTTGAGCAGTGGATATGCCGACTTCCACCAGCAACCCCTGCCTTCGGGAAAGGGTTCCGTCACCGCCGTCTATTATCCCGAGGCGGGAAAAGCGGCCCTTGTTGTAAGATCCACAGAAGATCTCGATATGACGGCAGCGAGATGTGAGGATCTGATCACGGAATTTACCTCTTCTTCCCTGATCATTTCCGAATTGGCAGACCCGGACAACAACAGTGCTGCCAGATATGTGGAATTGTACTATGCCGGTGATGAGCCCCTTTCACTTAACGGGTGGAGGCTGGACAGGTACACCAATGACAATACCGAAAGAGGTTCTTCTATCGATCTGTCCGAGTTCACAATATCTCCCAATGCATATTTGCTTATCGCCTCCAACGCTTCCGTTTTTGAACAGGTCTACGGTTTTGTCCCGGATCTGGAAGGGGGGCTGAACAGCCCGGCAGATTCCAATGGAGATGATAATCTCGTCCTGATGGATCCCTTTGGGACAGTTGTTGATATTTTCGGGGTCATCGGGGAAGACGGTTCGGGGACCGCACACGAATTTGAGGACGGGAGAGCGTACCGCAAAGCAGGTGTTCATCTCGCCAATCCGGTCTTCGATGCCTCAGAATGGGTAATTTATAACGATACCGGGGGATGGGAGACAGTGAATCTGCCTCAGCTCGCCCCTTGGGATTTTACACCAGGTTCAAAAGATTGATAGTCAGTTGGCAAGAGACGGATTACGTCCTATCACACAGATTCCTTGTATGCGTATTTCAACAAGGTCTCCATATCGGTATATTCCAGGGCCTTTTCATGTGTGGCCTCCAGGATCACCGGGGGTGCCACCCCTGCCTTTTCGGCCTCTATCCATCTGGAGACACATAAACACCACTGGTCGCCCGGTTTAAGCCCCGGAAACTGCCACCGGGGAACGGGGGTGATCAGGTCATTTCCCCTGCTCTTTGAAAATTCCAGGAATTCACGGGTCACCCGGGCGCACAATACATGGGTCCCGAGATCTTCTTCCATAGTTTTGCAAAAGCCGTCCCTGAAATATCCCGTGACCGGATCCTGGCAACAGGATTTTAAAGGAAGCCCGAATACGTTGAGCGGATTATTCTCCATATCGCAAGATAGCCTGAATTACCCAATTTTCCTTCACCAAAGAATTTCCGGACTGCATGGTTGCATAGAGGAATTCTATGATTTTCAATACAGCCTCCCCGGCATTATTGTACCTTTAATCAGGCAAAATAGATGCATCTATGGAACAGGACTCTTTTTTCAATGCGGTCAGACAGGGCGACCTGGAAACGGTGCGGTCCCTGGGAGAGAAAACCCCTGAGCTGTTAAACTCGAGGGACGGGAGGGGCTCAACTCCCCTGATCCTGGCGGCCTATTACGACCGGGAAGCCATCGTAGATTACCTGCTCCAGAAAGGAACCCCTGTGGATGAGAAAGATGGGGCCGGGAACACAGCCCTGATGGGTTGTTGCTTTAAAGGGTACACCGGTATAGCCGAGAAACTGATCAAGGCCGGGGCCGATGTGAATACACTCAATTCCCTGGGATCCAGCTGCCTGATCTATGCGGTCACCTTCAACCAGGCAGAGATCGCGAAATTATTGCTCCATCACGGTGCTGACATGCATGTCAGGGATGCCAGAGGGCATTCTGCAACAGACCATGCTAAAATGCAGGGGTTTACCCACCTGGAATCATTACTGTCCAAATCATCCTGAAACACATTCAGACTTGGGAAAAACATTGGAAATAGCACTGATTCAATCTTCGATCTTCTGGCATGACCCCGGGAAGAACAGAGAGCACTTTACCTCCCTCATCGAAGGAGTGAGAGAAAATGTGGACCTCATTGTACTTCCAGAAATGTTTACGACGGGATTTACCATGACACCCTCAGAAATAGACGTGGAGGAAGGAGCCCTCACCCTCAGCTGGATGAAGGAAATGGCACAGGAGAAAGCGGCTGTAGTAACAGGGAGTATCCCCTTCTTTGAAAATGGCCGGTATACGAATCGCCTCTACTTTGTGGAACCCGAAGGTGCTGTCCACCACTATGACAAACGCCATACTTTTACCCTTGCCGGGGAGCATCGCTCCTATGCCCGTGGGGAACATCTTTTACTCCTTGAATATCGGGGCTTCCGCATCTGCCCCATGATCTGCTACGACCTTCGTTTTCCTGTTTGGGCACGGAATACGGATGCCTATGATCTGCTCCTCTTTGTAGCCAACTGGCCCAAACCCAGGATTGACGCATGGGACACATTG
>JBFKPJ010000160.1:0-4469 GCA_041628355.1 Muriicola sp. | reverse complement strand
GACATCGTTTTGAATATGGGTGATGATGCCGTTAGTCTGGACCAGGCTCTATCCTTCACTAACTATCCCATGGCCAACCGACATAGTTATCATCTAGATTGGGCCGGAATAAGCGCTGAGCGCTGGCAATTCGTTCCGGATGGGGAAGAAGGGATCCTGATCCAACTGGTCTTGTCCAATGAGGAAGAACGGAAAAAGGAAATACAGGTTGAATTTACCGGCCATGCCGACCTTCGACCTACCTGGCTTGGGGAAAGGACAGAGATGATAGACGGACAGGATTCGATCACATTTAACGAGGCTACGGATACATGGATCGCCAAAGACGTGGACAACCCCTGGTTTGTGACCTTCGGAGCCGATCTGGAGTCGGATTACCATAAGGATTCAGAGTCACCTTATGAGGGCAAAGGCATTTCGGGAACGATCTCATATTCCCTGGAAATACCTCCTAAAGAATCCCGTGCCATAACCTTTGCAGTGGCAGGTTCCTATCACTCTCAACAAGCTGCTCTCGAAACTTACAATTCGATACAAGCAAATTCACTGGCCATGCTCGAGGATAAGAAAAGGCGATACGAAAAGCTCGCGGCTCAATCCAGGCTCACCATTCCCGATACGGTTTTGCAGCAGACCTTTGAATGGCTGAAATACAATTGCGACTGGCTGGTGAGGACCGTGCCTGAAATTGGCAGCGGCATCACAGCCGGAATTCCCGATTACCCCTGGTGGTTCGGGGTAGACAGTGAATATGCGTTAAAAGGCTATATGGCGATAGGTCAGACCGAGGCTGTCTACAATACCATTGCCCTGCTCGACAGCCTGTCGGAAGCGACCAACGGAAACGGCAGGATCGTACATGAGGTATCCACCAATGGTGCGGTTTTCAACCCTGGGAACATCAATGAGACTCCCCAGTTTGCCTCCCTTATCTGGGAGGTGTACAAGTGGAATGGCGACAAGGCATTCCTGGAGCGGTACTTCACCACGGTCAAAAAGGGAATGGAGTGGTTGATGGAAGAAAAAGATATAGATGGGAATGGATTCCCGGACGGTTTCGGGATGATGGAGATCCACGGGCTTGACAGTGAGATGATAGACGTGGCGGCCTATACACAACGAGCTTTTGCTGATGCAGCTGCCATGGCCAGAGAACTGGGTGAAAATGCAGTTGCTGATGAGTATAACGAAAAGGCAGAAAAACTTCGGCAGGCGATCAATACGGAATTCTGGTCAGAGGAATTCAATTCTTATGCGGATTTTATCGGAACAGACCAGCAGGCATTACACCTGATTGAAGATGCAATAGTTCGCGCTGATACCCTGGACAAACCGTGGGCGGTAGCGGAACTCGAGGCGACCAAAAAAGCCGTCCTGGCCAGCCCATCATCCACTCCCAGGCCCTTTGTGCTTCATCACAACTGGGTGGTAAATACGCCCATGGAAATGGGGATCGCCGATTCTGACAAGGCGCTCAAAGCCCTGGAAACGGCGGAGTCATTTGTAAATCCCTTTGGCGTATTTGTCACCGGGATTGACCGGGATGAGTCGGCCGGCTCCGATGACGGTTCCTTTAAAGGCTCTAACATCTTTTCCTATACGGGGGCCGTGATGACCCTGCCCACCGGGGTGCAGGCTGTTGCCGAGAACAATTACGGCAGGCCCGACAAGGCCCTGAATTACCTCCAGCGCATGGCGCGGACTTTTAGTTATGCCCTGCCCGGAAGCATGTACGAGGTGTCACCGGATTATGGAATGATTGTTCAGGCCTGGAATATCTACAGTTTTGCTGTCCCCATCGTGCAACAGTTCTTTGGAATACAACCCAGGGCTGCTGAGAAAAGAGTGGTCATTACTCCACAAATGCCTGAGGCCTGGCCCAATGCCTCCCTTGAGAATGTGGTGGTGGCAGACAACACCGTATCTGTGTACTATGAAGCCACAAACAATGGGTATAAGGTACGGGTGAAACAGGAGCAACCCGGGTGGGAGATCCTTCTCAGGCTAAAGGACGAAACCGACAGCAAGGGTTCAATGGGCATCGTTGGAATGGGAGAAGAAAAACCAAGGGACGGGTATTATGAGATCAGCACCAAAGACCTCGAAATGGAGGTGGAGGTGAGCTTTGATCCTTCATAGATCTCTTGTGACCATGCGCTTTAGCTGTTTTCCTCTTACTTTTTTATCTTTAGGACCGTTCACTAAAAAGCAAAAAAATGAGATCCTTATTGATCAGAAATTCCAATTTATTAATTCTGGGTGTCCTGATACTCCTGTTAACAGGTTGTTCAGGAAGTCCCGATACGGCCATTGAATCTCCTGACGGGGAGATCAGGGTGGCCTTCAATCTCAACGATGCAGGAGCGCCTGCCTATGAGGTTTTCTACAAGGATCAACCGGTCATCCTTTCATCTTCCATGGGCTTCGATTTTAAGGAGATGCCTTCTCTTAAGGAAGGGCTGAAGATCAATGAGATCCATATGCGAAACGAGGATGAGACCTGGCCCATGCCATGGGGAGAAAGAGATAGTGTGCGCAACCGCTACAACGAGATGCACATCGCCCTGGAAGAGAACCAGGCACCTAATCGAAAAATAAATATCGTCTTCCGTGCCTTTGCTGACGGCATCGGGTTCCGTTATGAGTTCCCTGACCAACCCGGCATGGAAGGGGTCCTGATCACGGATGAGAATACCCACTTCAATCTCACCGGAGACCACCGGGTATGGTGGCAGCCGGGCGACTGGGATATCTATGAGCACCTCTACAACGAGACCAACTTCTCGGAGATCGACGCCATCTCCAAGCGGAACGACCCCAATCTCAAGGCTACTTATATCCCGGAGAATGCGGTGAATACCCCGGTGACCATGAAGACGGCCGATGGCGTATACCTGAGCTTCCACGAAGCCGACCTGACGGATTACGCGGGGATGACACTGAAGGTCGACACTTCAAACAACAGCATGGTGAGTGAATTGGTGGGCTCCGAGCGGACAGGGGGGAAGGCCGTGATATCGGCGCCATTTAATACCCCTTGGAGGACAATACAGATCGCAGACAGGGCCGGGGACCTCATCGAATCCACCCTGGTACTCAACCTCAATGACCCCAACATTATAGGGGATGTGAGCTATTTTACACCCATGAAATACGTCGGGATCTGGTGGGAGATGCACCTGGGGAAATCCACCTGGGATATGGAAGGAAGCCAGAGCATGAACACCTTTACCAAAAGCGGGGAGATCAGGCCCAACCACGGGGCGACCACGGAAAACGCGATGAGGTATATCGACTTTGCCGCTGAGAATGGGATCAAAGGCCTGCTGGTCGAAGGCTGGAACACGGGCTGGGACAAATGGATCAATACGGACGACCGGGAAGGGGTGTTCGACTTTATGACCCCTTATGCCGATTACGACTTCGACAAGGTGATGGCCTACGCCAGGGAAAAAGGGGTGGTGGTGATCATGCACCATGAGACCTCTGCGGCCCCCCTCACCTATGAGAAACAAATGCAGGTGGCCTATCAGTTTATGAAGGAGAACGGGATGAACAGCGTCAAGACGGGATATGTGGGCAAGATCATTCCCAAAGGAGAATACCACCATGGCCAATGGATGGTCAGGCACTACCACAAAGTGTTGGAAGAGGCAGCCAAAATGAAGATAGCCATCAACGCCCATGAACCTATCAAGGATACCGGAAAACGCAGGACCTATCCCAATGCCATTGCCAGGGAAGGGTTGAGAGGGCAGGAATTTAACGCCTGGTCTGCAGACGGAGGCAATCCCCCGGATCACCTGCCTACCGTGGCCTTTACCCGAATGTTGTCGGGCCCCATCGATTTTACTCCTGGCATCTTCAATATCAAGTTTGATGAGTATAAACCGGACAACCAGGTAAGTACTACCCTGGCCCACCAGCTGGCCCTCTACGTGGTCATCTACAGCCCCATCCAGATGCTGGCCGACCTGCCGGAGCACTATACGGAGAATGGCAAACCCCATCCTGCTCTGCAGTTTATCCGTGACGTGGGGGTCGACTGGAGTGAGAGCCGCGTGCTCAGTGGGGAAGTGGGTCAATTTGTAACCATCGCCCGAAAAGAAAGGGGAACAGGCAACTGGTTCGTCGGTGGGATCACTGATGAAGAGAGAAGGACAGAGACCCTACAACTCGACTTCCTGGAACCTGGTAAAACCTACAAGGCCACGCTCTATAAAGATGCAGCAGATGCGCATTGGGATTCCAATCCCCAGGCTTATGAGATCATGAAAATGGAACTGACCTCTGAGGATACAGTAGAGGTAATACTGGCCCCTGGCGGAGGGTTTGCCCTAAGCCTTATACAAGGATGATCTCCCTGTTCAGACGCCTGCGTCAGCGAGTGCTTATAGAGAATAAGTTCAGTAGGTACTTATTGTACGCTATAGGTGAGATCCTGCTGATTGTGATCGGGATCCTGTTAG
>JBFKPJ010000159.1:0-4529 GCA_041628355.1 Muriicola sp. | reverse complement strand
TATGCTCGTTTGTTTCGAAAGCTCTGCACAGGCATCCAGGGCTGTGGAATTACGTGCCGAGATCAAAAGGCAAGAAAGTCGACCCAACTTCAAGGTTACCGATACAGTCTATAATGACCTCCTCAACGAACTGGCCAGGGAGATCCGGTTCTACAATGCGGACAGCCTTATAGACCTGTCGCAGAAAGCCCTTGAATACAGCAAGAACGCAGACTATTCCAGAGGACAAAGTATAGCCTACCTCCGCCAGGGAGATTATTTTTCTGACAAAGGCCAGCGGGATGCCGCTATCAACAATTTTACCAAAGCCCTCATCCTGGCCCGGAACATGAATGAAAAAGCCCTGACGCTGAGGATCATCAATAACCTGGCTACGGAATACGCTTATAATGGGGACTATGCCAGGTCACTGAACAACTATCTCGAAGGAGTAGAGATGGCCGAGCTTACGGGAGAAAAAGAGATGTTGTCCATTCTGAATGAGAACATCGCCAGTCTATATGAATCCCAGGAAGACCACGATCAAGCCCTCGTTTTTTATCAGAAAGCGAAAAAATTGAATGACGAAGTTGGGAATGAGATCCCTTCGGCAGAGACAATGAGCAACCTGGCCTCCCTCTATGCGGATATGGGGAAACTGGATTATGCGATGTTCAACGTGAACCGCAGTATTGCCATTTTTGAAAAACACCAGATCATGGACTGGCTGGCATACGCTTACCAAACCAAGGGAAAGGTCTACCTGAAGCAGGACAAATACCAATGGGCCCTGTACTGGTATAAGCAAGGAGAGTTGATACATCAGGAGATTGACGATGACAGGGGAAAAATAGAATTGTTCAACGGAATGGCCGAAGCCTATCTGGGCCAGGGTATAGACAGCCTGTCCCAGAAATACGCCATGGAGGCCTTTGATATTTCCAATCGCATCCAATTTCCGGAAGGAACGAGGGACTGTGCCAAGACACTTTACCGGATCAACAAGAAAAATGGGGATTATGAAAAATCCCTGGCCTTTCACGAGATCTTCCAGGAAATTACGGAGACCCTCCATCGAACGGAAAACAAAAAAAGCCTGACCCTTCTCAAGACCCGGGCTGAATACGACCAGCAAAAACAGGTACTGATCGAGGCGAATCAGAAGGCGCTGGCCAAGCAACGCGGACTGATTTACGCGGCCATCATCGTCCTGATCATCTTTGCGATCATTACCTTTTTTATCAAAAGGGCCGAAAAGATCCAAAAGAAACTCAATGCCGAATTACAGGCCAGGAAAGAGATCCTGGAGGAACACGAGGCAGCCCTTGTGGACAGTAATGATACCAAAACAAAACTGTTCTCCATCATTGGCCACGATCTCAGGGGGCCTATTGGCTCTTTACAGGGACTGTTGCAGATGTTCAGCGACGGGGAGATGACCAAAGATGAATTCTTTCAGTTCATCCCCAAGCTCAAAAGCGATGTGGACCATATCTACTTTACACTAAACAACCTGCTTTCCTGGGGGAATTCACAGATGAACGGATCGACGGTCAAACCCAGTGTATTTGCGCTTGAATCCCTGGTAGACGACAACATCAACCTGCTCTCAGAATTGGCGAAGTCCAAGTCCATCAAGATCACAAGTGAACTGTCCGGCAACACCCTGATATGGTCAGACAGCAATCAGATCGATATCGTGATCCGCAACCTGATCAGCAACGCCCTTAAATTCACCCCGGAGAATGGAATGATCACCATCAAGGCCGAGGAAAAGAACGACCTGTGGGAGGTTTCCGTGAGGGATACCGGGGTCGGGATGGACAAGGTCACCATCGAAAAACTCTTCAAGAAGAACTCCAATATCACCACCTACGGCACCAACAATGAAAAAGGTACCGGTCTGGGTCTTTCCCTTTGCAAAGAAATGGTGGAAAAGAACGGGGGTACTATCTGGGTAGAAAGCGTATTGAGAAAGGGAAGTACTTTCTTCTTTACCCTGCCAAAGGCCGAAGACAAATACAGCCAGGCCAGTTAAATGATATCGCTCAGGCTGTTCACCCCAATAAACCGTTCCACGGTAAATCCTTCTGCGTATTCTACGCCCACCATTCTGCCGAGGTCCCTTGCCCTGTAGGTCACACTGTCCGTAAAATTCTTGCTGCTGATGGGAGTACTGGGCTCCTCGCTCTCAGGGTCGTAGAACTGTGAGGCGTACGCTCCTATGGATTCCATTTTCTTTTCGATAAACCCGGTAATGTCGACCACAAAATCAGGCTTCAGGTTCTTCCACTGTATGTAGTGGTATACCTGTTTTGGCCTCCAGGCCTCCTGCCACTGGTCATCTCCTTCGGCCATGGTGTCGATCTTTACAAGACCACTGAGAAAACAGGAGTGGCTTACCAGTTCGCTTGCCCTGGCATGGTCTATGTGCCTGTCGTGCACGGCATTGCAAAGCACGATATCCGGTTTATAGGTCCTGATCTTTTTGATCAGAGCCATTTGGTGTGTCCGGTCATTGACAAAGAATCCATCCGCGAATTCCATGTTCTCCCTGACACTGAGCCCCAGGATCTTTGCAGAGGCCTCTGCCTCCCTGTCCCTGATCGCAGCAGTTCCCCGTGTTCCGAGTTCCCCCCGTGTCAGATCGATGATCCCCACTTTCTTGCCGAGGGAGATCTCTTTGGCAATAGTTCCGCCTGCGCCCAGTTCAGCATCGTCGGGATGGGCGCCAAATACAAGGATATCTAATTTCATAAAACTATAAGGTTAATGGGATGGAGTAGCTATTCCCTTTTTCCTGACCGCCAGTATGGCCTGATCTATATCCTCCATAAGATCCTCAGCCTCTTCTATCCCAACGGAAAAGCGCACCAGGCCGTCTTTGATGCCCTGTTTTTCGCGCTCTTCGGGAGAGAGTAAGGCGTGGGACGTTTGGGTGGGAGAGAGTACCGTACTCTCCACCCCTGCCAGGCTCATTGAAGACTTGATGAGTTTCAGGGATTTCTGGAATAGGGAAGCATCGATCCCTTCATGCAATTCAAAGGACATCATCCCCCCAAAACCACGCATCTGTCTTTTGGCGATCTCGTGGTCGGGATGATCTTCGAGCCCGGGATAGTAAACCCGGCTTATGTCCTTGTGTTGACTGAGCCAGGCCGCTAATTTTCCGGCATTTTCGTTCTGTGCCCGTACACGGATGCCCATGGTCTTGATACTCCTCTCCAACAACCAGACCGTGTAGTCACTCAGGCTGCCTCCGAGGTTCTTGGCCAGGTGGAAGATCTTCTCCATATGTTTTGCTGAGCAGGCCACGGCCCCGGCCAGAATATCCGAATGTCCCCCCATGTATTTGGTAGCACTGTGGATCACGATATCGATCCCAAAATCAATGGGATTCTGGTTTACAGGGCTCGCAAAGGTATTGTCGATCATGGAAATGATGTCGTGTTCCCGGGCGATATCCGCAAAAGCCCTGATGTCCGTAATGGTCAGCAGCGGATTGGAAGGAGTCTCAATGTAGACCACACGGGTTGTGGGCCTGATGGCCTTTTCAAAAGAGGTGGGATCCGACCCATCTATAAAGGTGTAATCGATACCGAATTTTTCAAATTGTTCAGTGATCAGGTGGTAGGTACCTCCATAGAGCATGCGTTGCAGGATCACGTGATCTCCTTGCTGCAGAAAGGATAAAAGTGCTGTGCTGATCGCTGCCATCCCGCTTCCGAAGATCATGGCTTCCTCTGCGTGTTCCAGGGCTGCTATCTTTTGAGCAAGGGCCACCTGGTTAGGGGTATTGAAATACCTCGGGTACCGCTTGATGTCCACGTCCTCAAATGCGTAAGACGTACTCATGAACAAGGGCGATACGGCCCCTTTGAACAGGGTGTCCTCAATTTCGCCCACATGCGTGCAAATGGTGTTGAGCCCCTTTTTCTTTGTCTTCATAAGGACTTTGTTGGTGTCGCTAAAGGTACAAAATTAGCTCAAACCACGGTTTGCTTCCAATATCCTTTTCTGAACCAGATGACCGCCATAATAGAGAGCAGGACCTCAGCTACGAGGATGGCCAGATAGACCCCGAGAACCCCCCAGTCCAGGTAGAGGGATACCAGGTAGGCAAAAGGCAATTGCACCAGCCAGAAGGCGATCAGGTTGATCTTGGTGGGTGTCTGAGTGTCCCCGGCTCCGTTGAAGGCCTGTGTGACGACCATTCCGTAAGCGTAAAAGAGGTAGCCCGCAGCCACTACCTGAAGACATAGCGCGCCATCCTCTATGACAGGTGCCACATCCGTAAACAGGGAGATGATGGGTTTGGCCAGAAACAGGTATACCAGGGAGATCAGGAACATGAAGATAGCATTGTACTTCCCTGTGATCCAAACAGACCTCTCTGCCCTGTCAGGCTTGTTTGCACCCAAATTCTGACCCACCAGGGTAGCGGCCGCATTGCTCATCCCCCAAGCTGGCATAAAGGTGAACATCATCACACGGATGGCAATAGTATAACCGGCCAGGGCCTCACTTCCGAATTCCGACATCAGCCGCAT
>JBFKPJ010000158.1:0-4670 GCA_041628355.1 Muriicola sp. | reverse complement strand
TATAGAAATATTCCTTTTACATAATAATTCTTCTTTTGTATCTTTGCTGCCCTGTTTGCAGGTGTGGTGGAATTGGTAGACACGCTAGTATCAGGAACTAGTGCCGCGAGGCTTGGGAGTTCGAGTCTCCCCACCTGTACAGAAAAAAGAAGACCCTTCCTTCGTGAAGGGTTTTTTTATAAAAAATAACAGGTAAGACTGCCTCATTGACCTCCATTGTAAACTTCTCAAAAAGACCCGGTTTATGGAGCAAAGGCCAATTTTCACGGGCCATTGACGATAGGGAGATTATTTATAAAATTTGTCAACTTTTTGATGTTGATAAATTTTTAAATAACTGATAATCAGTAGTTTTAAGGGTATAATTTGTACACTTTATGATAAATATCATGAAAGAGTATCATATTTCTTCTCTAATTTTAACGTGAAATCATTCCACACTTTACACCGTCTTCTATGCAAACCACTTCCCACCCAGCTTTGTCCGAAACCTATACTCAGGAGGAAGCTTTTGAAGCCTCCCTGTCCTATTTTGACGGGGACGACCTCGCCGCCCGTGTATGGGTGAACAAATACGCCCTCAAGGATTCAGAAGGGATACTCTACGAAAGGACCCCGGATGACATGCACCGACGGATCGCGCGGGAGATCGCCCGGATCGAGTCGAAATACCCCAACCCCATGACCGAAGATGAAGTTTTTGATCTTATCAAGAACTTCCGGTATATCGTGCCACAGGGCAGCCCCATGGCCGGTATCGGCAACCCGTTCCAGATCGCTTCCCTTTCCAATTGTTTTGTGATCGGCACCGAAGGGGACTCCGATTCGTACGGGGCCATCATGAAGATCGACCAGGAACAGGTACAGCTGATGAAGCGTCGTGGCGGGGTAGGTCACGACCTGTCCCATATTCGCCCCAAGGGATCCCCTGTCAAGAATTCGGCCCTGACCTCAACCGGACTGGTGCCTTTCATGGAACGCTATTCAAACTCTACCCGCGAAGTGGCCCAGGACGGGCGAAGGGGGGCATTGATGCTCTCCGTATCCATCAACCATCCGGATGCGGAAGATTTTATCGATGCCAAGATGGAACAGGGGAAGGTCACAGGGGCCAACGTGTCTGTGCGAATAGATGATGCCTTTATGAAGGCAGTGGAAGCCGATGCCGTATATACCCAAAAATTCCCCATCCACAGCGAGAAACCGAAATATACAAGGGAGATCAAGGCCTCTGATCTCTGGAATAAAATAGTGCACAACGCGTGGAAGTCGGCTGAACCGGGTATCCTCTTCTGGGATACGATCGCCAGGGAATCCGTGCCGGATTGCTATGCAGACCTGGGCTACAGGACCGTGTCTACGAACCCCTGCGGAGAAATTCCGCTATGCCCGTACGATTCCTGCCGTTTGCTCGCCATCAATCTCCTTTCCTATGTGGAGGCACCCTTTACTAAAAAGGCCAAGTTCAACTTTACGCTCTTTAAGGAGCACGTCGCTGCCGCCCAGCGCATCATGGACGACATCATCGATCTGGAATTGGAAAAGGTCGATGCCATCATCAAAAAGATAGATGCGGATCCCGAATTGGAGGAGACCAAGATGGTGGAGTACAAACTCTGGAAGAACATCAAAAGAAAAGCGCTGGAAGGCCGGCGTACGGGGATTGGGATCACAGCCGAAGGGGACATGCTCGCAGCATTGGGGATGAGGTACGGAAGTGAAAAGGCCAATGCCTTCTCCGTAGAGGTGCACAAGACCATTGCCGTTGAGGCCTATAGGGCATCTGTTCACACGGCCAGGGATCGTGGGGCTTTCGAGATCTTCGATGCCGATCGCGAAAAGGAGAACCCGTTTATCCTCCGCCTGAAAGAAGCCGATGAAAAACTGTATTACGAAATGCTGGAGTACGGCAGGAGGAATATCGCCCTGCTGACGATAGCCCCCACGGGAACCACCAGCCTGATGACACAGACCACCTCTGGGATAGAACCCGTTTTCCTTCCGGTCTACAAACGCAGGAGAAAAGTGAATCCCAGTGAAAAGGGAGTCCGGGTAGATTTTGTGGATGAGGTAGGAGATTCCTGGGAAGAGTACACGGTGTTCCATCACCAGTTCAAAACCTGGATGACCGCCAATGGATACGATACCAACAAGCCGTATACCCAGGAAGAGATCAATGTTATGGTCGAGAAATCCCCATATTACAAAGCCACTTCCAATGACGTGGACTGGATGAGCAAAGTGCGACTGCAGGGGGCCGTGCAAAAATGGGTAGACCACTCCATCAGCGTGACCATCAACCTCCCCAATGATGCCTCGGAAGAACTGGTGGGGGAACTTTACCTGGAAGCCTGGAAAGCCGGCTGCAAAGGGGTGACCGTATACCGCGATGGCTCCAGGTCGGGCGTGTTGATTTCCAATGAGGAGGAAGATAAGGAACAGGGCGCCACCCTCACCTCCTTTCCCTCAAAAAGGCCACAGGTCCTGGAGGCTGATGTAGTCCGCTTCCAGAACAACAAGGAAAAATGGATCGCCTTCGTCGGTCTTATCGATGATCAGCCATATGAGATCTTTACCGGACTTTCCGATGACGAGGACGGGATCCTGATCCCGCGCTGGGTAAACCAGGGCCTTATCATCAAAAACAGGGATGAAGATGGAAATTCGCGCTATGATTTCCAGTACAAGAACGCCCGGGGGTACAAGACCACCATCGAAGGCCTGTCCCACAAATTTGACCCGGAATACTGGAATTACGCCAAGCTCATTTCCAGCACCCTCAGGCACGGGATGCCTATTGAGAAGATCGTGGACCTGATCGGCAGCCTCCACCTCGACAGCGAACAGATCAACACCTGGAAGAACGGGGTTGCCCGCGCTTTGAAACGTTATGTGGCCGATGGGGTAGCCGCCAAGGGGCAGAAATGCAGCAATTGCCAGTCGGCAAACCTCATCTACCAGGAAGGGTGCCTGACGTGCAAGGACTGTGGCTCCTCAAAATGCGGTTAAAGAAAATAGATTCTGGTTGTAAGCTTTAATGTGTCCGGGGAGGGAATCCAAATTTCAGATCCACGGATAATTGTAGTGTCTGTTACAGGCCGGAGAATTCTTGGCTCGTCGAGGTAAAATAAGTGGATGAAGATTCAGAAACGGTTTCTGATCAGGACCATATTCCGAAAAGGGCCAGGATCAGCGCCACGACCACGGATGCGAGGATCAAAACCAGTACCGCGACCATAACGCGAAGAAACCAATTCAATATTTTGGTGCCAAAGCTCAGATGTTCATCCATAGTTCTCGTGCTTAGGTGAAAGTTACAAAAAAAACCAAGGCCCGGTTTTTTTTTGCATCCTCCAATTTGATCAAAAAATGACGGGATATTGCATTTAAAGGGTATGCCGCTAAAATTTTCGACAAATGACGGGTTAGCTACGGTCCTCTTCCCCGGTCTGCGGACTCAATTTCAGACTGAGTTCCTCCAGGGAAACCCCTTTGGTCTCCGGCATCATAAAGATCACGAACAGTAACTGCAGGACCATCATCAGGGCGAAGATACTGAATACCATACCGGGTCCTACGCTGCCGAAAAGGAAGGGTATGGAGGAAGGGATGATGGCGGCCAGTACCCAGTGGACGGACGAGCCAAAACTCTGACCGTAACCCCTGAGGTGGTTCGGGAAGACCTCAGAAATGAAAACCCAGATGACCGTACCCTGACCAATGGCGTGGGAGGCGATGAATACGAAAAGGAAACCTGCTACTGCCAACCCCTCCCATTCAAGGAAGAACGCACAGGCAACCAGGGTGAGAGAAAGGATATAACCGGCTGAGCAGATATACATTAGTTGTTTTCTCCCCATCCTGTCGATCAGGTTGATACCTATAAGGGTAAAGACCATGTTTGTCACCCCGATCCCTATACTGCTGAGCAATGCTGCACTGGATCCGAGCCCCGCCTCTTCGAGGATGCGCGGAGCGTAGTAAAGGAAGGCATTGATCCCCGAGAACTGGTTAAAGAAAGCGATCAGGAATGCCAGCATCAAGGGAAAGCGGTACTTGCGGATAAAAATGGTCTCCCCGGGGATAGTATTCATGTTCTCAAGCTTTACGTCTTCCAGGAGTTGTTCTATGTTTCCTTCCGGATTTATTTCCTTCAAAACGCTCCTGGCCTCATCGAATCGGGCCCTGCTGAGAAGCCACCGCGGACTTTTCGGGAGACCGAAGGACATTACAGTGTAAATGAATGCCGGGATAGCTTCTACACCCACCATCCACCTCCAGGCATTTTCCCCAATATTGCTGAGCAGGTAGTTGGAGAAAAAGGCGATCAGGATCCCGAAGACGATATTGAACTGGTAAAGTCCCACTAATTTACCCCTGTTTTTGGCCGGGGCGATCTCCGAAATATAGGTGGGGGCTGCCACGGTTGAGGCTCCTACTCCCAGGCCGCCTATAAACCTGAAGACAGCAAAGGTCACGGGGTCGTTGGCGAAGGCCGAACCTAAGGCCGAGACCGTGTAGAGCACTCCTATCCATACGAGGGTCTTTTTTCTACCCAGCTGGTTCGTTGGGAATCCCCCGAGCACGGCACCTACCACGGTTCCCCACAATGCCATTCCTATCACAACGATCCCATGAAAACTGTCTGACGACTGCCACAGGGTTTGCAG
>JBFKPJ010000157.1:0-4793 GCA_041628355.1 Muriicola sp. | reverse complement strand
TGTGGTGATACCCAGTCCCTGACGAACTACCTGGTCTGCGGCTTCATAGGTAAGGGTGCCCGATTTGGAAACAATTCCCACGTGCCCTTTCTTAAAGACAAATCCCGGCATAATACCCACCTTGGCCTCTCCCGGAGTGATCACCCCAGGGCAGTTGGGACCTACAAGAGTGCAATCCTTGTCTTTTATGTAGTCGTAAGCTTTTACCATATCTTCCACAGGGATACCCTCGGTGATGGTGATGATCACCTTGATCCCGGCACTGGCCGCTTCCATGATCGCATCCGCCGCAAATGCAGGTGGGACAAAGATGATGCTCGTATCGGCACCCGCTTTTTGCACAGCCTCTTCAACTGTATTGAACACGGGCTTTCCGAGGTGAGTCTGACCTCCTTTGCCCGGGGTTACTCCTCCAACCACATTGGTCCCGTATTCGATCATTTGTTCGGCGTGAAAAGTGCCTTCACTACCTGTAAAACCCTGTACGATGATTTTGGAATTCTTGTCGACTAATACACTCATGATCTATATTTTATTCGCTGGACAAAAATATGGGAATGCCTTTGATCTTGAAAACAATCTCCCTTCTTATTGCTGATTTATTTGTTTGAGGATCTCGGGGATCCTTTTGACGTTGGCCAGTTGCTTTAATTTGTCCCGGGCTTCTTCCACCGGACTGCCAAAATAGGTCTTCCCACCTGCCAGGGATTTGGAAACCCCGGTCTGGGCGAGGACTACTGCTTTTTTGCCAATGGTTGCGGCACTGGTCACCCCTACCTGCCCCCAAAGGGTCACTTCATCTTCTATGACCACACAACCCGCGATCCCGGTCTGGGAGGCGATCAGACATTTCTTTCCTATGACGGTGTCATGGCCCACATGCACCTGGTTGTCCAGCTTGCTGCCTTCCCGTATGGTCGTATCTCCCGTGACTCCTTTGTCTACCGTGCAAAGCGCTCCGATCTCCACGTTGTCTTCTATAACCACTCTGCCTCCTGAGAGCAATTTATCAAAGCCTTCCGGCCTGTTCTTATAATAAAAGGCATCAGAACCCAGGACGGTCCCCGCGTGGATCTGGACCTTGTTCCCGATGACGCAATGGTCGTAGATCACCACGTTGGGGTGGATGATACACCCCTCCCCTATGGTCACATTGTTCCCAATGAATACATTGGGCTGGATCACGGTACTTTTGCCTATCCTGGCCGAGGTGGATATGCTTGCGGAAGAACTTACAAACGGGCGGAAATGCCTGGTCAACCTGTTGAAATCATCAAAAGGGTCCTCAGAAAGAAGAAGTGCCTTTCCTTCGGGACAATCTACCTTCTTGTTGATCAGGACCACGGTAGCCTTAGAATTCAGCGCCTTGTCGTAATACTTGGGATGGTCCACAAATACGATATCACCCGGTTCCACTACATGGATCTCGTTCATTCCGGTCACAGGAAAGTCTGGTGCTCCCACGTATTCTATCCCGAGGAGGGAGGCGATCTGTGCTAAGGACTGTTTCTGAGGAAATTTCATAGGCCTTGTTAATCCTTGGCTCGTTCCTGGTAATTCCCTTTTTCCGTATCGATCTTGATCCTGTCCCCTTCGTTGATAAAGAGAGGGACATTGACCACTGCACCTGTCTCCACGGTGGCGGGTTTGGTGGCATTGGTAGCCGTATTCCCTCTGACTCCGGGCTCGGTGTGGGTGACCTCCAGGATCACACTGGCCGGCATTTCCACGGAAAGGGGCATATTATCCTCTGTGTTGAACATGATCGTTACGACTTCCCCTTCCTTTAACAGTTGAGGCGCGTCCAGCGCACTCTCCTGTAATGCGATCTGGTTGTAATCATCCGTATTCATGAAGTGATAGGTAGTACCATCCGCGTAGAGGAACTGATAGCTGCGGGTCTCAACCCTTACATCCTCAATCTTATGACCTGCGGAGAAGGTGTTATCCAGTACCTTGCCGGTAGTAATGCTCTTGAGTTTGGTTCGGACGAAGGCTGGGCCTTTGCCGGGTTTCACATGCAGGAATTCGATGATCTTGTAAATGTCGTTGTTGTACCTGATGCACAACCCTTTCCTGATATCTGATGTAGTTGCCATAAAATTTAATTCGTGCTAAAATAACCTTTCATGATCCCTCTCTGGGAATCCCTGATGAACTGAAGTATCTCGTCCCTTTCAGGGGTAGCTTCCATTTCTGCCTCGATGATCTGTACGGCCTGGGAGTTATTGTAATTCTTCTGGTAGAGGATGCGGTAGATATTTTGTATCTCCCGGATCTTCTCGGCTGCAAAGCCCCTTCGCCTCAACCCTACGGAATTGATCCCCACATACGACATGGGCTCCCTGGCCCCCTTCACATAGGGAGGCACGTCCTTCCTGACAAGGGAACCTCCTGTCACAAAGGCATGGTTCCCGATGGAAACGAACTGGTGTACCGCCACGAGTCCGGCAAGTACCACGTTATCCCCAATGGTCACATGGCCCGCGAGGGTGGAATTATTCGAGAAGATGCAGTTGTTGCCTACCAGGCAGTCATGGGCGATATGGCAGTAGGCCATGATCAGGCAATTCTTCCCGATCACGGTTTTCATCCTGTCTGAAGTCCCTTTGTTGATGGTCGCACATTCCCTGATAGTGGTGTTGTTCCCGATCTCCACAGTGGTCTCTTCCCCTTTGTACTTGAGATCCTGGGGAGGGGCTGATATGATCGCTCCCGGGAAAATATTGCAATTCTTACCGATCCTGGCGCCTTCCATGATGGTGACATTGGATCCGATCCAGGTACCTTCCCCTATGGTCACATTGTTATGAATGGTCGTAAAGGGTTCTACCACCACATTCTTCGCAATCTTTGCGCCGGGATGGATATAAGCAAGCGGTTGATTCATGTTATTTCTTTTTGGCGATTTGCGCCATCATCTCTGCCTCACAAACCAGTTTGTTATTGGCATAGGCATAGGCCTGCATATGGCATATACCCCTCCTGATGGGTGTGATCAGGCTACAGTGGAAGATGAGGGTATCTCCTGGGAGTACTTTTTGTTTGAATTTCACATTGTCGATCTTCATGAAGAAGGTCAGATAATTTTCCGGGTCCGGGACCGTGCTCAGCACCAGGATGCCTCCGGTCTGCGCCATGGCCTCTACCTGAAGGACTCCCGGCATCACCGGAGCTCCGGGGAAGTGTCCCACGAAAAATGGTTCGTTCATGGATACGTTCTTCATCCCCACCACATGGGTATCCGAGAGTTCCAGAATACGGTCGATCAACAGGAATGGGGGCCTGTGAGGAAGCATGGCCATGATCTGATGGATATCCATCAATGGCGGCTCATTCAGGTCGTATTTGGGAACATTGTTCCGCTTCTCCAACTTGATGATCTTGGAGAGCTTTTTGGCGAACTGGGTGTTGACGTAATGGCCAGGTTTGTTGGCGATCACCTTCCCGCGAATACGGGTCCCGGTCAGCGCAAGATCCCCGATCACATCCAGGAGTTTATGCCTGGCGGCCTCGTTGGGATGGTGCAGGGTCAGGTTGTCCAGGATGCCGTTCGGTTTTACCGATAACTTCTTTTTATTAAATGCCTTTTCGAGCTTTTTCATGGTGGATTCAGAGATCTCCTTATCCACATAGACGATGGCGTTGTTGAGGTCCCCTCCTTTGATCAGCCCATTTTCCAGGAGCATTTCTAGCTCGTGAAGAAAACTGAAGGTGCGGGCATCGGCGATCTCTTTTTTGAAATCGGAAAGGTGCTCCAGGGTAGCATTCTGGGTGCCCAGGACCTTGGTGCCAAAGTCGACCATGGTCGTTACCTGGTACTCCTCTGAAGGGATCACGGTGATCTCGCTTCCGGTAGCCTCATCCTTGTAGGAGATCACTTCCTTGACCACGTATTCATCCCGCTCAGCTTCCTGCTCCACGATGCCGGCCTTTTCCAGGGATTCCACGAAATACTTGGAAGATCCGTCCATGATGGGCGGTTCGGGGGAGTCGAGTTCGATGAGTACATTGTCGATCTCCAACCCCACCAGGGCTGCCAGTACGTGTTCCGAGGTCTGTATCTTCACTCCCCTCTTCTCGAGATTGGTCCCTCTTTGGGTATTGATCACATAGTTGGCATCTGCCTCAATGATGGGTTCCCCTTCCAGATCTACCCGCTTAAAGGCATATCCGTGATTCTCCGGTGCGGGAACAAACTTCATGGTAACCTTCTCCCCGGTGTGCAATCCCACTCCGGTGAGCTCAACTTCTTTAGCGATGGTCCTCTGTTTCACCATAGATATTACTCTCCGTTGTTTTTTTCCAGGTCTGCGATCCTGCCCACCAGACTGGATAAATTTTTAAAATGGACGTATGATTTATTGTAATCGGCGTAGTTCAGTGCAGGGGATCCCTGCAAGACCTCCCCATCTTTCACATTCCTTATGATCCCGGACTGGGCCTGTATCTTGACCCTGTCGCCAATAGTGATATGGCCCACGATCCCAACCTGTCCGCCGATCAGGCAGTTCTTCCCGATCTTGGTGGACCCGGCAATCCCCGTCTGTGCAGCGATCACGGTATGTTCGCCTATCTCGACGTTGTGGGCGATCTGTATCTGGTTGTCCAGTTTAACCCCTTTTCGCAAAATAGTGGAGCCGAGAGTGGCGCGGTCGATGGTCGTTCCTGCCCCTATTTCCACATTGTCCTCGAGGATGACATTTCCCGTTTGAGGCACCTTGCTGTACTCCCCGTTGTGATCCGGGGTAAAGCCAAAGCCGTCAGCCCCGATGATCACCGCACTGTGGATC
>JBFKPJ010000156.1:0-4848 GCA_041628355.1 Muriicola sp. | reverse complement strand
TTGGGGCGGAAATATCCTATCAGAAATCAGTGGCTCGATCGAATCGGGTCGAAATAGACCTGGGCTGGCGTGACAGCCGTAATTTCGATGCCTTCAAGCTATCCGGCACCTATCAGTGGGTTGAGTCCCTGGATGGTAATTTCAACTGGTTCTACGGTGTAGGTGGCGGACTGGGCAGCGTGGATTTTAACAGATGGCCTGATGGGTTCGATGAGCCGGACGGTGGGCTCTTTCTCTTTGGTGCGGGTGTGCTGGGAATCGAATACAATTTTAATATCCCCCTGTTGATCTCCCTCGATTTCAGGCCTGAGATCGGGCTGGTCGGGTACGATGACTTCAATGATAATTTCGATTTTGACATAGCATTGGGTCTGAGATATCAATTCTAATCTCGACCTTCAATCTTTCAAAAGCCCTTGATCACAAGCATGTGTTAAGGGCTTTTTTATTGGTGCCCTTATCAGTACCTTTGCAGCGCAAAAACATCTAAGAATGAAAACATTATTTACATCCCTGCTATTTTCTGTGCTCTTGATTTCATGCAATTCCACCAATGATGGATTTGTGATCGATGGATCAGTGGAAGGGGAAAATACCGATGGAACGGAACTCACATTGAGAAAGTACGGGGACAACAACCAGTTGATCACCGTGGATTCTGCCACTGTAAAGGGAGGAAAATTCACCTTCCAGGGTGGTTCTTCGGAAAGTCCTGAGCTTCATTATATCTTTTTTGGGCGCGGGCAGGAAAATATCCCCATCATCATAGAGAACGGCGATATCGAGGTGAGCGCACAAAGGGACAGCCTTGGATACGCCAAAATAGGCGGGACCTTACAGAATGAGCTTTTTTACGATTTCCTCAAAGGGAGCAGGGTACTGAACCGGAAAGCGACCTCCATGAATCAGGATATGAGAAGGGCCCAGGCCAACCGGGATACGGTCACCATGAATTCCCTCAGGGAGGAGTATTTCGAATTGATGGAAGAAGCGAAAGGCTACGAACTCGAATATGTGAAAAACAACCCCAATGCCGTTGTTTCCGCTTTGATCATCTACAGGATCCTGAGTACAAAGGCAAAACCGATCACCGAGGTACAGGCGTTATACGAAGCCCTGTCCCCGGAGATCAAGTCGAGCAGCGCGGGCGTAAAGATCAAGGAGACCCTGGACAGGGAATCCAGTACCTCCATCGGATCAAAAGCTCCTAATTTCTCAGCTCCTGCTCCAAATGGAGAGGAACTGGCCCTGAACGACGTGATGGGGAAGGTCACCATCGTGGATTTCTGGGCAGCGTGGTGCAGGCCCTGCAGGGCAGAGAACCCAAATGTGGTCAGGGTCTACAACAAGTACAAGGACAAAGGGCTTAGCATCCTGGGCGTATCCCTGGACAGGAATGCGAACGACTGGAAGAAGGCCATTGAGGACGATGGACTGGCGTGGCATCATGTCTCCAATGTGCAGTACTTTGATGAGATCGCCAAATTGTACAATGTGGATGCCATCCCCGCGACCTTTATCCTCGATGAGAACGGGATCATAGTCGCCAAGGACCTCAGGGGTGCCTCCCTAGATCAGAAGATCGGAGAATTGTTGCAATAGACAAAAAGGCAATAAAATTAAAACCCTGATGTTGCCATCAGGGTTTTTTTATTCGATCGCATCGATCTTTAGAATTTATTCCTGACATCCTCGAAGTTACCGGAAACAGTGACGTTGTTCCCGAACCTGACATCCCCAAAAATATTGACCACAGACTGGTCGCCGATGAATTCCAGGGTGGAATCATCTTCCAGGACCAAGTCTCCATAGATGGTCAGGTTTCCTTCAATTCTCAGGGTCGCTCTTTTTTCCACTTTGACCTCTTTCTCCTTTTTATTGCTGCCAACGCTGAGTGATCCATTCATCTCCATGATCGCATCTTCCTTGATATTCACATCATTGCTCACGGTCCAGGAACCACATAAGAGCAGGGCTCCTTCCACCCGGATGGAATTAAAACTCTTGGCCCCGCTGAATCCCACATTCTCTCCCTGGTTAATGACCAGTTTACTGGATCCGGCATATTCAGGCAGAGATGCGCACTGGGCCGCCAGGCTCAGGGAGAGGCGGTTCAACTTAATGATCTGAAGTCCTTCCTGACCCGAAGCTGCAAAAGCATAATCACCTCTGGTTTGTACGTAATTGATGGATCCTCCCAATTGGATCACCCCATAAGGTTTTGCTGTATCCCCTTCGTCATTCGAAACGGAAAGACCGGCGCCTCCATTGGCCATCAGTACCATTTCGCCGTTGATGGCTACCGCATTGTTCACCACGTCGCCCAGGGGAGGCTGAACTGGATCGATCAGTATGGGGATGTGCTGAAGCAATGATCCGGAATCGTAGGAATAGACACCGGCACCTTTGGTCCCCTCAGCCACTACGATCTTTTCCCCGTCAAAATCCACCGTCCTTTTGGTGTACAATCCAAAATCCGAATCGATTGGAATCTCCTTTTTGGGATTGAGGTTGTTGTCCAGGATACGCACCCCCAATTCCGCATCGAGCACGGCGAGTCTGTTCTCAAACAGGGCCAGTGATCTCAGGTCCGTAAAAGCTTGCTCCTCCTTGATCCCAAGATCCTTGGTGTCGTAGACTACAACACTTCCGTCCTTCCCGCTGGTCACGAAGGCCTCATTTTTGTCAACCACGACATCCGTAGCATTGTCACCGGATTGAAACCCGTAGATCACTCCGGCATCCGTATCCATAACCCCATTGAAGACCGGGATCTTAGTGAGGAATGAATTGGACGTGGCCGTAAAGGAGGCTGTGGCATCCAATCCGCCTACGGCATAGAGGAATCCCTGATGGTATTGAAGGGAATTGATATCTGCATTCGTGTAGAGGATACGGGAGGTAACCTGGGGGTTATTTGGGTCCGTGACATCAATGATATCGATGGCCCCTGCGTAATCTTCCCCTGCCGTGTTATAAGCCACATAGGCAAAGTCATCTTCCACATAAACATGGGCCGCTGTCAGTGAAGTAATAGGCCCAAAAGTGGGGGGCATCACCTGCCCGATCATGGTCATGGGATAGTTACCCGCCGGTTCTTCCATGGCTTTTGTTACCCTTTTCCCGGAATAATTCTGGTCTATGCTGATATCGAGTACCCCGGCGTTGTCAAAGGTAACGCTTCCGGCCAGGGCCACAGGATCATTCTCCTCTACAATACGTTGTCGTTGTTCGTCAATGAAGATGCTGGTCTCGTCACTACAGGAACCCAGCAAAAGAATTCCAAATAAAAAGGAAAGAAGTATCGCTCTTCTCATCAGCAGGTACGTTAGGTCAGTATTTAAGGCCCTACTAGAACGTCCTGATCTTCAAAAAAGTATGGGAGGCAAGGAGAATTTCGGCCGGGATTCGAATTATTCGACAAAGGTTGTTTTTTTCAGGCTGATTGGGCCTTTATCCCTAAAGTTTGCCCATTTTTTCAAGGACAAAGAGCGCCAGGATGGGTAAGGCAAGCAACAGGACCATCAGAGTATCAGTGACCAGTAATTCCGGCTTGAAAAGAAGTGTGGCGACATATCCCCCAATGGCGCCTCCGAAATGGGCTGTGTGCCCGATATTTCCCAACCTTGTCTTCATGCCGTAAATGGAATACAGCATATACAGTATTCCGAGGATATAGGCGGGAAGTGGGATCGGGATAAACATGATGCCCAGTTGCATATCCGGTTGAAGCAGGATAGCTGCATAAAGGATGCCTGTTACGGCCCCACTGGCCCCTACCGCACTGTAAAAGGGTTCCTGCCTGTGGAAGAAGAGGGCGAGCAGGCTCCCGGCGAGCAAACTGACAAAGTACATAAGAAGGAACTTCGCAGGCCCGAACCAGCGGATCACCACATCAGCGAAGAAAAACAACGTGAACATGTTCAGGAAAAGGTGGGAAAGGTCTACATGCAGGAATCCGGACGTGACCATTCTGTCTTTTTGCCCTGCCCGTATGGCCCCGATGCCGAATTTATACCTTTCAAAAAAAAGCCGATCGTTAAATCCTTTTAATGAAACCAGAACATTTGCTCCGATGATGGCCAGGGTAGCCCAGTGTAAGTTCATAGGAATGCCGCTGTGATGAGAGGTGCAAATATAACTATATTTGCACATAATTTCGGCGCATGCAATTCCTCGTATTTCTATTGGCCTACCCTATTTTGTGGCTGATCTCCATTCTTCCAAGACCTTTGTTCTACGGCTTTTCCGATGTCGCTTTTGTCCTGGTATTTTACGTGACAAGGTACCGCAGGAAGGTGGTCAGGGAGAACCTGAGGCTCGCCTTGCCAGAGCGCTCCCAATCTGATCGCGACAAAATAGAGAGGGAATTCTACCGACACCTCTGCGACCTTTTCCTCGAAATGGTAAAAACCATGCACCTTTCCAAAAAGGAGGTCGCCCGGCGCTACAGGATCAAGAACATCGAATACCTGCGGGCCTTAGAAAAGGACCGGAGCGTCCTGCTTCTCTGTACGCATTTCGCCAACTGGGAGTGGAACACCAGTATCAATAACTACGTTACCTCAAGTGGGTTTGCTATTTATCAAAAGATCGGAAACCCGTATTTTGACCGTCTGATCAGGAAGATACGGGCCAAATGGAATACCGAACCTCTGGAACAAAAAGAAACCATAAAACGGATCATCCAAAACGAGAAAGAAGGGGTACGAGGGGTCTACGGCATGGTCAGTGACCAATCGCCCATGATGAGCAAGGCCCAGTACTGGAGCGAATTCATGGGAATAAAGGTTCCCATCTTCGTAGGGGCTGAAGGCCTGGCCCGGAAGCTGGACCTGGCGGCTGTAT
>JBFKPJ010000155.1:0-4863 GCA_041628355.1 Muriicola sp. | reverse complement strand
GCTGCTCAGTGAGACCCCAGGTGTGGTCGTACAGGACAACCCGGATACCAATACCTATCCCATGCCCCTGTACGCACACAATAAGGACGAGGTCTTCGTAGGAAGGATCCGCAGGGATGAAACCCTTCCTAACTCCTTGAATATGTGGATCGTGGCTGACAACCTCAGGAAAGGAGCAGCTACCAATGCGATCCAGATCGCGGAGTACCTGGTCAGCAAAAACCTGCTCGCCAAAAAGGTTGTTTAAATTCTGTTAAAAAGCCCTGTTCCCCAGCTGTTACAGTAGAAATTAAGGTATTTTTAGGGTCAAATTTTTGAACCCTATGAAGAAAATCACCTTTCTCCTGGCCGCGCTTACTACCTTTGTGGCCTGCAAAAAAGAAACCAAAGCAGACCGACTCACAGTGAACTATCCTCAAACCGAAAAAGTGGACAGCACAGATACCTATTTTGGGGTGGACGTCCCTGACCCTTACCGCTGGCTGGAAGACGACATGAGCCCAGAGACGGAAGCCTGGGTTAAGGCTCAGAACGAAGTGACCTTCGGCTACCTGGAGCAGATACCCTTCAGGGAAGAATTGAAAGACAGGCTGGAGAAGCTCTGGAATTACGAAAAGGTGAGCGCACCTTTCAAGGAAGGAGACTACACCTATTACTACAAGAATGACGGATTGCAGAACCAGAGCGTGGTCTACCGCAAGAAAGACGGAGGAGCAGAAGAGGTCTTCCTCGACCCCAATACTTTTTCCGAAGACGGTACCACCTCCCTGGCGGGCCTGAGCTTCAGTAAGGACGGATCCCTGGCCGCCTACCTGATCTCCGAGGGCGGGAGCGACTGGCGTAAGGCCATCGTGCTCGATGTAAACTCCATGGAGATCCTGGAAGACACCCTGACCGACATAAAATTCAGCGGGATCGCATGGAAAGGAAATGAAGGGTTCTATTACTCCAGTTATGACAAGCCCAAAGGGAGTGAATTGTCTGCCAAGACCGACCAACACAAGGTGTATTACCATAAGCTGGGTACCAAACAAGCCCAGGATGAACTGATCTATGGCGGGGTCCTTCCAGAAAAACACAGGTATATCTCAGCCAGCGTTACCGAAGATGAACGCTATCTCATCCTCTATCCCAGGACCACCACCTCCGGGAATAAGATGCTTATCCGGGACCTGACCGATCCCAATGCCCTATTTGTCACGGTTCTCGATGATACGGATTCTGACAGTTATGTGATCGACAACGACGGCTCTACCCTTTATATACAGACCAACAGGGAAGCCCCTAATGAAAAGGTGGTCACGGTGGATGCCTCCAACCCCACCCCGGATCAGTGGAAGGACCTCATCCCCGAAACAGAAAACGTCCTTAGTACCAATACCGGTGGAGGATATATTTTTGCGGAATACATGGTCGATGCCATTTCCAGGGTGATGCAGTACGATTACAGCGGGAACCTCATCCGGGAGGTAGAATTGCCCGGGATAGGTAGTGCAGGTGGATTTGGCGGGAAAAAGGAGGAAGAAACCCTTTATTTCTCCTTTACCAACTACAATACCCCGAGTTCTATTTACAAATTCGATCCTAAAAGCGGGGAATACGAGGTGTACTGGAAGCCGGAGATCGACTTCAACCCGGCAGATTACGAGTCTAAACAAGAGTTCTACACCTCCAAGGACGGGACGAAGGTGCCCATGATCATCACCTACAAGAAAGGGCTTGAACGCAATGGAAAAAACCCGACCATCCTCTACGGATACGGTGGATTCAATATCAGCCTGACGCCCTCTTTCAGTGTGGTGAACGCCATCTGGATGGAACAGGGAGGGGTCTATGCCGTTCCCAACTTAAGAGGAGGTGGTGAATACGGAAAGAAATGGCATGATGCCGGCACCAAGATGCAAAAACAGAATGTCTTTGACGACTTTATAGCCGCCGGGGAATACCTGATCGCCAACAACTACACCTCTTCAGATTTCCTGGCCATACGGGGCGGATCTAACGGAGGCCTCCTGGTAGGGGCAACCATGACCCAACGGCCGGATCTTATGAAGGTAGCCCTGCCGGCCGTAGGCGTACTGGACATGCTCAGATACCACACCTTTACAGCAGGTGCAGGATGGGCCTATGACTACGGTACTTCGGAAGACAGTCCGGAAATGTTCGAGTACCTGAAGGGATACTCCCCTGTCCACAATGTTAAGGAAGGGGGTTCCTATCCGGCTACCCTGGTAACTACAGGCGACCATGATGACAGGGTGGTTCCCGCCCACAGTTTTAAGTTTGCCGCCACCCTGCAGGAGAACCAGGCCGGGGCGAATCCCACCCTGATCCGCATTGAGACCAATGCGGGACACGGGGCAGGTAAGCCCATAAGCAAGACCATTGAAGAATATGCCGATATCTTTGCTTTTACCTTCTACAATATGGGGTATGATGAATTGCCCAACCAGAAGGTTTTAAAGGAGTTTAAAGACTAAATCTGATGTGTATAGAAAATCCGTTTCTTCTGAGACGGATTTTTTATGCCCTCCAAATCCCTCCCTATGCTGCAAGTAGAGGACCTCTCTTTTTCCTACCAGACTGCCGATGTGCTGGAAGACATTTCTTTCGCCGTAGATAAGGGAGAGCACGTCGCGGTCATGGGGGAAAGCGGATGTGGCAAAAGCACTCTTTTAAAGCTTATTTACGGGTTGCTGACCCCTTCCCAGGGAAAGATCCTGTGGAACCTGGAGGAAGTAAGGGGCCCTTTGTACAAACTCGTCCCCGGCGAATCCTATATGAAGTACCTCTCCCAGGAATTCGACCTGATGCCCTATACTACCGTCGCCGAGAACATCAGCCAGTACCTCTCGGTATTCTACCCTGAAGAATTGAAGCAGCGGACAGCAGAATTGCTCGAGATGACGGAGATGACTCCTGAAGCCGATACCAAGGTAAAGAACCTGAGCGGAGGACAGCAGCAGCGGGTGGCCCTGGCCAGGGTACTCGCCCAGAAACCGGACCTGCTGCTCCTGGACGAACCCTTCAGCCATATAGACAATTTCAGGAAGAGCAGCCTGAGGCGCAACCTCTTTCAATACCTGAAGGAGGAGAAGATCACCTGCATCACTGCCACCCATGACCACCTGGATGTCCTCCCGTTCGCAGACCGTATCCTGGTGCTGAAGGACAAGGAGCTCCTGATGGAGGGACAGACAAATAAAGTATACGAATCTCCCTCCAATTTCTATGTAGCCAGCCTGTTCGGAGAGGCCAACATCCTGCCCATCACCTTGTTAAAACCCTATGGTGACGCCAAAAAAGATATCATTGTCTATGCGCATGAATTCAAGGTGGCTAACTCTTCAGGGCTGAAGACCAGGGTAAAGAAATTATTTCCGATGGGGGGATACTTCCTGGTGGAAGGGGATTCCGAGAACGGGAAGGTCTATTTCCATTCCGAAAAGGAATTGAAGGTAGATTCTAAGGTGTATCTGAACGTATCCATTGAAACCATCAACAAACGCCTGAGAGAACTTCCCTAGCCAAGGATCAGGGAGGCGACGAACACGGCAATAGCCCCGGTAATACCCAATACCGTGGTGCCCAGGCCGAATAACCTGTATCCCGTTTTTACATTCATACCGCTCATTTGCGTGACCACCCAGAAAAAGCTGTCATTGGCATGGGAGACCATGGCCGATCCGGAACCTATGGCCACCACGACCAGGGCCTTCTGTATTTCTGTTTCGTAGCCCAGGGATGTCATCATGGGTGCGAGAATGGAGGCAGTGGTCACCAGGGCCACGGTGGAGGATCCCTGAGCCGTTTTCAGGGCTGCCGCCAGAATAAAGGGAAGGAAGATCCCCATGTTCAGGTCTTTCAGGGCGAGGCCGAGCAACTCGGCAATTCCGGACATCTGAAGGACAGTGCCAAAGATCCCGCCGGCCCCTGTGATCATCAATATGGAGGCTGCATCCTTGATCGCTTTGCCCACCCAGCCCGTGGAGGAGAGCATGTCCAGATGTAATTTTTTGGGCAGGAACAGACAGAGGAAAACACCTATCATCAGGGCGATCACGGGTTCCCCCACAAAGCTGATGCCCTTGATAAGACCGGAAGAGGCACTCATATCCCCCGTAGTCAGGACAGATTTCAGGACAATCAGGAGAATGGGGATTACGATGGGAAGGGATGATCTCCATATCCCGGGGGCGTCCTTTATATCCTGTTCCTCAGCATCTGCAGGATCATCTTCGGATCCCGGGCTGATATAGGTCTTTGAGGCATATTTACTGGCAAAGAAAATCCCGGCTGCAAGGGCGATCAGGCTCACAGGGATGCCCAGGGCAATGACCAGACCCAGGTTGGCCTGAAGGATCCCGGCAGCAGCGATAGGGCCCGGGGTGGGAGGTACCATGGTGTGTGAGGCCATAAGACCCAGTCCCAACGCTATGGCGGCACCGGCCAGGGAGATCCCCGCTCGTTTGCTGAGCCCTTTGTTCAGGGGATGGAGCAACATGAAGCCGCTATCCGCAAAGACAGGAATGGACACGATATAACCAATGGCCCCCATGGCCAGGGGGATGCGCTTTTTGCCGATCAGGCTGAGTACTTTCATCGCAATGGTGCGGGCGCCACCCGTATGTTCGAGGAAAGCCCCTATGATGACCCCCAGTACGATGATAAGCCCGATCTTTCCCAGGGTACCTCCAAATCCATCATTGATAGCCCGCACGATATCATCGAGGGGCATTCCCGCAAAGACCCCATAGGCGATGGAGATGATCAGCAATGCCAGGAAGGGATGCACCTTCAGCCGGGTAGTCAGCAGGACGATGCAGATAACGGCAATGATCAGATAAAGTATTTCCACGATCT
>JBFKPJ010000154.1:0-5005 GCA_041628355.1 Muriicola sp. | reverse complement strand
TTACCAGAGGCCATTCCGGGCGTGGTGCATATACTGAACCCAGTCTCCATGAAGTAACCCCTTTGCGAGGGACAAAGCCCAGAGAAGGGTCAAATTGATCCCCTATCCGGGCATAGGTCAGGGAAAGATCCCATTTGTCATTCGGATAATCCAGTTTAAATCCGAATGCCGACCGATCGTCGGTGAGATCAGATCTGTCTGTATACAATCCCCAAATCCCCGCAATAAAGTTTTTGTTTCCCCTGAAACTCGTGGTCTGATAGGTGAAATCCATTCCGGACATAAAACTGCCCTCCCTCCCCTGTGGATCTCCGATGGAAGTAATCATCCCAATAGTACTTTCCCCAAAAACATTCTGGCGAAGCCGCATTACCCCCATAGAGGAGGGATCGTAGGATATTCCTCCGGAATCAAAAGAATTGGTCCTGATGCCAAGACCGCCGAAAGCCGTCCCCCCTATCCTTCCATTCACCTTCCCACCTGCCATGACGGGTACCTGAGTGTTCTCGAAAAGTCCGATCCTCCTGCTGAAGAAAGGAAGGACCGTACTCGTACCTGTCCCGAACCCAAATTCAAAGATGTCTGAGCCTTCCAGAAAGAAAGTGCGTTTCTCAGGGAAGAAAAGTGGAAAACGGGTGAGGTTGGTTTGACGCGTGTCTACCTCCGTTTCGGCAAAATCTGTATTTACGGTCAGGGTAGCCAGGATATTGGCCCCGAGACGCTGACTGGCATCCAGGCTCACAGCCATGTCCGTGACTGAGGCTCCATCTTCTCCTGTCTTGTTCAAAGACCCCACGAGAGAAGGCCTGATATTGGCACCAATTCCATAATTGAACTCCGGCAGATTAGTGAGCAACCCGGCCCGACTGGTCTGTCCAAAGAACTGATCTCTTTGTACATTGGCCCATCTTATGGTTTCCTGGTTCCGTTGAATGCGCCTTTCCACATTGAAGCCCCATTCTCTGATATTTTTGTTGAAATAGATACTCTGGATGGGTAAGCGAATTTCTGCGGTCCAGCCTGATTCACTGATACTTACCCTGGCTTCCCAGATGGCATCCCAGTCCTGATTTTCAGACTCGCCCCGGTTAGACACCAGGGCATCGTAACGGGCAGCATTCGCATTCACGGCCAGGATATAGCCTGATTGACCATCGAGGAATGGATCGATCACCACCTTCACGTGATCCTCGTTGGAGATGTCCGTATCCCTGAGCTTTGAGAACCGGATGATCTTTTCAGGATTGGAGTCCTCGCATACAATACCGATGATCAATGCCTTCTCATCCGCCAGGACGCGTACCGATGTCCTTTGAGACGGATCCCCCTTTTCCGCGGGCACAGTGGTCATGAAGGCGTCGAGTACAGGTGCATTTTTCCATTCCCCTTCGTCCATATACCCGTCAATTCGGATCTCCCCTGTGAATCTTCCCGCTGCCAGGCGTGGCCTTTCCGAGGACTGGCCATGAAGATTGTATAGGATGAGAAGGATCGGGATGCAAAGAAGGGTCGTCCTCACAGGAACACAGATTGCTAGGAATATTAAAGATACAGGAATCCTTCCAATCCTGTCTAAATCCAGGAGCTTCGTTTACTAAATTCATGGGTGGCTGATCGCATTGTTCTACGGACCCGGGATGGCTTTCTTAAAACAGGACCTTATAGCGTATCCCCCGGTTCCCGCAAAAGAAAAGGCCCGCAATCGCGGGCCTGAACTAATAGACCAGGTGTTTAACCTCATGCAGTAATCTCCTCGAGGACCTGACGGTCTTTCTTTTTTACGTTTTGCTGTCCGTCCACAGTCTGCCATTGCATCCCTTTCGCATAGCGCCTCACACGGTTATCTTTGACCGGGTCCATGACGAGCAGGTAGATCCATTCATTGTCCAGCAAGGTTCTCAGGTGCTCATTCCGCTCCAGGATATCACTCACCCTCTCTACCGGTGCCTGGATCAGGACAGAGAGACGAAGGGGCTGGTGGTACATCTCCTCGTCGGTCTGCTTGAGGGACTGGAGCGGGAGTCCCATCTTCAGGTCGCCTCCATTGCCCTGTACTACACCGAACCGGCCGGTGATGTTGTGGGTGATCTTGGACCCCCCTCCGAATTTTTCATTGTCGACCGTGGAAAAATAGTAGTGGTTGTTGATCCACTGGGTCACCACCATGGGGCCCTGCATGATCCCTTCCAGGGCTGCCCCCGCAGGATCGAGCTTCCAGTCGTAGGAGTGCAGGAAACAACGTCCTCCCAGGTTGCTTTCCCTGGTGAGGTGGCGAGGCCCTACCACAAAGCCTGCATTCCTGGCCAGGCCCCACTCAGGCCGGGTCTCCGCCCAGTGCGTGGCATTTACATCGGCTTTGGCAATCCCATTTTTGTCGACACCCAGTCTTTCCAGGGTCGCCGTTTCCCGGGCTTTTTGAAGGTCAGCCTTCAATTTCATCAGGGCTTCACCATGCGATTCGGGCACTTCAGCATCAAAGAGGACGATCTCGTCCGTGGTCGTATTGTGCTCTGCCCCAAGAAAGACCGTATTCCAGGGGATGTCGATATTATGCTCCTTCTTCAGCACCTCCCTCACCTCAGCCTGGTTGGCCAGCTTGGCCAGCATACGGGCGTTGTGCCTGCCGGGGCTTGCCGCACAGGCGCCGCAATCCAGGCTGGACCCATAGGGGTTGTTGGCTGTATGGCTTCCATGGCCGGCGAAAACCACCAGGGGAGCAAACTCTCTCCATCCCAGCAGGTCGAAAGCCGATTTTACGATCCCTGCTTTATCGTTCAGGGGAATGCTGGCTTCATGGTCGTGAACACCCTTGATCTCAGGTTCACAGAAGCCTTCATACCCTCCCTGCTCATTGAACTTGTTGCGTTTTACATAGCTGGGTACGAGGGTCCGGCCCAGCATGTAGAACCCGTAAAAGATCCCGGATCCTTCTACAAAACCGAAGGTGGAAGGGAGCATGTTCTTCATCCGCTTCAGGAAGTACGCCCAGAAATTGAGGACCGCATTTTTGCGTTCCCATTCCTTTTTCTCCTGATCCCTGGCCGTCTGAGGGGTCTCGGTCACCTGGTATGCTGAAGGCAGGATGGGCGGACAGGATTTGCGGCTGAGGCCGTCATTGAGGTCCTCATAGTCCATGGCGATCCCAAAGAATCCGGCATAGCCGAAGGTCTCGTAATTACCTTTTGTTTCCACATGCCTGCGGATCGCTTCAGAGCGCGTATCGATACAGAAAACGAGCTGTGCATCCGGGGTACTATTTTCAGTATTGACCTTTGGCTCGGTCTTGCTGACCAGCTCGTTCACCATTTTGTGCTGCCAGCTCCTTTCCCAGGCCCTGAGCCAGATCAGGGCGAGTTCTTCCAGTTCGGCATTTGCATCCGACCTTTCTTCTGATGGTAGGAAGGAAAGATCCAGGTGGCGAGCCAGTACCAGTCGCACCGCCAGGTAATCTTCCAGGCTTATGGGATAGGTCCTCTGCCAGGAGGATTGCGTCTCCGTTCTGTGTTTGATATACCCAACCCACCCCGGTAAGGCGCCAAAGTGGTATTGGAATATACGGGTATAGTCTTCCTTATCTACACCTGTGAGCGCATTTTCAAGGGCATCCAAAGCCGTTGTTGGAAGCGCCCCGTTTTCTATTTTGCCCACCTCCCCGTCGAAATTCACCAGGTTTCTCCAGGCCGGATAAAATCCTTTTTCCTTTCCGGGCATGTCCCATTCAGCCAGGCCTTCATCCATAAAGGCGGTTAGCCATTTTACCGTGATCCTGTCGAGTTCCCCTGTCTCGTTGGTCTTGTTTTCCTCCTGCCTGGAGGCCATGAGCTGCAGGTAGTATTCAGGCGATTTGTTGTATCCGCTTTCTGAGAGCAGCTCCTGGAGCTCTTCCTCCCCTATTTCCCGGGCTTCCCATGCCTGACGCAGCAGGGACACTTCGGGCAGTACCCGGGCGTGTAAAAGTTCCTCAGCGGTGCGCAGGGCCTCCCGGAAACTCATCTTCTCGAGACCGGTCAGGGGGTTGGAGGTTACAAAGGAATACAGGGGCCAGGTCTTTCCGATGATCGCTGAAGCTTCTTCGATAGATCTTTGAATGGACTGAAGGCTCATAGGGTTTAGGATTTATAGGTTAAAATGGATCTTTTAAAAGGTTGTGACAGGTTGAGCAGTTTCACATACAACCAGGGTACCTGCCGGTAGATCCCCAGCTTCATGATAAAGAAACCGATCAGGAAGAGGATGCCAAACACGATCTCAACAGGTGATAAGGCCAGGGGTTTTACCACCATCGGCATATCTGCCATCAGCACACTTACCCCATTATAAAGGAGGGCGTAGAGCCCGATCCCGGAGATAAAGAGGAAGGGCGGCAAAACGACCTTTTGAAAGACCGATAGCACCTTTTGTTTTACGATATTGTAGGTCACCTGCCCCACGGCAATGGCCACGATGAGGGTCAGAAAGATACTGCTGTTGGCCAGTGTTCCCTTCCCGGTAAGGTACATGAAAAGACCTGCTCCGAGAATCCCGAATACGAGGACGGCCATAGCCTGCAGGGGTTTGATCCGGATCTGCGGCGGAGCCTGGGGCCGGGAGTACGCAATCTCCTCCCCCGAGGAAAGGAAGAGGTACGCCTTGTAAAAGCCGTGCAGGATCAGGTGGGCCACGGCTGCATTAAAAAACCCCAACCCGCATTGCATGATCATAAAGCCCATTTGTGCGATCGTGGAGCAGGCCAGTTTTTGTTTTACGTTCACCTGAAGCAGTTTGGTGAACTGGGCGATCACAGCGGTCAGCCCTCCGATCACAAAGAGCAGATCCAGGGTATGGGATGCGAAGATCAGGGCCGCGAACAGGGCCAGCAGGATCCCGGATCCGTTCACAAAGCCTGCGTGCATCAGGGCCGAGGCCGGTGTAGGCGCGGTCATGGAAGAAAGCAGCCAGCGGTGGAAGGGGTAGATGGCCGACTGTATCATGGCGGCTGTGATCACCAGCAGGCTCGCCAGGATCA
>JBFKPJ010000153.1:0-5050 GCA_041628355.1 Muriicola sp. | reverse complement strand
CCGGGTGACCAGCACGCCTATGGAAGAGTTGTCAAAATATTTCATCTTGAACCCGAGCATCCTTTGAAAAAGAAGGACTCGGATATCCCGGATAACGGATTCCCCCAGCCAGTTGGCGTAGTAATTGAAGAGGAGCTGGAACACAACCTGCCCCAAAAGCACCCCCAGCATAGCCAGGGACAGCCAGAACAGCAGGTTCATGTCCTTAGAGGTAATAGCATCATCTATGATGTTCCTGAGGATATAAGGGGTGAGTACCGCGAAGAAGGTCAGCAATATCCCTGCCAGGGCCACCCCGAAAAAGGTGATCCTGTACGGCCTGGTCTGGGCGATCAGGCGTTTGAAGAGACGGTAATCAAAGGCTTTTCCTGTTTCTTTATCCATGTAGCGAAAAGAGAGCGTCAGGGTATGTAATCCTCGTCAAATATAGCCCTTTTGCAGGCACGGAGACCCCGGCTTCCCCCCTGTCCCTGCTTTTTATAATATGATTAACATTCTCCACGGCTGATTTCCCCAGTCCCACATCCAGGAGGGTACCGACGATCGCCCTGACCATGTTCCTCAGGAATCGGTCTGCCGTGATCCGGAAGACCAGCAGGCCGCCCTCCTGGCTCCAGACCGCTTCCTTCAGGTGACAGATATAGGTCTTCACGTCCGTGTTCGACTTGGAGAAGCATTCGAAATCTGTGTGTTTCAGGAGTTCTGCCCCCGCCTGGTTCATGGCCTCTACGTCCAGGGGAAGGTGGACGTGATGGGCCCAGTCCCGCATAAAAGGATCCTTTTTTTGAACGACCAGGTATTCATAGGTACGCTCCAGGGCATCGAAGCGGGCGTGGGCGTTCGGAACTACCCCTATAATCTGCCTGACAGCTATATCCTCCGGGAGGAAGGAATTCAGCCTGTGGACGGCATCCTCCACTTCGAGGGGAGAACCCATATCAAAATGAGCGAAGAGTTGCCTGGCGTGTACCCCTGCATCCGTTCTCCCGGCCCCTACCAGTTGTACGGGCGTCCGCCACAGGGTAGACATGGCCTCTTCCATGGTCTGCTGCACGCTTCTGGCATTGGGTTGACGCTGCCAGCCGTGGTAAGCCTTGCCATCATAGGCGAATTCAACAAAATATCTCAAAACTGATCCCTATTTTTGTGCGACACAAATATACCCCGAAAATGACCAAGATCTTACTGCTCTCCGATACACATGGTTATTTGGACGAGGTGATCTGTAAATACGCCCGACAGGCAGATGAGATATGGCATGCCGGGGACATCGGCACACTGGAGGTGGCAGACGGACTTTCAGCCATCAAACCCCTGAGGGCCGTTCACGGCAATATAGACAACGCGAACATACAAAGGGAATTCCCCCGGGACCAGCGGTTCACCTGTGAGGGGGTGGAGGTCTGGATCACCCATATAGGGGGATATCCCAACCGCTACAGTCCCAGAGTGAAACAGGAGATCGCAAAGGATCCGCCTAAACTTTTTATCAGTGGGCACTCCCATATCCTGAAAGTGATGTGGGACAAGAAACTGGAACTCCTGCACATGAACCCCGGGGCATGCGGGAAACAGGGTTTTCACCAGATGCGGACCATGCTGCGCTTCGCGATCGACGGAAAAGAGATCAGGGATCTGGAGGTGATCGAACTCGGAAAACGGTAGGATATCCCAACAACAAATACCCATACATTATGGCTAGCCCTTTTAAAATAGAGTTTCTGGACCATGTAGCCTTACGGGTCGAAGACCTTGGCGCCTCTGTGCGCTGGTATCAGGAGGTCATGGGCCTTACCCCTTATCGACTGCCCGAATGGGGTGATTACCCCGTCTTTATGCTTTCCGGGAAAACGGGAGTCGCACTGTTCCCGGCCGGGGAGGAAAGACCTCCCATGGACCTGAACTCCAAGCGGCCCGGCATCGATCACTTTGCCTTCCAGGTCACCCAAAAGGAATACAAAAAGGCCAAGAGCTGGTTCGAAGCAAAAGGGATCCCTTTTAAAGAACAGGATCATCATTATTTTAGGTCTGTGTATCTCAAGGACCCGGACGGAAATACCGCAGAACTGACAACCCTGGCAGTGGAGCAGAATGATTTTTACAGGCAATAAGCAAAAAACCCCGGTTTGGACACCGGGGTTTCACGCACTAATACTACTAAGATGTTAGGTTTAACGTAGGCGGTCAACAGATTTTACAAGATCCTCATCCTTTTTGATAGCCCTGTTGGCCAGGACCAGTAAAACGATAGAAAAAACAGGAATCAGCATCCCAATACCCTTCTCCGAGACCTGGGTCCCTCCGGATAAATTTAGTGACCGGTAAACGAAAAATCCCAGTAAAAAAAGATTAACTATCATATTGAAGCGGTTCAGCACAAACTGATTCTTTCTGTCCCTGTATTTAAAAATGGCAAGGGCAGCAAGGACCGCCGACCCGTACAAGGCCAGCGAAACCGCGATTTCGTTCTTTGCATAGACCTCCCCTGTATCCGCATCGGTCCAGAGCGCGACCCAGAACGGAAGAACAGCCCCGAGGAGAACAACTCCGATAAGATATAGGGTCTGTACGCGTTGGATCATAGTTACAGGGCGATTAAGCGATGCAAAAATAAAGGTCTTTTTAAAAATTAACCACCAAATATTGAAAATATTTTGTAATTTTGGACCGTTATCAACGATAGCGCCTACCTACTGGGAACCCATTCCCATGTAAATCCAATTATCAAATACTTCAAATTTTTTTTAGATCTACGTATAACTTATTCAAAACTCAATGTTTGAGATTTCCGATTTAAAGGCAATGAAGCTACCTGAGCTTCAGAATATTGCCGAAACCCTTAAAGTCCCCAAATACAAGACGCTGAAGAAACTGGACCTGGTCTACCAGATACTCGACCTGCAGGCCAGCAACCCAAAAATAGTGAAGGAAACGGCCGAGGTCGTTGAGAACGCGGCTCCTCAGGAGCGCAAAAAGGAGCGTACACCAAGGCCCAGAAAGGCTCGAAATGAAGGGGATGTTGATTCCCAGGATTCTAACACGTCACAACAGGGCGCTGATGGCAATAAAGCCGAAAGCACTGTTGACGTTGGAAAAAAGGACCATCACAAAAAAGACCACCCCAAAAAAGACCATAAAAAGAAAGACCACTCCTCCGGCCCTTCCAAGTCGCAGAACACAAACAAAACCCACCACCAGAATAACGGGCAGGATAAAAAATCCCAGAATTACGACAAGGACCTCAAGAACAAATACAAGCAGCCCGAATACGAGTTTGACAGTATCATTGAGAGCGAAGGGGTTTTAGATATCATGTCTGACGGATATGGTTTCCTGAGATCTTCGGACTACAATTATCTTTCTTCCCCCGATGACATTTATGTTTCCCAGTCGCAGATCCGTTTGTTCGGACTGAAGACCGGTGATACCGTACTGGGGAATGTGAGGCCTCCCAAAGAAGGCGAAAAGTACTTCCCCCTGATCAAGGTGACCAAGATCAATGGTCAGGATCCACAGGTGGTCCGGGACAGGGTGGCCTTTGAACACCTCACTCCGCTCTTCCCCAGGGAAAAGTTCAAACTTGCGGAGAGGCAGAGCAATATCTCCACCCGTATCATCGACCTCTTCTCCCCCATAGGAAAGGGGCAGAGAGGAATGATCGTATCACAGCCCAAGACGGGTAAGACCATGTTGCTCAAGGACATTGCCAATGCCATTGCGGCCAACCACCCGGAGGTTTACCAGATCATCCTGCTGATCGATGAGCGTCCCGAGGAGGTCACCGATATGCAGCGGAATGTCCGAGGTGAAGTAGTAGCCTCTACCTTTGACAAGGAGGCGACAGAACACGTGAGGGTTGCGAATATCGTCCTGGAAAAAGCCAAGCGATTGGTGGAATGCGGGCACGACGTGGTCATCCTACTCGATTCTATCACCAGGCTGGCAAGGGCTTACAACACCGTTCAGCCCGCGTCCGGAAAAGTACTCAGCGGGGGTGTGGATGCCAATGCACTGCACAAGCCCAAGCGATTCTTTGGGGCCGCGAGGAACATCGAAAATGGGGGATCCCTAACGATCATTGCCACTGCCCTCACGGAAACTGGCTCCAAGATGGACGAGGTGATCTTCGAGGAATTCAAGGGAACCGGTAACATGGAGTTACAGCTCGACAGGAGGATCAGCAACCGAAGGATCTTCCCTGCCATCGACCTCATCTCTTCATCCACACGTAGGGACGACCTGCTGCTGGAAGACAACGTCATACAGCGTATGTGGATCATGAGGAAATACCTGGCAGACATGAACCCCATTGAAGCCATGGAATTCATGGAGCAGCGTATCAAGCAGACCAAGAACAACGAGGAATTCCTGATGACGATGAGCCAGTAGGACATCCTCGAACAGCAAACAGATCCCGGTGCCCCAGGCCCGGGATTTTTTTTTTACATGCTGTTGCTCCCGGAAAAAATGGGTATAAAAAAACCCGGCTCCATGGCCGGGTTTCAATTTTCTTTCTCGTTTTAGAGGGCATTCACCATTTTGGTGAGTTTGCTCTTCAAGTTGGCCGCTTTGTTATCGTGGATGATATTTCGCTTAGCCAGCTTATCGATCATACTCATCACAGAAGGCAAAAGGGCACTGGCCTTTTTCTTGTCGGATTCATTCCGCAATTTTTTGATCGCGTTTCGCGTGGTCTTGTGCTGATACCTGTTGCGAAGGCGCACTTCTTCGTTCCTTCTGATTCTCTTTAATGCCGACTTGTGATTTGCCATCTTACTTAAATTAATGTTTTTGACCGCCTCTCCCGGCGGATTCCCTGTAGCCCGTAGGGGAATCGAACCCCTGTTACCAGGATGAAAACCTGGCGTCCTAACCCCTAGACGAACGGGCCGTAATTCAATAAATCAACCGTATTCCACATACGGTATTCAGTAGCCCGTAGGGGAATCGAACCCCTGTTACCAGGATGAAAACCTGGCGTCCTAACCCCTAGACGAACGGGCCATGGGTTTGCGCAATTGCGGATGCAAAAATACAATTATTTTTTACT
>JBFKPJ010000152.1:0-5056 GCA_041628355.1 Muriicola sp. | reverse complement strand
TATCGCCCATCGTAGACCATCACCTTGGGCGTTCCCGTGAGAAACACCGTTTCGGATTGCCTTACGATTTCCTTTTCCACACATCCCCCGCTGACAGCACCCTCCATTTTCCCGTTCTCGTGGATCAGCATCCTCACCCCAGGTTTGCGATAGGAGGATCCTTCCAGGGCCACAACCGTCGCCAAAACCGATTTGAGGCCTGCTTTTGAGGCGGCCTCATAGGCATTGATGATGTTCTTCAATTCATGAGTCATTTCCGCTGTATTTTTTTATTGCAATAAACGGTACGGCCTGACCTTTTATATAGGGCTCCGGACTGGGATCCAACTGAACGAATCCACTGATCCCTGTGAGGTGCACCAGGTCTCCCGACCCTGTGCTCTCCACAACCCTGGCAACCAATTTTCCTTCCCTCATACTGAGTTCGGCTCCCTTAAAAATAGTGAGGTCCGACCGATTTTCAAGGTTACTGTCCAATTCTACATACATCCGGGAGGTCTCAAGGCCAAGGATCCTGTGGTACCAGGGAATAAAGTACAAGTGAAAATTGAGAAAGGTGGATACAGGGTTTCCCGGAAAGGAAAAGACCAGGGTCGACAGGTTTTCATTTTTGCCGAACCAGAACGGCTTGCCGGGTCTTTGCGCCACCCGGTGAAAGATCTTTTTTATGCCCAGTTCCTCGAACACCTGGGGCAGATAATCAAATTTACCTTTCGATACACCTCCGCTAAGGATAAGTACGTCCATCTCATCGGCCAAATAGCCTAACTTTTGCCTCATCAGATCAATATCGTCGGCAATATGCAATAACAAAGGTCTGATCCCCTCTTCCTGTAAAGCACCGAAAAGGCTGTATGTATTGGATCGCCGGATCTGGTGTAACAAGGGGGTCTGCCCTACATCCACCAGTTCATTCCCGGTGGAGATCACCGCGATTTTTGGTATTCTTTTCACGCATACCCTATCCTTGCCCACAGTGGCCAAAACGCCCAGGGATGCAGCATCGATCCTTGTGTTCTTGTTGAGCAGGCGTTCTCCTTTTTGGTGGTCACTACCCTTGAGATGGATATTCTGACCCTGATTGGGGATCTTTTTTAAAGTGGCTATATCCCCTTCTATTTCCAGGTCTTCATACATGACCACCGTATCCGTTTCATACGGGACCACAGCCCCGGTCATGATCTCCACACAACCTTCCGGCTCATCCAATGGGATCACAGGCTCACCTGCCGGCAGAATGTCCATGATCTCAAAGGACAATCGGCCGTTTTCAACCGCATCAAAAGCAAGTGCAATCCCATCCTTTGTGGCACGGTTAAATGGAGGGAAGTCTCTGTCTGCATAGACCTCCTCTGCCAACACTCGACCGTGGGACTCCATAAGGGGTATTTCCTCGGTCCCGAATTCGAGGTGCTGTTCAAGGACAAGAGAAAAAGCTTTTTCGTAAGTGGTCATGACCGTTCAGGAGGATTTTAAAGAGAAGATAACCAATGCGCAGTTAACCTCCCAAGGCTTCATACACTTTTCTTTAAGATAAGGAGCTTTTCTATCCAGGGATGCCAAACGCCCGTTGCCATGCCTCCATTCCACCCTTCACAGAATAAACCGATTTATTTTTGGATCCCATGAGCTTCATGGCTGCCTGCATGCTTCGCGAGCCGGATCTGCAGATCAGGTAAACCGTTTTGTTCGCGGGGATCCTTTCAGGTGTCTTTTCCAACTCTTCCATAGGAATATGGACAGCTTCTTCCAGTCCGTCGACCCTGAATTCATGTGACGAACGAATATCGACAAGTAGGGTATGTTCCGGGTCTGCTGAGAGTTTCTTTTTTAATTCCTCCACGCCTATGGTCGGTACCTGACCGCACTCCATGGATTCGTACCGGGCTTCAAGTGTCATTCGCATTTTATTATCCGGGACTGAGGGGAATTTTATATGCCGTATGCTCTGGTCAATACCATTGTAGATCAGAAGGGTCCCCTTCAATATTCCCGGCATTTCGGTCAGGACTTTCACCGCTTCCATGGCCTGCATGGTCCCGATGATACCGGGTATTACTCCCAGGACACCGTGAGTATTGCAGTCCTGAACGTTCCCGGTTTCCGGCGGAATGGGAAAGAGACACCTATAGGTGGGCCCCTCCTGGTAGTTAAAAACGCTTACCTGTCCTTCAAAACCGTGTATAGCTCCATAGACAAAAGGTTTTTTAAGGATCACACAAGCATCGTTGATCAGGTATCTCGTGGCAAAATTATCGGATGCATCCACTACAAGGTCATATCCCGATATGATATCCAGGGCGTTTGAAGGTGTCAGAAAGGTATCATGGCAAACGATCCTGGTCCGGGAATTCATCCCCCTGAGTTTTTCTGCCGCTACCTCGATCTTCGGTTTCCCCAGATCCCCTTCCCCGTAAAGTACCTGTCGTTGCAGGTTGGAAAGTTCGATGACATCCTGTTCCACAAGTCCCAATATCCCTACGCCCATGGAACCGAGGTATTGCAGGACCGGGATGCCCAGCCCCCCTGCTCCAACTACCAGTACACGGGACTCCAGCAGCATCTCCTGTTTTGCAGGACCAAAGTCCTTAAGGGTGATCTGCCTTATGTATCGATCTTGATTCATTTTGATTCCAGGGCTTCTTTGATCCGTTCGTAGTCCTCTTTTGAATTTGCATTGGCCAGGACCTCATCTGCCTCCGGGAACACCAGGGAGATATCAGAGTTCATCAGGAATTTCCGGGGACAGCTGGAGCCAGCACTATTCAGGTAGTTCGCCACCTTGCGGAGTGCACCGGGTTCCCATATGGCCGCAAGGGGTTCAGGGAGTCCTGTTGATCTGGTCGCGAGTGCCGTGGCGTCTTTTTGAGGATCCCTGGAAGAGCACAATTGCTTCAGGGTATTGAGATCGATCAGAGGAAGGTCACAGGCCAGGACCAACCAGGCTGCATCGGGATGTGCCTGATGAGCACTTAGGATCCCGTTGAAAGGCCCGGGAAATTCATCCCGATCTAAGATCAGTTCGGCCCCGGGGGCTAGACCCTCTTGCTGCTCTTTTCTCAAACTGAGGAAGGTACGGGCACAAACTTTTTGAGCAAGGTCGTACAGGACCTCCCATTGCGACCTGCCATGGTAGGAGATCAGGGCCTTGTCCCGACCCATCCTGCTGCTTTTACCCCCGGCAAGGATCAAACCGTAAAGGACGGGGCGTTCGTGATCTTTTAAATAGCTGTTATCTGGCATTTTCCTGATTTCTAATATTATCCCCCTATGGATGTCATGGAGTTCTCAAAAACTCCCCTGTGTTCATTTTGGGCGTCAAATCCGGTCTTCGAACGTTGGCCTATCACCTCGGTGATGGAAGTTTGCAAACGGGCAACGGGATCCGCCCCTCTGAGGATCTCCCTTACATTCATTTTAGGCTTGCCGTAGAGGCAGGTGATAACATCTCCTGTGGCCGTGATCCTCAACCGGTTGCAACTGCCGCAAAAGGTCCGGCTGAAAGAAGGAATGATGCCGAAAGAACCCGCATGCCCGGGGATCTTATAGTTGATAGAGGTGGAGGTCTCCGGTGATTCCAACTTTTCGAAACCGGGATAGAAGGTCCGTATATACTCTAGGATCTCCTTGTAATTCCATTTGATGGACTGAAAATTCCTGCTTCCTCCATTGAATGGCATTTCCTCCAAAAAACGGACAGACACAGGATATTCCTCCTGTAATTTCAAAATTGGGACGATATCCTGTTCGTTCTCGTTCTCCAGTACGATAAAGTTGATGCGCAAATTAAAGCCTTCTTCTATGAGGGTCATCAGGTTTCCATAGACGACATCGAACTGGTCCCTTCTGGTGATCTTTTCGAAGGTCTCCTTCCTGATGGCATCCATGCTCAAATTGATATTGGTGATCCCCAGGTCCTTCAACTCCTGAATATAGGGCCCGATCAGGGTGGCATTGGTGGTCATGGACAATTCATTGATGCCCTGGAGCGAAGCCAGATATCTCAGCAGGACCATCAGATCCTTTCGCACGAAGGGTTCTCCCCCGGTAAGCCTGATCTTGTCAATACCCTGGTCCACCAAAGTGCCCGCAAGCAATTTGAGTTCCTCTATGGTCAGGAGCTTGTCCTTCCCGGCAAAATGGATCCCTTCCGCGGGCATACAGTAGTGGCATCTCAGGTTGCACCGGTCCGTTACCGCGAGGCGGAGGTAATTAATTTTTCTTCCGTGATTGTCGATAAGCATAGGATGCTCTCTTTTTTAGCCTCCGCTAACCGGGGGGATCAGGGCGATCTCATCCTCCTGATCGATCCCGGTATCACCCGAGGCGTATTCATTGTTCACCGCTATGGCCATGGAGGAAAGTTTTTTCAACTCCGGGTATTCGCCCATGAGGAATTCACGAAGGTCATTCACATTCCCCAGGGAGGTAACCGTTTCTGGAGGCAATTCCAACTCGGCCTTTCCGGCGATGTCTCTCGTAACTCCAAATAGCAGGATCTTCATTCTTTAACTGGATTCTGTTTTTTCACTCAGGAAGATTGACGGATCGGGAATGTGCATACATTGCGTTTGACCTAAAACAGGTGCGATTCCAGCATTGAACAGGCCCCTTGTCACTTCCGGTGCATTCAAATAACAAGGTATCAAAAAATTCAGGTTTTCGTCACATCCTTTAACAAATACTTCTGGAAAACCGTCCTGATTTCCATCTCGTGAAAAGGATATGGGAGACATTCAAAAAAAAGTCGATCCCGGTACATACTTAAATCGAGGAAGTCGCGTTTTGAGGGTGAACCTTAAAATTTGAAAATGAAAACCCGCTTACACCTTCTCCTATTTTCTCTTGTCACCTCTCTTTTTATCTCCTGCGGCAATGCCGATGACGACGTAAGTTTTGACATCAACCCGGGTGGCGACCTCGGTATCGGGAAACCAGTGGACGATTGTCTGAATCTCGGAGAGAACGATCTCATCCTCTCCATACAGGACAAGTTCACTACCCTTCCCGGCAAGGTATCGATTTTCTTTCGCGTATCTGATGCCCAGGGAAATCC
>JBFKPJ010000151.1:0-5078 GCA_041628355.1 Muriicola sp. | reverse complement strand
TATACGAGACGGCGTCAAGACCGCTGAGAACAAGGTCTCCTCGGAAACGAGAAAACTCAGTGAATTCGTGCTCGATAAGAGCAAGTCGATCACGGACCGACTTGAAAGTTTTGAGGATATTCTGAACCTGGAAGTGGGGGATACTGCCCTGAACCGGGCAAAGGCCCTGGAACGGGAGTTCAATATCAGGCAACTCTACATCAAATACGAAGGGGATAACCCGACGGGAACCCAGAAAGACCGCATCGCCTTTGCGCAGGTGTACGATGCCCTGAGGCGGGATTTTGATGTGGTAAGCCTGGCCACCTGTGGGAATTACGGGGTGGCTGTGGCTCTGGCCGCCAATCTTGCCGGGATCCATTGCAGGATCTATATCCCTGAGTCTTACCATACCGAAAGGGTGGAAGAGATGCGATCCCTCAACGCGGAGATCATACGGTTACCCGGAAGCTATGAAGATGTGGTCTCGAGGAGCAGTGAACTGGCCCGCGAAAATGAGTGGTATGACGCCAACCCCGGCGGGGCCAACACTCCCCTTCAGATCTCGGCCTATGCCCAGATCGCTAATGAGATATACGAGGATCTGGGAGATGCCCCTAAATACTGTGCAGTCCCTGTGTCCAATGGCACCTTGCTGGCAGGCATCTACAGGGGGTTTGTCAGCCTGTATAAAAGGGGGAAGACATCCAGGGTTCCCAGGATGATCGCTGCTTCATCCTCCTTTAAAAACCCCATTGTACAGTCCTTTAAGAAAGGACTTGATTATTGCAGGGACCTGAATCCAGAGCATATCAAAGAGACCAAATTCAACGAGCCCCTGATCAACTGGCACAGCTTTGACGGGGAGGAGGCGCTCTACGCCCTGAGGGAATCAGGGGGTGCTGCCATCAACGTCAGTGACCGGAAATTGAAGGAAATGGCCGGTCTCTTGCAGAAAAAGGAAGGATTCCGGATTCTGCCAGCATCCACGGCCGGACTCATCGCCCTGCTGGAATTGCACGAGCTCGAGCCTATGGAACCCGACCGGTATGTTGCCATTCTTACCGCAAAAAATTAACTTTAAGCATATGAAGGAATCAATAGACGGAAATGCCCTTGTCTTTTGCGAGGGTGCCTTTAATACCCCAAACGGGAAGACCGCCCACGGACTGGTCAGGTTTACGGAAAGATACAATGTGGTAGGGGTGATCGACAGTCGGTATGCCGGCAAGGATGCCGGGCAGGTGCTGGATGGCAGACCAAATGGCATCCCTGTTTTTAAGGACCTTCCAGCAGCCCTGGAATTTTTCAAAGGAAAGGCGACCATGCCCGAAAGCCTGGTCATTGGCCTGGCACCTGATGGGGGCCGCCTTCCGGCTGAGGCGAAGAAGACGATCGCCGCAGCCCTGGAACAGGGTTGGAACGTAGACAGCGGTTTGCACGATTTCCTGACAAATGATACGAATCTTGCGGAGCTGGCGCAGCAGAAGGGATGCAGGATCAGGGATATCCGAAAAACGCCGGACCGCGATAAACTCCATTTTTTTACCGGGGATATCGAAAAAGTGGACTGCCTTAAACTCGCCGTCCTGGGTACGGATTCTGCCATCGGGAAACGCACAACGGCATGGATCCTGGTACACGGTTTGAGGAAAGCAGGATTGAAGGCAGAAATGGTCGGTACCGGACAGACGGCCTGGATGCAGGGTGCTAAATACAGTATGGTCATGGACAGTTGTATCAACGATTTTGTTTCGGGTGAGATAGAGCACGCCGTGGTGAGCGCCTGGAAGAATGAAGATCCGGATGTGATCGTGATAGAAGGGCAGGGGAGTTTGATGAACCCGGCCTATCCCGGTGGATTCGAGATCCTGGCAGCCGGCAGGCCGGACCATATCATTTTGCAGCACGCCCCGACCCGACTCGAGTATGACGGGTTTCCCGGGTATCGCCTGCATTCATTGCCGGAACAGATCCACGCCCTGGAAGTGATCTCCGGGAAGAAGGTCGTCGCCATCACCGTCAACCATGAAAACATGGAGGAGGAGGAAATCGCTCCGGCCTGTGTGGCCATTACCAAGGAAACCGGAATACCTGCCTTTGATGTGTTGGCCTTTGGTTCCGAGGAACTGGTCGGTATTATTAAAAACCTTTTGAAAAAATAAAAGATAAACCCCTTGTGCTATAGTATGAGAAAGAGATCCCCAATAGTCACCCAGGAATGTTTCAACCCCGCACCGTTGGGGCTCAGTATCTTTGCGTTATGCCTTCTATTTTGTATTCAAACAGCAGTTGCGCAGACATATTCCCACAGTGAACTCGCTACAAAGGTGCAGGAATTCAAAAAGGACATCCGGGGCCCTTACAAGGATATCCGCTGGTTTTGCACGGATGGGAGCATACGTGCACCCAAGGATCCCTGTCCGGATCAGATTGGCCCTGGGGTTCAGCACGCGCGGTATAAGGATGTGGTGGAGGATATTGGAAAAAAGAACGGCATCTACCTGGGCCAGATCCTTGCTTACCACAAGCCGGGCGAATTCTGGGAGCCCGGGAAGAATTTCACGAGATTAAAACAATACCAGTTAGACCAGTACCTGAGGACCGTAGATGACGGGTGGATAAACCGAAAAGGACAATTTTACAGGGGATCCGTGCAGGCGGAAGACGAAGCTGCATGGGGGTTGGCGTTCTACAGGGAGGTACTTTCCAAGGAGGAAAACCTGAGGAAACACTTTTTCCTTATCCGGAATTCCATGAGGGACATCCCTTTTGCGGAAGACGAGAACCTGGGGCAGGAAATGCGGAGCAGGTCCAAGGTGATCTCTGACCTCTTCCCGTCCTTTATGGATCTCCGGGTCAAGATCCACAGCAGTCCGAAATCTTCTGACATCAGTGCGGTAGAACGCTTCCTGGCCCAGAACAGGAATGCCCTCACTCCCGACCTGATCAAACAATTCAACGCCCTGATCGGGGTTATGAAGGAATTTCACCGCCCTTTCGATATACAATCCCTTTCAGGCTACCTGAAGAAATTGAAAAATGAACGATTTAAAGCCTCCCTTGCGTCTTTTATGGAGGCTCATAGCAGTAATACTGCACCCTCAACTCTGATACAGGGCAGTGCCGAATTTATGTGGGAGATCAGGCAGGGTTTGATGGATGAAGTCTCCTCTTCGGATCGACTCCTAATGCTGGAGATCTCATTGAAACTCGAGGAAGTCATCTTCAGGTACGAGTCGGAATGGAATCCCGCAGATCTCCGTGAACAGATCAAAAAGATCTGCAACCTGAGCCTCGCCTCTGCCGCCTCGGGCTATATGGAGCTATGGGAATGGCAACAACTGTCGCCTGCTCTGACTTCTTTTGAGAGGCCTTCCCAGACCCTGGAAGAGCTCACATGGGTCCTGGAAAGGGCTCGAAGTGCCGTGGAGTGGAGTACCAGTATGTTCAAAGCCCATTATGAGGAGGTTTTGGAACTCTATGCGGGTTTTGAACCCCTTTCAAACGGTTTTATAGACGACAGGATCAGGGGATCTCTCGTGCTTCAACTCGGGAGGGCTGCTGGAGAGTTCGGGGACTATATTGCGAAGGAGTCCAATCTGGTCAACAAGGTCATGGACCTGAGGAACCAGAGTTCCGTCAGAGGCCTAAACCCCGGCTATGCCATGGGGGAACTGGTAGTGGTCGAAGGCCTGAAGGAGGAAATAGAGGTATCATCGGACAAGATCTATGTATTTCAACGGCCACCTTCCGACCTGAAACCGGTGGCCGGCATTGCCACGGTGGCCGAAGGAAACCTGGTTTCACATGTACAGTTACTGGCCAGGAACCTGGGGATTCCCAATGCTGCCCTGTCCGACGCCAACCTGGAGGGTCTTAAAAAATATGCTGGTTCACAGGTTTTTTATGCGGTCTCCAACAAAGGGAATGTCATCCTGAAACCGGCAGATCAAATGACTGCTGAAGAAAAGGCCCTGTTCGAGGTCAGGACCAGAAAGGAGGATAAGATCGCAGTTCCTGTGAAGGATATCCGCCTGGACGTTCGGAAAGTCCTGAATATGCGATCCGTGGATGCCTCCAACTCCGGAAAGTTATGTGGTCCCAAAGCCGCCAATCTGGGTCAGCTCAAAAAGATGTTCCCGGAGGAAGTGGTGGAAGGGCTGGTGATCCCCTTCGGTGTCTTTAAGATGCATATGGACCGCCCCATGCCCGATACTTCGGGTAGTTACTGGGACTTTCTCAATGAAATGTTCCGAGAGGCCGAAGCCATGAGAAAAGCGGGAACAAGAGAGCCGGTGGTTGAGGAGTTCCAGCTCGACAGGCTCAAAGTACTCCGGGCTGCCATACAGTCCATGGCATTGGATCCGGCATTTGTCAGCGACCTGGAAGATGGCTTTTCTTCCGTCCTGGGGGCCGATCTAGGGAAGATCCCCGTATTCCTTCGGAGTGATACGAATATGGAAGACCTCAAGGATTTTACCGGAGCAGGGTTGAACCTGACCATCTTTAACACGGTAGACCGGGAAAAGATCATCAAAGGGATCAAGGATGTATGGGCATCCCCTTATACGGAACGAAGCTTTAAATGGCGGCAGAAATACCTGCTGAATCCTGAGAATGTATTTCCATCCATCCTCGTCATCCCGAGTGTGGATGTGGAGTATTCCGGTGTAATGATCACCAAGGGGATCAATGTGGGCACTGATAAGGATCTCACCGTGGCCTTCAGCCGGGGAGCAGGAGGGGCGGTCGACGGACAGGCAGCAGAGACACGCCTGGTCACGGGGATCTCCGACCTGCTGCTGGCACCGGCAAGGGAGATGTATTACAACAGGCTGCCGGCTACGGGAGGGACCGAAAAAAAAATCGCCTCTTTTGAAGAACCTATATTGAATAACCGTAACAAGGCGGATCTGAGAAAACTGGCCACCAGCCTGAGGGAGGTTCTCCCCAAAGAGACCAACTCCGATTACAGCGGGGCTTACGATGTGGAACTGGGGTTTGAGAAAGACAAGCTGTGGCTGTTCCAGATCAGGCCATTTGTGGAGAACAAAAGGGCTCTCGGGTCTGCCTATCTGGAATCGATCACTCCTAAG
>JBFKPJ010000150.1:0-5085 GCA_041628355.1 Muriicola sp. | reverse complement strand
CAGCGAAAGTTCAGGATCTCAGGGATCTATGACAGCGGGTTTGAGGAATTTGACGGCACCTATATCCTGGTGGACATACGGCATATCCAGCGGATGAATCAGTGGGGGGAAAATGAGGTTGGGAATTTCGAGGTCTTCCTGAACGATTTTGATGACATAGCCGAAAAAAGCGCTCAGATCTACGGGCAGACACTGAGTACCCTTGATACACAGACCATAGAGAACAAGTATTACAAGATCTTTGAATGGATAGGGTTGTTCGATTTCAACATCGGCATCATCATCGGAATCATGATCATCGTAGGGGGGATCAACATGATCACGGCCCTGCTGGTTTTGATACTTGAACGCACCCCCATGATCGGGATCCTCAAGGCCCTGGGTGCAGCAAACTGGAGTATCCGGAAGGTCTTCCTCTACAATGCGGCCTACCTCATCCTTATCGGTCTCTTCTGGGGCAACTTACTGGGGCTGGGGCTGATCTGGTTCCAGGACACCTATCGTTATTTCAGGTTCCCGAATCCCCAGGAATATTATATCGACTACATTCCCGTGTATATCGACCTTCCCACCGTGGTCCTCCTGAATGTCGGGGTACTGCTGCTCTGTATGCTCATGATGCTCATCCCTTCCCACATCATCACCAGGATCAGTCCGGTGAAGGCCATCAAGTTCGACTGACGGCGTGCGCCCCTGTTAAAATGCTATCAAAATCGCTTCCCGGCTGGAGGCGGAATAGAGGAACTCCTATCTTTGTATCCTATGGATTACGCTGAGAATATACTGGGGACTATCGGAACGACCCCCCTTGTAAAAATGAATGTGCTGACCAGGGATCTTCCCTGTATGGTGCTTGCAAAATACGAAACCTTTAACCCGGGGAATTCTGTCAAGGACCGGATGGCCGTGCAGATGGTAGACGATGCCGAGGCAGAAGGCAAATTAAAGCCCGGGGGCACCATCATCGAGGGAACTTCCGGAAATACAGGAATGGGCCTCGCCCTGGTGGCTGCCGTAAGGGGGTACAAGATGATCTGCGTGATCTCAGACAAACAGTCGAAAGAGAAGATCGACATCCTCAAAGGCATGGGTAGCGAGGTCTACGTATGTCCCACGGAGGTGGCCCCGGACGATCCCAGGAGCTACTATTCCACTGCCCGACGCCTGTCTGAAGAGATCCCCAATTCCTGGTATGTGAACCAGTACGATAACCTTTCCAATACAAAGGCTCATTACCTCACCACGGGACCCGAGATCTGGGAACAGACAGACGGAAAGGTCACTCATTTTGTCGTGGGCGTGGGCACTGGGGGTACTATATCCGGGGTAGGAAAATACCTGAAGTCAAAGAACCCCGATATCAAGATATGGGGGGTGGATACCTATGGAAGCGTCTTTAAGAAATACCACGAAACGGGGATCTTCGACGAGAATGAGATCTATCCCTATATCACCGAGGGCATAGGGGAGGATATCTTGCCTAAGAATGTGGATTTCGGGATCATTGATGGCTTTACCAAGGTGACCGATAAGGACGCTGCCGTGTATACGAGGCGGCTCGCCAGGGAAGAGGGGATGTTCCTCGGGAATTCAGCGGGAGCCGCCATCAAAGGGGTCCTTCAACTCAGGGAGCACTTTGATAAGGACGATGTGGTAGTGGTCCTGTTCCATGACCATGGCAGCCGGTATGTGGGCAAGATCTACAATGATGAATGGATGAAAAAGCAAGGCTTTCTAGAATAGATTCCCTATCTTTTATCCCCAAATAAATACCATGAAAATCCGACTACGTCTCATATGTGTGATGGCATGTGCTGTCACCCTCTCAGGCTTTTCCCAAAAGCTATCCCGAACCGAAAAAAAGATCCTGGCCACCGTTGAGAAGAACAATGCAGAAGCCATCGGTTTCCTTGAGGAAGTGGTCAACATCAACAGTGGAACCCTGAACATGGCGGGGGTCAGGGAAGTGGGAACGGTCTTTCAGAACGCGTTTCAGGAAATCGGTTTTGGGACGCGCTGGATAGAGATGCCTGAGGAGATGAACAGGGCAGGCCACCTCTTTGCAGAAAAAGAGGGCACCAAGGGCAAGAAGTTGTTGCTGATCGGGCACCTCGACACCGTATTTGAGGAGAACAGCCCTTTCCAGCGTTTTGAGATGATCAATGACAGTACAGCCCACGCTCCCGGAGGGAACGATATGAAGGGAGGTGACGTGATCATCCTCTATGCGTTAAAAGCACTGCATGAGCAAGGGGTATTGAAAGATGCGCAGATCATTGTCGCTTTTACCGGTGATGAGGAGAGTACGGGAAAACCCCTTGATATAAGCAGGAAAGACCTGATCGAGGCTGCTAAGCGAAGCGATATCGCCCTGGGCTATGAGACCTCCACCGGGTTCAACTACGCCACCGTAGCACGCCGGGGGGCCTCGGGCTGGGCAGTGGAGGTGACCGGAAAAAGGGCCCATTCCTCCGGGGTTTTTAGCGAAAGGACGGGTGCGGGGGCCATCTTTGAGATATCGCGTATCCTGAATTCGTTTTACGAGGAAGTAAAAGGGGAGGAATACCTGACCTTTAACCCTGGAATCCTGATGGGAGGGACGTTTGCGGAATACGACCCCTTGAAGAGTTCGGCCGAGGTTTTCGGGAAGACCAACGTGGTTGCCCAAACAGCACATGTAAGGGGAGGGCTGAGGTTTATCTCGGAAGAACAAAAAGAAAAGGCCCGTGAGAAGATGCGGTCCATCGTGGCCGATAATCTGCCCAATACGTCGGCTGTGATCTCCTTCACGGACAGTTACCCGGCCATGCCGCCTACGGAGGGCAACCTGCAATTGCTCGAAGAGCTGAACCGGGTGAGTAAGGCGCTTGGGCAGGGCGAGGTTCTCGCCTATGACCCGGGCAGGAGGGGAGCAGCGGACACTTCCTTTGTCGCAGATTACGTCGATTGCCTTGACGGGCTGGGAACCATGGGTTCCGGGGCACATACCCCGGAAGAGACTGTCAACCTGAAGACCATTGAGGCCCTGACCAAACGATCGGCCATCCTGATATACCGACTCATCAATCAGTAACCTATGGTAATACTGAAGCACGGAAATCAGGTTGTAAAAATAGAAGGGGGAGAGCTGGTCAGTTATCAGGTAGAGGGCTATGAATTCATGCATCAGAAGGGGGAACCCGGTTGGGGGAATACCGATACGGAAATGTTCCCCATTATCGGCCCTACAGCTGGTGCCGGATACCGGGTACAGGTCCCGAAGGGCAATGCAGTACAGGATCAGCACGGACTTTTAAGGGAACTCACGTATATCCCGGAGGGTCAGGAGGAACATTCGGCGAGCTATGTGAAGGATTACAAGGCGGGGACCCTGGTCTCCAATTCCAAATACCCCGATAGGTCCAAAGCCCCAAAATTGATCTGGCCTTTTAGTTTTGTGTTCAGGAAACACTTTCACCTGGACGAAGAGGGTTTGCGGATCACCTTTCTCATCAGCGGGGAAAGGGATATGCCGTATATGGTGGGTTATCACCCGGCTTTTCAATTGAGATCGCCGGATGCCAGGGTCATTGCTGAAGGTAAATCGATCGGCCTCAAAGAGGTGATGGCTTCGGGTGACAGGGCCCTGGAGATTGCGGACACGGAAACACTTGTTTTGGAGGACGAGAAAAATATGGGGATCCGTACCAGGGGCTTTGGCCGGTTCATGCTCTGGTCTCCCACCCCGAACATGATCTGTGTGGAACCGGTTACCTTTTATCCCTATGCCGTGGAACAGACAGCCCTGCACGAGGGATTCCGCTTCCTGGACCGACCGGAAATAAAATTTGAGGTAATGCTAATACCCAATATGAAACCATGAAAGATCAAAATAACAGCGAAGTGAAACTGGAATACCTCAAAGACCTCTACGGCTATCTCTTCGAGGATGAACTGATAGAAGAGATCCATACTGCCGGAAAGTTTCAGAGGGTAAAACAGGGTAATTTCCTTATGGACATAGGGGATGAGATCAAATACATGCCTCTTATCTTCAGGGGTGCCATCAAGATCATGAGCGAAGATGAACGGGGGGATGATCTCCTTCTCTATTTTATCGAAAAAGGGGATACCTGTGCCATGACCCTATCTTGTTGCGTCAAACAGGGAAGGAGCAATATCCGGGCGGTAGCTGAGTCGGATGTGGAATTGCTGATGATCCCGGTGGATAAGATGGAGGACTGGATGGGTAAATACAGGAGTTGGAGGGCCTTCATCCTGGACAGCTACCACAACAGGATGCAGGAATTGCTGGAGACCGTAGACACCCTCGCCTTCATGAATATGGATGAGCGCCTGCTGAAATATCTCAGGGACAAGGCCATGGTGAACCACGACGACGTGATCCATACCACCCACCAGGAGATCGCATCGGATCTCCATACATCCCGGGTAGTGGTTTCCCGTTTGTTGAAGAAGATGGAGAGGGAAGGGAAGATCGACCTGCAAAGGAGTCAGATCAAGGTGAACAGCCTGTAAACATGGATTCAGGCCTTCATAAATAACGATAACATGAATAAGATACTGCCGTTCCTGGACTGGATAGGGAAGTACAAATGGTCCTTTCTTCCGCACGACCTGATCGCCGGGATCTCGGTGGCCATTGTACTGATCCCACAGGGGCTTGCTTATGCCCTGATAGCCGGTTTGCCTGCAGTGTACGGACTCTATGCTTCCATGATTCCCCTGGTGGTTTATACTTTTTTTGGGACTTCCAGGGCCCTTGGCGTAGGACCCGTGGCCATGGATTCCCTGTTGGTAGCGGCCGGACTCGGGGCTATAGCTTCCGTGGGCCCCGGCAACTACATCGCCATGGCTATTGCCTTGGCCTTCCTGGTGGGGGGCATTCAATTTTTCCTCGGGGTCTTCAGGATGGGCTTCCTGGTCAATTTCCTTTCCAGACCCGTGATCAGTGGCTTCACATCTGCCGCTGCCCTGATCATCATGTTCAGTCAGCTGAAGTACCTCCTGGGCATAGACATGGAGGGGAGCAGCCAGTTGCACCAGGTGGTATGGAATGCGTTTCAAAAGCTGGGAGAGGTTAAT
>JBFKPJ010000149.1:0-5086 GCA_041628355.1 Muriicola sp. | reverse complement strand
GTAACTCTTCCCATGTTCGAAACCTTGCTTGAATTCAACAACATACAGGCGGTTAAAGAATCCACGCGCGATATCACTAACATCACCCGTTTGCGCAACAGTTTTGGGAATCGAATAAAAATACTTTGCGGGGTGGATACCCTGGCCTTTGAAAGCCTCGTTGCGGGTGCACAGGGGTGGGTGGCCGGACTGGTATGCGCTTTTCCCGAAGAGACCGTAGCTATTTACAAGCTGACAAAAGCAGGTCGTCTCCAGGAAGCCCTTGCGATTTACCGTTGGTTTATGCCGTTGCTGGAACTGGATATCAATCCGCAATTGGTACAAAACATAAAACTGGCTGAAGTGGCCACCGGACTTGGAAGTGAATACGTCAGAGCCCCCAGGCTCCCGCTGCAGGGGGCCGAAAGAGACAGGGTGAAGCAGATCATCGACAGGGCCCTTGCCACAAGGCCCGCCTTGCCCGAACATACCTTGTCATAGCAGAAATAAGGAATATGATGGACGGAAAGAATATCATTGGATACGACAGGACCCACAGGGGAAACGTCACCTTCAGGACCATAAATCCTATCCTGAATAAGGAGAATGAGACGTTGTATTACGAGGCATCCCGTGAGGAGGTGGAGGAAGCAGTGAACCTGGCTCACAAGGCGGCGGTATTCTATGCGGAAACAACCAAGGAGGTGAGGGCAGAATTCTTGCGAACCATTGCTTCCGAGATCATGGCCCTGGGGGATGACCTGATCAGAATGTATTGCTCGGAGTCGGGATTGCCCGAAGGAAGGGCAAAAGGGGAACGCGGCAGGACGATTGGCCAGTTGCAGTTGTACGCACGACTTGTTGAGGAAGGATCCTATGTGCAACCCAGTATCGATACAGCCAAACCGGATCGGGAACCCAACCCCAAGGAAGACCTCAGAAAGATGATGGTCCCCATCGGACCTGTAGTGGTCTTCGGGGCCAGTAATTTTCCGCTGGCCTATTCCTCTGCCGGCGGGGATACTGCTAGCGCCCTGGCTGCGGGATGCCCGGTGATCGTCAAAGGACACCCCATGCATGCCGGGACTGGGAATATGGTCTCTTCCGCCATTGCAAAAGCGGCCCGCAAACTCAATTTACCGGAAGGTGTATTTTCTCATCTCAACAGCAAGGGACATGAAGTAGGGGAGGCCCTGGTAAAGCACGCCTATATCAAGGCCGTCGGCTTCACCGGCAGTCACGGGGGCGGACGCGCCCTTTTCAACATAGCGGCCAACAGGAAAGAGCCCATCCCTGTTTTTGCCGAGATGGGAAGCGTGAACCCTGTGATCCTGCTACCCGGGATCCTGAAAGAGGAAAAAGAGAAATGGGCTGAGACCATTGCCGGATCGGTGACACTGGGCAGTGGTCAGTTCTGTACCAACCCCGGAATTCTGATGGGAATAGAGAACACAGACCTCGATCGTTTTACGGAACTACTTTCCGGGGAGATTCACAAGGTCGTTCCCGCGACCATGCTGCATCCCGATATCGCTGCAAAATACGAGGAGGGAAAGGAAATGGCGAGGAACCAAAAAGGAACCACCGTCATTGCAGAGCATACTAAACCTGAGGAACCCAACGTCGGCAGACCGGCAATCCTCAGGGTAAAAGCTTCTGAATTCAGGGAAAATCCAAAACTGCACCAGGAAGTCTTCGGTCCTTTTTCCCTGTTGGTGGAATGCAAGAACATTGAAGACCTCGAGCGATCAGTAGCCCTTATCGAAGGGCAGCTCACTGCTTCTGTGATAGGGACCCCCGAAGAACTCTCGGGTTATGATTTCCTGTTGAGACAGCTGAAGGAAAGGGTGGGCCGACTTATCTTCAATGGCGTACCCACGGGCGTGGAGGTCTGTGCCTCCATGCACCATGGAGGGCCATACCCGGCCACCACAGACAGCCGGTTCACTGCGGTTGGGGAAGATGCGATCAACCGGTGGCTCAGGCCGGTCTGCTTCCAGAATTGCCCGGATGCCCTCCTGCCTCCGGCCCTGCAGAATGCCAACCCACTGAACCTCCTCAGGCGCGTAGACGGCAGACTTACCCATGATAAAGTGTAGGATCCCATGGCACAACGGACTTTTTACTGCGTAGACGGACACACCTGTGGCAATCCGGTCAGGCTGGTGGTCAAAGGAGGTCCGGAGCTGCATGGTGAGACCATGAGTGAGAAGCGACAGCATTTCCTAATGGAGTTCGACTGGATCCGCAAGGGCCTGATGTTCGAACCCCGGGGGCACGATATGATGAGCGGGAGTATCCTGTATCCGCCTGTTGATCCCGAAAATGATTTTGGCATTCTATTTATAGAGACGAGTGGATGCCTGCCCATGTGCGGGCATGGATCCATAGGTACTATTACTATGGCTATCGAGGAAAAGGTGATCATCCCCAGGACCCCGGGGGTGGTCCGGATGGAAGCTCCTGCAGGGACCATAGTGGCGACCTACGGTATGGAAAAAGGAAAGGTATCCTGGGTTGAGCTCCGGAATGTGCCTTCCTACCTGGCAGCTGAAAGACTGGAGGTCGATTGTCCGGTATTAGGATCACTTACTTTTGACGTGGCCTACGGAGGTAATTTCTATGCGATCATCGATCCTCAGGAAAACTTTCGGGGTTTGTCCCATTTCACGGCGAGCCAGCTTGTCCAGCTCAGTCCGCGTATTCGGCAAAGGATCAACGAGAAATATCCGGATAGGTTTATTCATCCTGAGAACCCAACGATCAGGGATGTAAGTCACCTCATGTGGACCGGTGAGCCGATCGCATCGACCTCAACGGCGCGTAATGCGGTCTTTTACGGAGATAAAGCCATTGACAGATCACCCTGTGGCACTGGTACTTCAGCGAGAATGGCCCAGTGGTTTGCACAGGGCAAATTAGCAAAAGGGGATTCCTTTATACACGAAAGCATCATAGGCTCTACCTTTACGGGGACCATTGAAAAAATGGCCCGGGTCGGCGAGTATGATGCTATCGTTCCCTGTATTCAGGGATGGGCCAGAACCACCGGGTATAACAGGATCACCATTGATGAAGCCGATCCTTTTGCCCTCGGTTTTCAGGTGGTTTGACCTGAGAATAATTCCTGTTTTCTAACCCAGAACCTTTCTTTCCATACCCATAAAAGGCTGGTCGTAAAGACGAACACCCGTAGCCTTGTACATGGCATTTGCCAAAGCGCCCATGGCCGGTGGCAACCCGGGTTCACCAAGTCCGGTTGGGGCGATCTCGTTCTCCACAAAGAACACTTCGATCTCCCTTGGGGCCTGTGAATGGCGGATGAGTTTATAGGTATCGAAATTCATTTCCCTGGGGGATCCGTTCTCGAAGGTGAGCTGGCTGTACATGGCGTGGCCTATACCGTCAACTACCCCTCCCTGTATCATGTTCACTGCTGCGTCCGGATTCACGACGATCCCGCAGTCTACAGCACACCAGACCTTTTGGATAACAGGGTTTCCATTCTCCATTACCATATCGAATACTTCCGCTACATAGGTGGAATGGCAGAAATAGGCAGCCACACCCCTGTGCACTCCGGGCATGGAGGTACCCCAGTTTGATTTTTCCCTCACCAGTTTCAGTACCCCGGCATATCGCTCGGCATCATATTCATATTCTGCGCCTACAGGATCATTGATGGCACGGTCAAAGAGTTCCAGGCGGAAATCAATGGGATCCTTTCCGGCCAGTTCAGCCACCTCATCCAGGAAGGACTGTTCAGCCCCTGCGGTAAAGTTGGACCTGGGGGCCCTCCAGGCTCCTGTGGTCACATTGGTGGGGGCCATGATCTTTTCGGCTGAATAATTCTCAACCGTCCCGGCGGGGAACCTGTTTGGGAAAACAGGGCCTTCTGGTAGTCCCGCTCCTCTAACTGAAAAGGCGATCAGGTTGTTGTTCTCGTCCAGTCCGGCTTTGTATACAGAACTGTAGGTAGGGCGGTAAGTGCCCTGTGTCATATCGTCCTCCCGGGTGTAGATCAACTTAACGGGTCCGCCTATCTTCTTGGATATGGCAGCGGCTTCCAGGCCAAAATGCACATAGAGACGGCGTCCGAATCCACCCCCGATCCGCGTCATATTGACGGTGATATTCTCGATAGGCATACCCAGTAATTTAGCCACAGACCCTTCCAGGGCCTCGGGCGTCTGAGTGGGTCCAATGAGTTCTGCCGCGTCTGCAGTGACGTTGGCGAAGAAGTTCATGGGCTCCAACGTATTGTGGGCGACAAAAGGACAGTTGTAAGTGCGTTCGATAACCTTCGCCGCCTTGCGGAATGCCGCTTCAGGGTTTCCATCACGCCTGCTCTCCTGTACCTTTCCGGATACCAGGGCATCGGCAAGGCGTTTATTGTGAATGGCGGTGCTTTCCAGCTCTCCTGTGGTCTTCCAGTTTACCCTGAGGGCTTTTTTGGCCTGCATCAATGGCCAGGTGGATGTACCCACGATGGCCACGAGCTGGTGAAAGCCTTTTTCGTCGAACATGGCCGGCTCATTGATGGAGGTGTCGATCACAAAAGCATCCTCTACGCCGGGCATTCCCTTGATCTCATCTTCATTGAAATCTCCGACGGTCATGCCAAAGGCAGGGGGATGGGCGATCACGGCGAGTTTCATCCCTTCCCTATGGAAATCCAGGCCAAAGAGGGGTTCTCCTGTGACGATCTTTTTCCCGTCCACATTTTTCTGGCTCGTGCCTATGAGTTTGAAGTCTTTTACTTCCTTGAGTTCTACTTCCTCAGGTATTTCAATTCCCACAGCCTTGGAAGCGATCTCTCCATAGGTAACGGTTCTGTCTCCGTTGATCTCTGAGATCACCCCTTCACTGGCATTGAGGTCTGCCACCCCTACGCCCCATTCTTTGGCAGCAGCTTCCAGCAGCATACGTCTTCCGGTAGCACCTGCCATCCGGAGTGCATTCCAGCTAAGTCGGATAGACAAGCTTCCTCCCGCAAACTGGTTCTGGTAGAACCCGGTATTGAGAGGCGCCTGTTCCACTACCACATGGTCCCAGGGCACGTCGAGCTCCTCGGCCACGATCATAGGCATGGAGGTCCGTACGTTCT
>JBFKPJ010000148.1:0-5095 GCA_041628355.1 Muriicola sp. | reverse complement strand
TATTCGTCGAACCTGATATTAAAGATCCCGGGTGTAAAATCGATAGGGCCCGAAAGCATACGGGTAAAGGCCACCGTAGGGAGGTGGTCCGGGGGATTGCCCCCGTCTGCAGACCAGGCGTTGAACTCCTGACCCCTCAGCCCTTCCCGGGCGATGGCATTGGGATAGGTCCTGCGTTTTCCGGTATCCTTGATGGGCTCATGAGCGTTGATGGCGATCTTCATCTTTGCCGCCTCCTCCAGGACTTTATGGTAGTGCCTAACCATCCACTGCCCGTGATGGTACTCCCCCTTGGGGATGATCTTGCCTACATACCCCGTCTTGACACTGTTCATTCCGTTGTCCTTCATGAATTTGTAAGCCACTCCCATCTGCTTTTCATAAGTGAGGGGGGCTGCTGAGGTCTCGTGGTGCATGATCACCTCCACCCCTTTCTCCCGGGCGTAGGCCATCACCTTGTCGAAATCGTAATCTGCATAGGGGGTCATAAAATCGAATACCCCTTCCCGGTCGTCCGTATTGATCCATTTGTCCCATCCGGTATTCCATCCTTCCACCAGCAGGCCTTTGATCCCGTTCTCGGCAGCAAAGTCGATATACCTCATGGCGTTTTCAGTGGTCGCCCCGTGGTTGGGTCTGATCTCCCCGCTTTTGGTAAAGGTGTTCATGCTCTGGCTCCCCTCCATGTCCCAGGTAGATTTCCCCAGGTGCATCTCCCACCAGATCCCCACGTATTTCATGGGTGTGAAATAACTTACATCTCCTATTGCATTAGGGTCATTCAGGTTCAGCACCAGGGTGGATTCGATAAGGTCCCCGGCCCCGACTGCGATCTGAATGGTCCTCCACGGGGTGTTGAAGGGGGCCGAGATCACGGCTTTCCCCCCTGTACGTTCGGAACCCACCAGCTCACTCACCATGCTGTTGTTGGCAGTATCTACCTTAAGGGTCATCCCGGCATAATCGGTCAGGTCCGCTTCGTGAAAGCTTAGGTAGACCCCTTCGGCCGTCTTCATGGTCACCGGGGTATTCACTGCATTCTCCGGGATATAAGTAGCCTTGAGGTTGGGGTCGTTACGCTTGGAGATCGCATCGATCCTGGAGAACTTCGTCTCGTTGTAGAGGTGTTCGTAGATATCCCAGTCGCCCGGCTGCCACCATACCTGGTGGTCCCCGGTGAGGTTGAACTGGGTGTGCTCATCCGTGATCAGTACCTCTTCCATTCCGGGTTGGTCCGGGAACTCGTACCGGAACCCTATCCCATCGTCAAAGGCCCGGAAGACGATATCCAATTTACGATTGGGTGCTCCAGTCTCTTCCAGGGCGATGCGCATCTCGTTGTAGTGGTTACGCACGCTGTCCCTTTCACCCCAAGGCATGGGCCATGTCTCATCCTCCGTGCGAAAACTAATCCCATTGATACGTAAACCCTCCCTAAGGGAAGGCAAATCCTTAAAATCGAACCCCATGGCAGAAGGAAGAATAACAGGTTTCTCCTTGTACGAGACCTCATATTGAGGGGTTCCCCCATCGGTAAGGCTGAAGGAGACCAGGATCTCCCCGTCCGGGGATCCCACCACCGGATCAGGCAGGTTGGAACAGGCTGCCAACCCAAGAAAAAGAATGCTGAATAGGAGTAAAAGAGGATATTTGACCGATTGGGATCTCATTTCTTTATGCTTTTTAGTAAACGGTCCTAAAGATAAAAAAGTAAGGGGAGAACGGCTAATGAACCTCGAACAGGAAAGGCATTTTATGAAGGGTCAAAGCTCACCTGCACCTCAAGTTCTGCTCCTTTTGTGTTAAATTCATAGAACCCATCCACGGGAACAGCCTCTTCCCTGCCCACCATGACCATAAATCCTTTTAGGTCGCTTTCGTCCCTGAGTCTCAGGAGGATCTCCCACCCGGGTTGGTCCTGTACCACCCGGATCTTGTAGCCATTGGCCGTGGTTTCGTAATACACGGATACGGCATTGTCTGCCATGACCACATGTTCCAGGGAGGCTTTGGGCCAGGCGGAGGGCATTTGAGGCGTGATTATCACTCTTTTCTCTAAAGCCCGGGGTTGGATCCCGAAAAACTGTTCTACGATGGGGATGGCGAAGCTGTAGATATTCCAGGCCTGCGTTATCATGCCATAGTCCGGGGACACCTCGTACATACTTCCTGGCAGGGCATAGCTGAAGGTCCTTGCCATACGCCGGAGATAGTTCAGGGCCTGGTCGGGCCTGCCGTAATTGTTCTCGGCCACGGCCTGTACACCTGTGGGCAGGGTCATCACGGCCCCCGTATAGGAAAAGATCTTGGAACCTTTAAAGGAGCCTTCATCGGATCCGGCCGACTCGTCCCGGTCGATCCCGGTAACAAAGACGCCAAAGGGATTCACAAAGGTTTCTGCGGTTTCCAGGGCCTTTAGGGCCTTGTCGGGATCAGCGATCCCCATCTCCATGGGAGTGTTCACCACCCAGTTGTGGTGGAGTACAAAGGGCCTGGGAATGGAAGAAGGATTGGCCAGGATGGCCTTTTTGGTCGCCTGGAGTTCCGCTACTGCCCAGGGTTTTTCCAGGGTATCTGCACGGACAATAGCATCCTCGATCAGGTGCAATGCCTGCTGGTCCGTCCCAATAAAATCGGCATAGGAATTGAATTCCTCCGACCAGAATTCCGTATTGATCGCCTCCCGCAACTGCGTTGCTTTTTTACCGTATGCTTTGGCCAGGGCATTCTCTTCCAACTCGGCGGCCATGGCCGCCGCATCGGCAAAGGCCCGCTGGGTATAGGCAGCCACGTCGATCATCTCACTGTCCAGCCCGTGGATCTCCATCATCCCAAAACCGTCCGGGAATCCGTTCCCATCCCCATCCTTCTCACTCATTAGCCATTCTAATCCTTTTTGAATGGTGGGGAAATAACGCTTGAGGAAAGCCTTGTCTCCGTTCCACTGATATACCTCCCAGATCAGGGAGGCGAACTGAGGGGTCTCGTTGATGTTACCCGGGTTGAAAACTGCACCGTTGGTTGATACTTCGTGCACGATCCGGCCGTTTCCATTGGTTACCTCGGACAGGCTGTCGAGCAGGGCGATCGTATTATATACAGGCTCTTTCTGTCCTATCGCCATATAACCCTTAAGGGCATATTCACTGTCTACCCCGAACCACCAGGGATAATCCGGAATACCGGCCGTGATACCACTGCCGATCTCAGGTACGGTCCTCACCAGCCAGTCGCAGTTGTATTTCAGCCATTCGAAGGTCTGCTGTAAGACCGTATCCGGAATGGTGAGCCTGGAATGAGCTGCAAGCCTTTCGTACCGCTTCTTCTTTTCCTCGAGCAGGGCCAGCGGATTTGACTGGAGGGACCTGTAGGTGTCCAGGGCAGCCTCTTCTGAATGATAGGAACCTGCCACGGCAAAGGTGATGGTGCGGGTTTCTCTTGAGGGAATCTCCAGGGTATAGGAGATCGTCCCAGAAATGCCTTTGCCACTGTATGGTGAATCTGAATCCTTGTGTGAATCCGACTCCAGGTCGGCCCCAAAGGCCAGGTACCAGGGATTGTCCATGTCTTTGGCGATCCATGTATCCGTTACCTTGTGAAAGGAGATCTGATCCTCTCCGTCCATCATATTCGTCCTTTCCCCCAGCCAGGTGGGGCGCAGATCGGCATGAGCGGTAAATTCAACCTTTATATCCTTTTTCCTTTCTTCCTCATTGGTCAGGACCAGTTGTATGAGTATCCCCTCTTCCCCGTCCGGAACGAATTGCCAGCGTTCTGCACTGAGTCCGGCCTGCTCCATACGGAAGCTATGCCGGTTGGCCATGGGATAGTTAGTAAATGATTCTGCCTCGTTCAGGCTGAAGGAAGTGTTCCCAGAAGTGAGCTGGATATCGAACCCGTCGAGCAGTTTGATAGGGTGGTCCCAAAGCCCGCCCATTTCCCCTGTAATATGCCAACCCAATTCCGGGAAGCTCCCGTCCTGGTGGCCGACCAGGTAGACTCGATCCCCTGCTGTGACAAAAGGCGACTTCAGATATTCAGGTTTTCCCTGAATGGAAGGGCTATCCTTCATTACAGTCCCAAACGTATCGGGATCCGGGGATGAACACCCCAGGACAGTCACTATGAATACAAAACACAGAATGATCCTTAAGTGACTCATAACTTTTGGTTTCCGGTCTGTTGTTCGGATGGATTCTACTACTGTCTATTCGGGGGTAGCTATGGTAATATTTCTATACTCTACCGGACCGTGATCCCCTTGCAGGTAAACAGGGCCGGGTTCTCCTTCACGACTGTCAAGGGCCCCTCCCGTAATACCGGGGATGATCTGTCTGTGGATGATGGTCTTGCCGTTGGCCACAATGGTGACCCTTCTGCCCACCAGGGTGATATCATAAATCTGCCATTCTCCGGCTTTTTTGGCGACATTCTCATTAGGCATCAGAAAGCCATAGACCCCGCCCAGATAGACTGAAGAAGGCTCTTTCCCGTAGCTGTCCTCCACCTGCACTTCGTATCTTCCACGCAGATAAACACCGGAATTGGAATGCTCGGGATACCGGAATTCGATATGCAGTTTAAAATCCATGAACTTCTCATCCGTCATCAGGTTGCTTCCCGATGCAGGACTGGTAAGCACCCCATCCTTCACGAACCATTGGTTGGTTCCTTCCCCCTGAATCTTCCAGCCGTCCAGGCTGTTCTCCTTAAGAAGCGATCTGGGTTTGGACCATTTTTCGGGTTCAGGATATAGCAATTTTGGTGCCCGTACTCCTCGGAAAGCGTGGGGCATTCCCATGTGGTCCAGGAGGCTCCCCTCCAAGGCATCCCCATTGACCGTACCCGTAAACATCATGTAATGCGTCCCGATCCACTGGGGTGGGATGCTGAAGCTGACCAGGCCATCCTTGAAATGGACTTCAGAGATGGGTCTCGCACTCCCGGCGAAACTCACATAATGGCCCACCAGGGCTTTGGAGCCGGACTGTTTCACCTCCAGCCAGGAAGGTACCCACTGGTCTCCCAACTGCACCTCCAGGTCCCAGTGACCGATGACCTCCGGGGTATCCTGGGCCAAGAGCAGGTTATTAGT
>JBFKPJ010000147.1:0-5125 GCA_041628355.1 Muriicola sp. | reverse complement strand
TATCCCCACTACGCTATGTCATCCTATGAGACCGTGGTGGTCAAGGCCCTCGAGGAGCAACAAAAGCATTTCCCCGGCATGAAGGTTACCACACTTCCTGCTTTCTATCACAACCCGGACTACATCAAAGTACTGGCCCGTAGTATCTCAGAAGGCCTGGAAGGTTTTGAGTATGACCATGTGTTGTTCTCCTACCACGGCATTCCTGAACGCCACATCCGGAAATCAGACCCTACCCGTTTCCACTGCAAGATAGACGGGAGTTGTTGCAAGGTGAACTCGGTGGCTCACCACACCTGTTACAGGCATCAGTGTTACAAGACCACTGACCTGGTCATAGAAGCGATGGGCCTTCCCGCGGATAAGGTCAGCTCTTCCTTTCAATCACGTCTGGCCGGGGATCCCTGGCTGAAACCCTATACGGATTACGAGTTTGAACGCTTGGCCAAAGAAGGTAAAAAGCGTCTGGCCGTGGTCACTCCGGCCTTTGTCAGCGACTGCCTGGAGACCCTGGAAGAGATCGCCATGGAAGGAAAGGAACAGTTCGAAGAAGCAGGGGGAGAACACTATAAACATATCCCTTGTCTCAATGAAAGGGACGACTGGGTCGCCCTGATGGCCTCCTGGATACGCGACTGGAAAACTGAGGAAATCCTTCCGGTCTGATGGCCAGGGTAACTGCGGATGACCTGGGCACAGAACCCATAGGAAGGCTCCTGATAAAACAGGCGGTGCCTGCTTCCATCGGGATCCTGGTGATGTCCCTGAATATTCTCGTAGATACCATTTTTGTAGGTAACTGGATCGGATCTATCGCCATTGCTGCTATCAATGTGGTCTTGCCGGTCTCCTTCTTTATCGCCGCCCTTGGGATGGCCATAGGAATTGGCGGGAGTAGTATTATTTCCAGGGCCCTGGGAGCGAGCAATTCTGATAAGGCCCTGAAGACCTTTGGCAACCAGATCACCCTGACTCTTCTGGTTACAGTTACCATGGTGGGTTTCGGCCTTTATTTTGTCGATGCCCTCATCCCGGCCTTCGGGGGCAAGGGCGCTATCTTTGAACCGGCCAAGATCTACTACACCATCGTTCTTTATGGCGTGCCATTTCTCGCCTTGTGCATGATGGGGAATACCGTCATCCGGGCCGAAGGGAAACCGAAATTCGCCATGATCGCCATGATCATCCCATCCGTGGGAAACCTGCTGATGGATTATGTATTCATCTATATTTTCGACTTGGGGATGGAAGGGGCGGCCTGGGCGACCACCGGGGGCTACCTCCTGTGTTTTGGGTACATCCTGTACTTTTTCCTGTCGAAGAATTCCGAACTCAAGATCGACATCTCTCATTTCGGGCTGGACCTTCCCATCCTCAGGGAGATCGGGTCGCTCGGTTTCGTGACCCTCTCCAGACAGGCGGTGACCAGTATCACCTATCTGCTGATGAATAATATCCTTTTCGACCTCGGGGGTGAACCCATGGTGGCAGTATATGCCATTATCGGGCGAATGCTCATGTTTGCCCTCTTTCCGGTCTTCGGGGTGACCCAGGGTTTTCTGCCAATAGCCGGCTACAATTACGGGGCGAAGAAATACGACAGGGTGAGGAAATCCATCAATACGGCGATCACCTATGCCGCCGTGGTGGCTTCCCTCGTTTTTATCGGGTTGATGGTCTTTCCCGCGGAGATCACTGATCTCTTCCTGAGTCACAGGGCAGATATGTCAGCTGCTGAAATCGCCAGTAATACCTTCGTCCTCGAGAATACCCCTTCGGCCATGCGATGGGTCTTTGCCGCAACCCCCATCATTGCCATACAATTGATCGGTGCTGCCTATTTCCAGGCCGTAGGCAAAGCGGTTCCGGCCCTTTTGCTGACCCTTACCCGACAGGGCTTCTTCTTTATCCCGCTTATCCTGGTCCTGCCCCTGTATATGGGAGAATTAGGAGTGTGGCTTTCCTTCCCTATTGCTGATACCCTATCTACCATAGTGACGGGGTACTTCCTTCACCGTGAGGTAAGGATGGACCTCCGAGGCGAGGCCGCCTGATCTGAAACCCACAGGTCTCCGCATGAGATAATGGGGGGCGGTCTGAAATGTTGATTACATTTTTCTATCGATAAATGTCCTATTTTTACTTGAACTAAAACAATTCAAAAAACCATGAAAAAAACGTTGATTCTTTTAGCTGCTATCCTTGCCTATGGGACGAACCTGTGTGCCCAGAGCGTTACTTTTGGAGTGAAAGCGGGGGCAAATTTTTCAAACTTGAAGGTAGTTTTCGATGGTGACGGGGCTTCTCCGGACGGGGCGACAAGTCTTTATGTCGGTGGTCTCGTCGATGTGGGGATCTCTGATAAGGTCCACTTCCAGCCCGAGTTGCAGTATTCCATAGAAGGAGCCCAAGATGCTGAGGTGAGCTATGTAAATGTGCCATTGATGATGAAATACTACCTCGTGGAAGGATTTAATATTCAGGCAGGTCCGCAAATCGGTATTCTGGCTGATGCCGAAGGGGGTACAGACGGGTTGAAAGGCACCAACTTCGGATTGAATTTTGGAGCAGCCTTTGAAGTCATAGGAGGTTTCTTCGCGGACGCCCGCTATAACTTGGGGGTTGCGAATATCTCGGAATCTGAACCCGGTTTCGAAGATGTAAAGCTGAGGACCAAAGGGTTCCAGCTGGGGGTAGGATATCGCTTCTGATCTCACGAAATAATTGCCATTGAAACGGGGGTGATCACCCCCGTTTTTGTTTTTGTAAGAGCGGCAAAAACCCCCCTTTAGAAATTATAATGTCAGAACCGATCAGACGCTGAAGAAAGCGTTTTAGGTTTCCCTCTTTTTTGGTACATTTAGCGCTTACGAACCTGAACAACCATTAAAATGAAGCTCAACTTTCGTCTGCTTTTTCTATTCATTCCCGTACTTCTTTTCACATTTACTATCAACGCCCAAAGGCGGTCAAAAGCACAAACAACTGACCCCTATCCTGAAGAGGTCTATTCCAGCCTGGAATACCGACTGGTAGGGCCTTTCAGGGGAGGGAGGTCTGCTGCGGTCACCGGAGTGCCCGGGCAGCCCAACCTGTTCTATTTCGGAGCAACCGGAGGGGGGGTCTGGAAGACCACCGATGGGGGGAGAACATGGGGAAACATCTCTGACGGCTTTTTCGGCGGAAGTATTGGGGCCGTTGAGGTCGCCAAAAGCGATCCCAATGTGATCTATGTCGGGGGTGGTGAAAAAACCCTCAGGGGGAATGTCTCCTCAGGATATGGTATTTGGAAATCTGTAGATGCAGGCAAGACCTGGAAATCCGCAGGGCTGGAGAAAAGTCGACATGTCCCAAGGATACGTATCCACCCGGACAACCCGGACATTGTATATGCTGCTGTCCTGGGCGATATCTATAAGCCTTCCCAGGACAGGGGGGTATACAAGAGCGTGGACGGAGGCGCTACCTGGAAGAAGATCCTGTATGCCAATGAGCAGGCCGGAGCCGTGGACCTCATCCTCGACCCCACCAACCCGAGGATCATGTATGCTTCTACCTGGCGTGCCCAGCGAACCCCTTACAGCCTGAGCAGCGGGGGAGCGGGTTCTGCCCTCTGGAAGAGCACGGACAGTGGGGAGACCTGGACAGAGATCTCCGGGAATGAAGGATTTCCCACGGATACCCTGGGTATTATCGGGGTAGCCGTGTCCCCGGCAAATCCGGACAGGGTCTGGGCCATTGTGGAGAACAAGGATAAGGGCGGTCTGTACCGGTCGGAAGACGGAGGGAAGAAATGGAGCCAGGTGAATTCCGAACGCAAATTGAGGCAGCGTGCCTGGTACTACACCAGGGTATATGCCGATACGGAGGATGAGGATATGGTGTATGTCCTCAATGTGCGCTACCACCGCTCTACGGATGGGGGCAAGACGTTTGAGACCTTCAATGCGCCCCATGGGGATCACCACGACCTTTGGATCGCCCCTGAGGATCCGAAGAGGATGATCATCGGGGATGACGGGGGGGCTCAGATCTCCTATGACGGCGGACTCACCTGGAGTACTTATTACAACCAGCCCACAGCCCAGTTTTACAGGGTGACCACAGACAATGCCTTCCCTTACAGGATATACGCGGCCCAGCAGGACAACTCCACCATCCGCATCAGGCACCGAAGTGATGGCAGGACCATTGGGGACGATGACTGGGAGCCCACGGCAGGGGGTGAATCAGCCCATATCGCCGTAGACCCAACTAATAATGATATCGTTTACGGGGGCAGCTATGGGGGATTCCTGACCCGGGTGAACCACGAAGCAAGTACCACCCGGGGGATCAATGTCTGGCCGGACAACCCGATGGGATACGGGGCTGAAGGGATGAAGTATCGATTCCAATGGAATTTCCCCATCATCTTCAGCAAGCACGATCCAAAGAAATTATATACGTTTTCCAACCATGTGCACCTGAGCACAGACGAGGGACAAAGCTGGAAGCTGCTCAGCGGGGACCTCACGCGGAACGATCCGGATAAGCTGGTCTCCAGCGGGGGGCCTATCACCCAGGACAACACGGGGGTGGAATACTACTGCACCATCTTTGCTGCAAACGAAAGTCCGCTAAAGGAAGGCCTCTTATGGGTAGGCAGCGATGACGGTCTTATCCACATCTCCAGGGACGGGGGCGCCAACTGGGAAAACGTGACCCCCACCAATATGCCGGAATGGTCCATGGTAAACAGCATCGAGCCCTCAGCCTTTGACGAGGGCACCTGCTATGTGGCCGCCACACGCTATAAGCTCGGTGATTTCCAGCCTTATCTGTACAAGACCACGGATTACGGTAAAACCTGGCAGAAGATCACATCGGGAATAGATAATGAGCATTTTACCCGTGTGATTCGAGAAGATCCTAAAAGGAAAGGATTACTGTACGCCGGGACGGAAACAGGAATGTACATTTCCTTTGATGACGGCAGAAACTGGAAGCCTTTCCAGCTTAACCTGCCCATTGTCCCCATTACGGATCTGGCCGTGAAGGACAACAACCTCATCGTGGCTACCCAGGGGAGGAGCCTGTGGATCATTGACGACCTCACTGTCCTGCATCAATTAAATGAAATTAC
>JBFKPJ010000146.1:0-5169 GCA_041628355.1 Muriicola sp. | reverse complement strand
TTGATATCCCGGAACACCTCCTTCTGGGGGGTCCATTTGAAGGCGGGCAGCCCAAAGGTGCATTCGGTAATGAAGGAGTGGCAGCGGATGGGTTCATAGGGGGTAGACAGGCCGTCATCTTCAGTCTTGTAGTCCCCGGAAAAGACCCACACCTCTCCCCGATGCTCTACGCGGATCTGAGAGGATCCCGGAATATGGCCGGCAGGGTGGAGGCTAAACCGGACCCCGTTGATCAAAAAAGATTCTCCCCAGGTAACCCCGGTACAATTGATCTTTCCCAGTCGGTGTTCTATGATGGGCACATTTCTCTCATGGGTGATATACTGCCTGTGGCCCCATCGGCTGTGATCGGCGTGTCCGTGTGATATAATGGCCTTTTCTACCGGCTTCCAGGGATCGAGATATACCCCTGCCTGCTCGCAGTAGATGCCCTTGTCAGTGAAGGCCAGAAGCGGTTTTTCCATAGCAGGGGCAAGTTACAAAATTATCTGTGCCTGAGGGCGGGGTATGGGGAATAGGAAGAGCCTTCAAGGGGAAAATGAATCCGGAGATGGATGGGGGAAGAATGGCTAAAAATGACATTTCTGTCTCTAAATTTCATCTGTGAAAATTGAGTATTTACTCTTCAAATGAAGTATCTTTGTAGTTTAGAATTAATTGTATTATGCCCATTAAAGATTTATACGACCATAGCGAAAAGCGGAACAATCTTGCCCATTTTGCCGCTATCGCCACCTTAGCCGCAGTGGATGGTGAGATCAACCCAAAGGAGCAGAAGGTGATCGATAAATTTGCCGTGAAACTCGATATCACAGGAGAGGAGATCAAGGAGGTCATGAAGAAGGAGAACAAGTTTCCTATAGAGACCCCATATACTTCAGAAAAAAGACTGGAGCGGCTTTACGACCTTTTCCGGATCATCTTTGCAGACCACAAAATTGATCAGGATGAAATGCGCCTTATCAAGAGGTACGCCATTGCCCTGGGGTATTCACCTGAAAAGGCGGAAGAGGTCATCCGTAAATCCATCATCCTCTTCAGGGGTAAATTCGACTTCGAGGATTACAAATACATGATGGAGCGCGAAAGGGACTAGGTTTTCCTCTCTCTTGAATGCTATTGAGCGGCCATAAATTCTTCGGCCTTATCCACCATTTTCCTGCTTCCGCAGAAGAAAGGCACCCGCTGGTGCAACTCTGTGGGCTGTATCTCCATAATACGCCTGAAACCATCGCTCGCCTTTCCATTGGCCTGTTCTGCAAGGAAAGCCATGGGGTTGCACTCGTATAAAAGCCTGAGTTTTCCTTCGGAGGCGGTACTGCTCTTGGGATAGATATAGATCCCGCCCTTGATCATATTCCGGTGGAAATCCGAGACCAGTGAACCTATATAGCGGGAGGTATAAGGCCTGTCTCCCTCCTCCTTCTGACAGTATTTGATGTAATCCTTGACCCCTTGGGGAAAATGGATATAATTCCCTTCATTGACCGAGTAGATCTTCCCGGTTTCGGGAAATTCCATGCGGGGGTGGGAGAGGTAGAAAGTACCTATGGCCGGGTTCAGGGTAAACCCGTTGACCCCGTCGCCTGTTGTATAGACCAGCATGGTGGAGGTGCCATAGATGATGTATCCCGCGGCCACCTGGTTTATCCCGGGCTGCAGGAAATCCTCCAGGGTAACAGGGGTCCCGATGGGGGTGATCCTGCGGTAAATGGAAAAGATGGTCCCCACAGACACGTTCACATCGATATTGGAGGATCCGTCGAGCGGATCGATCAGGACCACATATTTGTTCTGGTGATTTTCGTCCTGACTGTTCACACTGATAAAATGATCTTCCTCTTCCGAGGCGATCCCACATACGATCTCCCTGTTCTTCAGGGTTTGAATGAAACGGTCATTGGCCAGGACATCCAGTTTTTGCTGGTCCTCCCCCTGAATATTGGTGTCCCCGGCGGCTCCCAGGATGTCTATGAGTCCGGCTTTGTTCACTTCGTGGTTCACCACCTTTGCGGCCAGGCGAATGGCATTGATCAGCTTGGAGAGCTCTCCTGAGGAATACTGAAAGGAAGACTGGTTTTCAATAATGAACTCGCCAAGGGTGGTGTTCTTTTTGTCCATTCTGGGGCTGTGTTATTTGCGCACAAATATCGCACATTTTGTGAAACTAAAACGATTTCGTAAGGCATTCGTTTTTTAAAATTATAACTTAGTGTTTTATTTGTAACAATTATGAAGATAGTCATCCGGGAGGCGAGGGCGGCGGATATGCCTGCTGTCCTCGACCTGATCAGAGAACTTGCGCATTTTGAACGGGAACCCGATGCCGTAGAGGTCAGTTCAGAGGATCTTGTGGAGGATGGTTTTGGGAACAGTCCGCGTTTTCAATGCTTTATTGGGGAGGTCGATGGTTCCATAGGAGGCATGGCCCTTGTCTATCCCAGGTACTCCACATGGAAAGGCAAGGTCCTGCACCTGGAAGACCTGATCGTCAAGGAAGAGATGAGGGGGAAGGGACTCGGCAACGCCCTGCTCGAGAGGGTGGTACAATACGGGTCTGACCTGGGTGTTAAGCGGATCAGCTGGGAGGTGCTGGACTGGAATGAGCCGGCCATCACCTTCTATGAGCGCAAAGGGGCCAAAGTGATGCGCGACTGGGATGTGGTGCAACTCGATGAGAACGGAATCAAACAATTTTTGAACAAGACATGAGGATATTCAAGTTTGGAGGGGCCTCCGTAAAGGATGCCGACGGGGTTAAGAATTTAGTGAAAGTGCTGGAGGAAACCGGAACTGCGGACACCTTCCTGGTGATCTCGGCCATGGGCAAGACCACCAATGCCATGGAGGAGGTAGTAGACGCCTATTTTAAGGACAAGGCTGCCCTGCCGTCCGCCATACAGGGGGTATACGAATACCACCAGCAGATCCTGGGCGGACTATTCAAGTCCGAAAAGCACCCGGTATACCGGGATGTCAAAACCCTTTTCGATGAGATCAAAGGCTTCCTGGCCTGGAACAAATCGCCCAAATACAACTTTGTCTATGACCAGGTGGTCTGCTATGGAGAGTTGATCTCCACCACCATTGTGAGTGCTTACCTCAACGAGGTCGGGGTCAGGAATACCTGGCTGGATGTTCGCGACTTCCTCAAGACGGACAACAAGTACCGGGATGCGGGGATCGACTGGAAGAAAACGCAGGAAAAGGTATCAAAAGGCATAGACAGGGGGAAGCTTTACGTAAGCCAGGGTTTTATAGGGAGTGATGAGAATAATTTCACTACGACCCTCGGAAGGGAGGGGTCTGACTATACCGCTGCCATCCTGGCCTATTGTCTCGACGCGAATTCGGTGACCATCTGGAAAGATGTTCCGGGGGTCCTCAACGCAGACCCCAGGTATTTTGACAAATCCCAGCTGCTCAACAAGATCTCTTACAGGGAGGCCATAGAACTCGCTTTTTACGGGGCATCGGTGATCCACCCAAAGACCCTGCAGCCTTTGCAGCGAAAGGAGATCCCCCTGCATGTGAAGTCGTTCCTGAATCCCCTGGACCCGGGCACCACGGTAGGGAAAGGGGAAGGCATAGAACCCAGGGTGCCTTGTTTTATCGTCAAAAAGAACCAGGTGTTGATGAAACTTTCCTCCCTTGATTTTTCCTTTATAGTGGAGGACAATATCAGTGACCTTTTCAAACTCCTCCATGATTACAGGATGAAGGTAGACATGATCCAGAATTCTGCCATCAGTTTTTCGGTCTGTGTCGACAATAAGTTCGGCCGACTCGAAGAGCTCCTGAACCACCTCAAGGGAAAATTCAATGTAGTTTGCCACGAAGGGGTCTCCCTCTACACTATCAGGCATTTTGATGCGCAATCCATTGATTCCCTTCAGAATGGGAAAGAGGTGTTGCTGGAACAAAGGGGGAAAGAGACCGTGCAACTGGTAGTAAAACAATAAGGCTATAGGCCGGATTTGCACCTTTCCTTACCCGGGGAGAAAGGCTATTTTCCTATCTTTACCCTTTAAATCGCATTTTTGAATATGGGTTTAGTGACCGCCAAAGAAGTAGCCAAAGCCATCAATCTGGAACGTTATGGTTTTTTCGGAACGTTTATGGGCTGGGGGCTGATGAAGGTCACCAAGCTTTCTTCCATGAATGCTTTCTACGACCGGCACAAGCATCTCGATGCGGTCTCCTTTATAGATGCCATTCTGGAGCACTACGAGATCAAATTCGAGATCCCGGAGGAAGACATCAAAAGGCTGCCCAAAGAAGGGTCCTTTATCACTATCAGCAACCATCCCCTGGGGGGTGTGGACGGTATCCTTTTGCTGAAGCTCCTGCTTCAGCACCGCGCAGACTTCAAGATCATCGCCAACTTCCTCCTTCACCGGGTAGAACCCCTGGCCCCTTTCATCCTGCCGGTGAATCCCTTTGAGACCCGGAAGGATGCCAAAAGCAGCATAGCTGGATTTAAAAGTGCCCTGCAGCACATAGACGGAGGACATCCCCTCGGGATCTTCCCGGCGGGAGAGGTATCCACCTATAAGGACGGTAAGCTCATTGTGGACAGGCCCTGGGAAGAAGCTGCCCTGAAACTGATCCGAAAGGCAGAAGTACCGGTAGTGCCTATCTACTTCCACGCGAGGAACAGCAAGTTGTTCTACCGCCTCTCCCGTATCAACGATATCTTCAGGACGGCAAAACTGCCTTCGGAACTGACCACCCAGAGGAGCCGGGCCATCAAGGTAAGGATAGGCCAGCCCATTTCTGTGGCCTCCCAGAAGGAACACGAGACCCTGGAAGAGTTTACGGATCTCCTCAGGAGGAAGACCTATATCCTGGCCAATGCCTATGAGAAGGAACGCCTGATCGACCAGATACCCGGCAGCCTGAAGATCCCGAAACCGCCCAAGAAGATCGCCAATGCGGTCCGCAAGGAGGTCATACAGGGGGAGATAGAAAAGCTCCGGGAAAAGGATTGCCGTTTGCTGCAGAGCAAGAACTACGAGGTCTTCCTCGCCCAGAAAAAGGATATGCCGTTTATCCTCAACGAGATCGGGAGGCAACGGGAACTCACTTTTCGCGCCATAGGGGAGGGGACCAACAAATCTATCGACCTCGACCGCTTCGATGACTACTACCACCATCTTTTCTTATGGG
>JBFKPJ010000145.1:0-5180 GCA_041628355.1 Muriicola sp. | reverse complement strand
GTTTTTTATTTTCCTGACAAATTGAGGTGAGTTAGGATTACCTCCTTTCAGTCGGTGATCCTGAGTGAGGGGAGTTGACAGTAAAGTGAACCTATTCGCTGCGCTCATTGTGTTTTTTTATTTTCCTGACCTTATAATCAGGATTACCTCCTTTCAGTCGGTGATCCTGAAGGGGGAGGTCGACAGTAAAGTGAACCTATTCGCTGCGCTCATCTTGTTTTTTATTTTCCTGACAAATTGAAGTGAGTTAGGATTACCTCCTTTCAGTCGGTGATCCTGAGTGAGGGGAGTTGACAGTAAAGTGAACCTATTCGCTGCGCTCATCTTGTTTTTTATTTTCCTGACTCTCATCAGAATGAATTCCACTCGGTTCAGGAAAATAAAAAACCATCGCCTAAAGACGATGGTTCTACTTTACTGTCGGGGTGGCAGGATTCGAACCTGCGGCCTCCTGCTCCCAAAGCAGGCGCGATAACCGGGCTACGCTACACCCCGAGGCAGCTAATGCTGCAAATGTCAAAATGTTAATCCCAAATTCCAAGGTACGACCTTTTCAGGTAGCCCGGGAACCGGGCGGAGTTTATCCTGTATCTGATTCCGAAGGAAACAGTGATACAGGGCTACACCCCGAGGCAGCTAATGCTGCAAAATTGAAATTTCAATTCCCAAATTGATATTATCTGGGGAATGAAATAAGAACGTTTACTGGCGGACGTGTCCGCCGAAGCTACGTGTTAGCGTAGCGAAGGCGGAGAGACTGGGACTCGAACCCAGGCGACACTTACGCGTCGACAGATTAGCAATCTGCTCCGTTACCACTCCGGCACCTCTCCATTATTTCAAGTTCCTGAAGAACGATCAGCTCGTTTCAGGAGCGGCTGCAAATGTACTTCTTCATTCGCCGAAACGCAACTTTTTTGAAAAATTTTTGGTCTGATCGCAGCCTAAAATGCTACTCCGGGTATTCCACCCGCAGGTGGTAGATATTGGTGAGTTTTTGCTTGAGGACCTTCTTCACCATTTCGATCTCTTTGAAGGTGATATTCGCATTGAGGAACTGGTTCGATTTCATCTGCCCGTTCACGATCTTTTCCACAAACTCCTCGATGACCGGATAAGAGGGATTTACCAGGCTTTTGGAGGCCGCCTCCACAGAATCAGCCATCATCAGGATGGCGGTTTCCTTGGAAAAGGGTATGGGGCCCGGATAAGTGAAATCCGCCTCATCCGCATCCGGATTCCGCTCCTGTTCCTTCTTCAGAAAATAGTAGACCCTCGTGGTGCCGTGGTGGGTGCGGATAAAGTCGATCACCCGATCCGGGATATTGTTCCTCTGGGCCAACTCAATCCCTTCAATGACATGTTTGATGATGATCTCTGCACTTTCCCTTGGATCGATATCGTCATGGGGATTCACATTGGTCACCTGGTTTTCCGTAAAATAGGTGGGGTTGTTCATCTTCCCGATGTCGTGATACAGGGCCCCCACCCTGGTGAGCATGGCATTGGCCCCCACGGCATTGGCAGCCGCTTCGGCCAGGTTGGCTACCTGCAGCGAATGGTGGAACGTTCCCGGGGCCTTGTTCGAAAGCTCTTTGAGCAGCCTGGAATTCGTATCCGACAATTCCAAAAGGGACACATCCGAGACCATCCCGAAGATCTTTTCATAGATATAGATCAGGGGTTGGGCAAAAAGGGTGATCATGCCATTGAGGATGAAGATACCGAAGGTGTACAGGCTCATATCATCCAGGTTCCCTTCGTGAATGATGTGGAAAGCGAAATATCCGACGATGTAGATCAGGGTGATCTGCCCCACAGAAATAAAGAGGTTGGCCCTTTTGTACAATTCCGATACCGTCAGGATGGTGACGATCCCCGCAATGATCTGCAGGAAAATGTATTCGAAACTGTTGGGTACTACAAAGCCCAGGATCAATACAGTGAGGACATGGACAAAGAGGCCCAGGCGAGCATCAAAAAAGGTCTTGAGGATCAGTGGGAGGATACACAGGGGTACCACGAATACATAGGCCTCGTCGTACTTGACCACCAGGGTGGTCAGGAAGACCATCAGCAGGACATTGAAAAATATAAAAGTGACCTTGATATTGTTGCGGTAGATCACCGGCCTGTATTTCTTCAGGAAGAGGAACAGCATCATCAGTACCAGGGCTACAAGGATGGTATATCCAAACAGGATGAGGTACTGGTTATTCGCCGTCCAGAGCTCCGACTCATACTCGGCTTTCAGGGAATTCAATATGTTCAGGTTCTCGGCTTCCACCACCTCGCCCCTTGCGATGATGAGCTTACCTTCATCTACATTCCCGCGTGTGGAGGATATCTTCGACAACTCATCTGCCAGTTCCCGCTCCGAGAGTTCCGCGTCATAGCTCACATTGGGCCTCACCGTATTGAAGAACGCCTCCTGAAAGAGGGGGTAAAAGTCCCCTGCCCTTCTCGAATTCAATACCTCCCTGACCAATGAATCCACCTCTGGGAGGGAATAAAGGACGTCCGTCCTGATTCTGCTGGCCTCGTTGTTCCTGACCAGATAGATGAATTCCCGCACTTCCACGCCAGAGGCCTTTTGAAGGATTCCATTCCGGTAGAGGTCGATGAGGATATCCTCCCCTATTCTGGTCAGGCGGCGTTTCTGTCCATCAGAAAGCTGTTGTCTTTCAAGGATCTCCGGAAAATCTTCACGGAAATTGGTACTGACCTCCTCCACCACTGCCGTGTCATAGGTGTAATAAGGTATTTGCCTCTCCCTGAGCGCCTGTTGTTCCTGACTGATCTCCTCGGCACTCTTGCGGATGGAGAAATCAAAGGGGGCATACAGGTTCTCGTATTGCCAGGGTTTGCCTTTCTGGAATTCATACTTGAATTTTCCTCCCCTGGGGAAAAAGAAGACAATACAGCCTACGGTCACCAAATACAGGATGTATTTGTAGATCAGTCCCTGATTCTTATAAAGCTTATCTAATGAATCTTCCATGCGATGATGCGCTGCGATAAAAATAGAAAATATAATGGCATCCCTCCTCTTTTATATGCTTTCGGTCATCCATTGGCGCATAATTTCTTAATTTCGCGACAGAACTACAGAACTATGAAAGAAGTCGTAATCGTATCCGTTGCCAGGACCCCTATCGGAAGTTTTATGGGAACTTTATCCGGTATTCCTGCCCCCAAATTAGGGGCTGTTGCTATCAAAGGAGCACTGGAAAAAATAAGCCTTTCACCAGACATGGTGGAAGAAGTTTTAATGGGAAATGTAGTACAGGCGGGAACAGGCCAGGCGCCTGCGAGACAGGCTGCTATCTACGCAGGGATCCCCGATACCGTGCCCTGCACCACCGTGAACAAGGTATGCGCTTCCGGGATGAAGGCGATTATGCAGGGAGCTCAGTCCATCGCCCTGGGCGATACTTCCATCGTAGTGGCCGGAGGAATGGAGAATATGAGTCTGATCCCGCATTATGTGCATATGCGGACGGGACAGAAATTCGGGCCTGCCACCCTGGAAGACGGGATGCAAAAGGACGGCCTGGTGGATGCCTATGACCAGAATGCCATGGGGGTTTGTGCAGACCTATGTGCCGTGGAGCACAAGTTCAGCCGGGAAGAGCAGGATGCCTTCGCGATACAGTCTTACCAGAGATCCGCCAAAGCCTGGGCAGATGGGAAGTTTGCCGATGAGGTGGTCCCCGTGGAAGTACCCCAGCGAAGAGGAGAGCCTCTGATATTCTCCGAGGACGAGGAATTCAAAAACGTCAAGATAGAAAAGATACCGGGCCTGAGACCTGCTTTTACCAAAGATGGGACGGTCACTGCGGCCAACGCCTCCACCATCAATGACGGTGCCGCTGCGGTAGTGCTTATGAGCGCTGAAAAAGCAGCCGAACTTAAGTTGAAGCCCCTGGCGTACATAAAGGCGTATGCAGATGCTGCCCAGGAACCCACAAGGTTCACCACGGCCCCTGCCAAAGCCCTGCCTAAAGCATTGGCCAAGGCCAACCTCAGCATTGAGGAGATCGACTACTTCGAATTTAACGAGGCCTTCTCTGTGGTAGGATTGGCCAACATGAAACTTTTAGGATTAAAGGATGAGAATGTGAACGTGAACGGGGGTGCCGTTTCCCTGGGTCACCCCCTCGGCTGCTCGGGTGCCCGGATCGTGATCACCCTCCTGAGCGTCCTGCAACAGAACGACGGCAAATACGGCGCAGCTGCCATTTGTAATGGCGGAGGTGGTGCCTCTGCCCTCATCCTGGAACGTAAATAAGGATACTTGCAAAAGAATACCCATCACTACGGGCTCTGTTCCCAGAGTATCATCCCCGTCCGAAGCAGCCCAAACTCTTCGGCAGAACAGGTCACCCAGCTTCTTTACGGGGATCTGTACAAGGTGACTGACCACCGTAAGGATTGGGTAAAGATCCGGGTCACCTTTGACGGGACGGAGGGATGGATCCCAAAAAATCAATCCCATCCCCTGGAAAAGGAGGACTACAGAGCGTTCAAGGCGGCCAAAGAGCCTGCCCACGCCTCAGACCTCATCTCCTTTGTCAGTACAGGCAACCAGCTGCTGATCCCGGTTCTGCTGGGATCCGTGGTCCAGTTTACCAGGCACCTGAAACACGAATACGAAGGGGAGCTCGTCCGCGGAAGGCTCGAAAAAACCAACCTGCTCACGACAGCCTATCAATACCTGAATGCCCCTTATCAATGGGGTGGAAAGACGCCTTTTGGGGTCGATTGTTCAGGGTTGTCTCAAATGGTGTACAAGATCAATGGTCATACACTGCCGCGGAATGCAGCCGACCAATCGGCCCTGGGGGAAGTGCTGAGCTTCGTTGAGGAAAGCAGTCCGGGCGACCTCGCCTTTTTCGACGACGAAGAGGGAAGGATCACCCATGTGGGGATCATCATGAAGGACAACCATATCATCCATGCGCATGGGAAGGTGCGCATAGACCGGCTTGATCAGAGCGGGATCTACGATCAGGAACAGGGGCGATATACCCACCGGCTTCGCGTGATCAAAAAGATCCTATAAAAAAACCCGGCTATTTGCCGGGTTCTTTATGTGTCAATAATAAATATTATTCTCCGAGGAGTTTCTTGATCCTCATAAAATTCTCATTATCCCCCAGGGCTCCATAGATATTCTT
>JBFKPJ010000144.1:0-5472 GCA_041628355.1 Muriicola sp. | reverse complement strand
TAAATTTGATGGGCGGCAGGCCGAGACTTTCAAAATCAGTGCCCTCCGGCAGGCCTTCAACTGTATATCCGAAACTGTAATCCTGTCCATACGCTATTTCAATATCATCGGCTACCACATTTATCGCGATGGTCCCGGGGTCCAGGAGGTAGATGGGATTCGACAATCCGCCGTCCCCACCTAAGGGGGTAATGGAATTGGTCAGGATCGTCACCGGGTCATTCCCGGTGAAAGGACCTACGAGAACCTTGATCTCTGAAGGATTCTCGGGATCGAAGAAGGTTATAGGTAGTTCGTCCTCCCCAAAGAAGACCGTTGGATCATCCGGAAAATAGTCCCCGTTGATGGTCAGTTCAAATTCATCCGCACTGATCACAGATCCCTCCGGGGAAGTGAATTCAATGCTGAAACCCGTAATGAGTCCGGTTTGTGCCGCAATATTCTTAAATGTGGCCAGGGCATCCACTACTCCATCACCGAGCTGGGACTGGTTGCCCACTTTAACGGCATAGTCCTTAAAGAGCTGCAGGACATCTACGGGATTGTCCGGGCCGAACCACGAAGGCAGGGCCGACTTCATCAGGGCAAAGGCCGAAGCCACATGGACCACGGAGGCCGAGGTGCCGAAAAAGTTCTTGAAGGGATCCCCGTCTACCGGAACTCCTGCCACCTCATTCTGCCCGATGGTCAGTACGTTCGTGTTCACGCCATCATAGGAGGACAGAGCTACGTACGGAACAGAACCATCGGGAAGGGGTCCTGAAAAGGTCGAAAACGGCTGGGCTTGCGGGTTGTCTGCCTTGCGGAAATCCACGGCCCCGATCGCCAGGGCTTCAGGAGTCATGGCATGTCCTGTAATGGTGGGGGCGCCATCGAAGTATTCCAGGACCTCCAGGTTGTTCTTGACATAGATGATGTACCTGAACGGCAGGGGTCCCGGGTCGCCATTAGCACTGGTGATCATAAAATTCGCTTCTCCGTCCGAGAGGGCCTTAAAGGTGACGTATTCCAGTGCATCCCGGGCTCCGTTATAAAAATTGTTCGCTGCCAGAAGTCTTTGCTGGTCGTCGACTACCCAGAAATCCAGATCGTTGATAGCCCCCAGCTGGTTGTCCTGGGAGGCAAATTCGTCTGCGTACTGCAAGACGATAAAATAGGATTCCCCGGCCTTGACACTGAAGCGCTGGTAGATATCATCTACCCCATCAAAAGCATGGGCAACGGTACCCGGATCCGGAAGAAAGTCAGGCAGGTCTGCGTTCAGCACTGCCCGGAACACTGCCTGGTGAGCATTATCGGAAAAGTTGCCGGAAGAGGTGAAATAGAAATTCCCGGTTTCGACTACCTCCTGTATGGCTTTGCCAATGTTGGTCGGTCCAAAGCCTTTTTCCCCGGGAAAGGTGATGTCATCCATGAGAACCTTATTGGAGGTGCCGATAAAATCCCGGATGCCCAGCTCAAAATCCCTGGGGGAGAGCACAGCCGTACGGAAAGCCAGGTCGGCCCCCGGGGCAATATCATGAGCGATCTGCAGCATGGCCCTCCCCTCATCGGAGAGCTGGCCAAAAGTGTAAGGGTATTCCTTGATCACCCTCACCGGCGTATTGTATCCATTGGGGTTGCCATTCCCTGCTGTACCCGGAAGATCTCCGTTACTTACATCTATGGCTTCGTTCGTGGGCTGGCCCGGTTGTACGGGATTGGCGTCAAAACTGTTGGAAAAGACCACGATCTCCACACCTTTTCCGTCCACAGGGACACTTGCCTCGGGAGTGACAATCCTGAAGGAACGCCTGACCTCATCGCTTTTTTGAGCCGCATCCCCCTGTGTAATAGATTCCCCTGTACCCTCTTCAAACCCTGAGGTAAAAGGCGTGTAAAGGGCCTGAGCAGACCTGATGATATCAAAATAATCCGTCAGTGCAGGTGCTGCCTGTTCCGGTGGTGGAGGCGGGAGTATTTTGTTTATCGGGAAGAAGACATCCACCGCCGAGAGTCCCTCGGAAATAATAAGGTCAGGATCCACTATAAAATCAGAGACCGCCGGCTGGTTGGAATATTGCAAACCAAAGACATTGGTCAGCATATCAATGACCTCCTGTGTCGATCCAAAAATAGGAACGATCTGGATGAGGACCTTTTCTTCCGGACTGATCTGGTAGATGAGGGAAGATGGATTATCACCTGCAGTACCGGCCCCTAGGGAAATAAGCTCGGGACTCACAAAGCCGGTGGTCTTCCCATTGCCCGGTCCTATGACGGGCACGATAAACGGATCGCCCTCACACACAGGTGAAGTCAGGGTGGCCCTGATCTTGGTCTCGTAAGAGCCGCCAAAAGATACCGTCCACTTGGCATGGCCGTTGTCTGCAAAGACCACAGAGATCGCTTTTTCATGGGTGCCGGGCTCGAATTCGGTGAGCCCCTGTATCTTCTGTAAGCCTCCAAATTCGGATTCCTCTATTTTATCACTCAGGAAAATAGTACTCGCAGATGGATCTACGGTAATCGTCTTATTGGTGGGATTGGTATATCCGAAACTGGCCCTGTAGAGTCCGTTGCCAATGTCCTCCGCACAGGTAAACAGGACCACTTCCTTATTGGCCCCTCCTTTTCCATTTTGTGCATTCAGGGGTAATATTAAAGACAGTAATCCCAGGCAAAGGAGATTTATGAACCTGTTTGTAAAATGAAGGTGATTAAATAATACTGCCCGGATATCAGGGGCCTTCCGGCCGGATAGTAAATGTGTTCTGGTTTTCATCTTTGGTCATTTGGTTGTTTCGTTTATCCCGGGCTGTTGGTTTTGCAAACTTTGTACAATGACAAAAAAGATTGCACAGCACAGGCTGCCAAAGCTGAGCAGGTTTTGAAGATCAGGTCCTGATACAGAGGTTACCTTTTATTCTTCTGGCATAGGGTAAGAAGGGGCAAGTGTAGTGAAGATAAATAAAAAACCTGGTCCTTTAAGGCTTTTCGCACTGATTTGTAGGGTTTTGGAATAAAAGAACGCAGATTTAACAAAATAGGAAAGGCAGATCAGAGCTCTTTTCCCAGAAAACTTTGAATCGCCAGATCGTAGGATTTCAGGCCAAATCCGAGGATGACCCCTTTGGCCCCCGGCGAGATATAGGAAACATGCCGAAAATCCTCCCTCGCAAAGGTGTTGGAGATATGTACTTCCACCACGGGGGTGGTTATGGCCTTTACGGCGTCTCCAATACCCACGGAGGTATGTGTATAGGCAGCGGCATTGAGAATGATCCCGTCATAGGAGAAACCCACCTCCTGGATCTTGTCAATGATCTCCCCCTCGATGTTGGATTGAAAATAGGCGAGCTGCACCTCTTTATACCGCATCTGCAATTCTGCAAAATAGTCTTCAAAGGAAGTGTTCCCGTATACCCCGGGTTCCCGCTTTCCCAGCAGGTTGAGGTTGGGGCCGTTGATGATCATGAGTTTCACGGAGTAAATGTATCAAAAAATGCGCACAAAAAAGGGAGGCCTTCAGCCTCCCCCTTGAACTTTAAGCATATGATTAAAAGAAAAATCCCAGATAGACCTGGAAAACTCCATTCTTATAGGAGCCCCCTTCTTCATAATCCTCATTGACATCACTCAGACCTAAATTATAACGGGCTCCGAAATTCAGGCCGCTGTCCAGTTTATAACCGGCTCCGAAATTGATTCCGAAATCGATTCCCTTGATGAATTCCTTGATGTCCTCATCATATTCAAATCCATCGGATTCACCCACATCAGAGGCAGCGATCAAGAAGCCGATCTGTGGACCGGCCTCCAGACTGAAATTTTCAGCCACATAGTACTTGGCGATCAGGGGCAGATTCAGATAATCCAGTTTTATAGTCCCTGTGAAATCGGGATCGTCGTAATCAGAACCCTGGCTGCTGTAGAGCAATTCAGGTTGAAATGAGAAGGTCTCCCCAATTGGGAATTCAGATACGACCCCCAGATGAAAGGAGGTCCTGCCGTCGAAACTATCAAAATTATCGCTGTTGATAGTGGCAAAGTTGACACCGGCGCGAGCACCGAAAATTACACCCTGGGCATTCACAGTAGTGAGCCCCAAAAGGGCGATAGCTGAAATGAGAATTACTTTTTTCATAACCCTATAGTGTTAATTGGTTTACAGGGTCTGAATATGAGTACTTTACCTGAAACAAACAATGATAAATATCACTTTGGATAAAGAGTAAATCCAAAAATCAGGATCTTAACTCGTCATGGAGTAACGGCAAGACTCTCAGAGCCTCCTGGGCCTCACCTGAATGGTATGCATAATTCCGACGTTGATGGTAGACCAGGTGGCACTGTCTAACTGTATCCCCGTGTAAGACAGGTTCACCTCCGTATTGGTGCCGAAGAGATAGCCGATCACCGGGCGGTAATAGAGTCCACCTTCGTTCCCATCATTGATCCCCACCGCATAACCCATATCCCCCCCGAAGGAAAAAGAATTGGAAGGCCAGATTCGGAAGGATCCGGCCAGGGGAAGGAACTGAATACTGGGCAGATCGGGTCCCAGATCGAAATTGTCAGGGAAGCCATTGATGAAGCCCGTCATCACACCCGCATCCACTGTTTCTCCCAGGGCGTGCATGTATCCCACATCCACTGCGGCCGACAAGACCACCGCTTCTTTGAAATCATTAAAAGGAAAACTACCCTGCAGACCTATCTTGATGCCTTCCTGGGCAAAGGTGACCGATCCGATTATGATAGCGGAAAAAAGGAGGAATTTGTGCTTCATCGTTATTCAGTTTTTTTGGTGTTTTTCTGTTAGGACCCTGTACCCCTCTTGATTTAAGGGGTTTTTGGGGGATCCTGCTCAATTGTTCCCAATGTAAACGCTGAAGGCCCTATCTTTATTTCATGAACTGGGAACAGGCCATACAGGATTATCGCAATTACCTTAAACTGGAACGGGGACTTTCGGAGAACACCCTACAGAATTACCAGCGGGATGTGGAGAAGCTCGTCCGTTTTCTCGAGGGAAGAACACAGCCCCCTTCCCCCCTGTCTGTCGACCAGGAGTCCCTGTCGGGTTTCGTCTATGAACTCGGAAAATCCGTGGCGCCCCGTACGCAGGCGAGGATCATCTCGGGACTCAATAGTTTTTTCAGCTACCTCACCTTTGAACAGTACAGGAAGGATAATCCGATGGAACTCATAGAATCCCCCAAGCTGGGCAGAAAACTGCCCGATACCCTTTCGGTGGAGGAAATAGACAGCCTGATCAGTGCCATAGACCTGTCCAAATACGAAGGGGAGCGTAACAGGGCCATACTGGAAACCCTTTACGGGTGCGGACTCCGGGTCTCAGAACTGGTGCAGCTGCGGATCTCAGACCTGTTCTTCGAAGAGGATTTTATCCGGGTCACGGGGAAGGGGAACAAGCAGCGCTTTGTCCCCATTGGCAAGGTCAACCAGAAATACATTGAGCTGTACCGC
>JBFKPJ010000143.1:0-5561 GCA_041628355.1 Muriicola sp. | reverse complement strand
GCCCTTTATTTTGGGATAAGCATCCTGACTGATCGTAAATAACAATTCATAGTCCTCTCCCCCGCTCAGCGCGATCATAGTACTGTCCAATACGAATTCCTCACAGACGGAGATCACCGTGGGATCCAGCGGGATCTTATCTTCAAATACCTGGCACCCCACCTTGCTCTTCTCACACAAATGCAGGATCTCAGAAGACAACCCGTCACTGATGTCGATCATAGAAGTGGGCTTTACCTCAAGGTCTTTCAACAAGGCTACAATGTCTTTGCGAGCCTCGGGCTTTAACTGCCTTTCCACTATGTAGGAATAAGGCTCCAGGTCCGGCTGGTTATTAGGATTCACCTTAAAGACTTCCTTTTCTCTCTGCAGCACCTTCAACCCCATATAGGCTCCACCCAGGTCGCCGGTGACGACAAGCAGATCATTGGGCTGGGCTCCGTTTCGATAGGCCACCTCTTTTTCGGCAGCATGCCCTATGGCGGTCACGGAAATGTACAGCCCCCTGTCCGAGGAGGTGGTATCACCCCCCACGAGGTCTACCTGGTAGATATCGCAGGCCAGTTTGATCCCGGCATAGAGTTCTTCCAGGGCTTCCAGGGGAAAGCGGTTAGAGACGGCGATTGAAACGGTCACCTGAGTAGGGATACCGTTCATAGCGCAAATGTCGCTGAGGTTGACCACAACCGATTTATAACCCAGGTGTTTCAGGGGCATATAACTGAGGTCGAAGTGGATGCCTTCGATCAGTTGGTCTGTACTTACCAGGACGGCCTCATCTCCAAATTTGAGGACGGCTGCATCATCACCTACTCCGTAAAGGGTAGAAGGTTGTTTTGGTGAAAAGGCTTGTGTGAGCCGATCGATCAGGCCAAATTCACCCAGATTCTCCAGGGATGTCTTTTCAGGGTCTTTGTCTTCCAGCATCCTGCAAAATTAAGGAGGATCTGAGAGAAATCGTATCTTTACTTTAAAAAGTACTCGTTCCCAAGTCGGTTTGCTATGAAAAGAACCCTCCTCCTCATTATAGTCATCATTTCCTTTGCCTGCTCAAAAAATGATGACCCTGCACCAGATTTCAATGTGATCAATCCCGTGGATGATCCTCCTGTGGAAGAACCTGTGGATCCGGTTTCCAGTTTTGTGCCCTGTGAGAACGGTATGGCCGGCGTGTATCCCTGCGAAGGATACGACCTGCTGGGCCGATTGGACCTGAGTGCCCTTGGTGCCACGGCAGGGAATGATATCTGGGGATGGACAGACGCGGCATCTTCACGTGAATTTGCCCTGGTCGGACTTAACAACGGGACGGCCTTCGTAGAGATCACCGATACGGAGAACCTGGTCTATGTGGGAAAACTGCCTACGGCTACCACATCCAGTGCATGGCGGGATATCAAGGTCTATGGGGACTATGCCTTTATCGGATCAGAAGCCGGGGGGCACGGGATGCAGGTATTTGACCTGCGTAACCTGCTCTCGGTCACTAACAGCCCTGCCACCTTCACTGCGGATACAAGGTACACTGGTTTTGGGAACTCACACAATATTGTCATTAACGAGGCAACCGGCTATGCCTACGGAGTGGGCACAGATCGGGGCGATGCCTATAACGGAGGGGTCCATTTCGTCAATATTCAGGATCCACTTAACCCAACAGCAGAGGGGGGATATGGAGATAGTGGATATACCCATGACGCCCAGGTGGTCCTCTACAATGGCCCGGACGCCGATTATGCAGGCAGGGAGATCTTTATAGGTGCCAATGAAAATGCCATGGTGGTGGTAGATGTTACCGATAAACAGAACCCTGCCAGCATATCCACCATTTCGTATTCCAATCTGGGCTATACCCATCAGGGATGGTTCACGGAAGACCAGCGTTATTTTATCCTGGGGGACGAACTGGATGAGATCAATTTCGGCTTTAATTCCAGGACCCTGGTCTTTGATCTGGTCGACCTGGATGCCCCTGTTTTGCTGACCACTTACACAGGTCCGACCCCTGCCATCGACCACAACGGGTATGTGAAAGGGAATGCCTATTACCTGGCTAACTACACCGCCGGTGTTCGAATACTGGACATTACCGATCTGCCTGGCGGGACCATCTCGGAAGTGGGTTATTTTGACACCTTCCCATCCTCCAACAACGCTTCTTTTTCTGGGGTGTGGAGCGTGTATCCTTATTTTGAAAGCGGCAAGATCGTCCTGAATGATATCAATTCGGGATTCTTTGTGATCGCCCCATCTAACTAGCAAGGTCATGTTCAAGAAGACAGGTTTCCTTTCTTTGATCCTGGCACTGGCTGGCTGTTCCTATGACAGCATGCCCGAGCCGGAGGAAGAGATTCCGGAATTCAGAGGGGAGGTAGTCTGGATAAAGTCGTTCGGGGGTTCAGGGGATGATACCCCTCGTTCCGTGGTTGAGACCCTTGACGGGGGATATGCCGTGCTCGGGTTTTCCAACAGCACTGACGGGGATCTCCAGGGCAAGTCGTCCCAAGTGAATGACTACTGGCTGTTCAAGACCGATCGGAACGGGAATGCGATATGGTCCAGGACCTACGGGGGTTCTATGGATGACCGGGGACAGGCCGTTATTGAAACCTCAGACGGAGGTTTTGCCGTTACGGGTTATGCGATGAGCGCCGATGGGGACGCCAGCAATAATGAAGGCTTTCACGACAACTGGGTACTGAGGCTCGACGGGCAGGGAAACCTGCTGTGGGAACAGAGCTTTGGGTTTTCGGGTCACGACCATAGCTATGACCTGGTGGAGACGCCGGAAGGCGGCCTCTTCTTTACCGGATTTTTAGACATTACCTCGGCAAGGGCGGATGGGTATACCGAAAAACATGCCTCTCTCACCCGGCACGGGGTAGGGGAATTCTGGGGGACCAAGCTGGATTCTGGAGGGGAGATCGAATGGAGGTCTTATTTTGGCGGGACCAATAATGACCGGGCCCATGCGGTGGCCAGGGCCTATGATGGGGGATATGTGATGGCCGGTTTTTCGGAAAGCGATGATTTTGACATATCAGACCCCAGAGGATCCTACGATTTCTGGGTGGTAAAGGTCAGCGAAACAGGGGAATTGGCCTGGCAGCATTCCTATGGCGGTACCGAGATAGACATTGCCAATGATGTGGCACAGACCCATGATGGGGGATATGTAATCACAGGTAGTACCATAAGCGCTGACGGGGATGTATCTGCATCCCAGGGCGGCTCGGACGCTTGGGTAATCAAGATAGATGCCCAGGGACAACTCCTATGGGAAAGGACCTATGGGGGTTCAGCCTTCGAAGCGGCAGAAGCCATCTGCCCAACCCGTGATGGCGGTTTTGTGGTCGTGGGGAACTCCAGGAGTACCGACAAGGACGTAGGCACCAATGCGGGGGAGAACGACCTCTGGATATTCAAAGTAGACAGCCGCGGGCAATTGCTTTGGGAGCAGGCCCTTGGCGGGACGGACCTCGATTTTGGATTTGACATTTTGGAATCCTCAGACGGGGCGATCCTCGTGGTTGGAGAGACAGCAAGTACAGATCTTTTCCCTCTTGAGAACAAGGGAGGTACAGACCTTATCATGGTCAGAATAGAATAAGAATCCCACCTTTTACCTATCCGCTTTTTTGCCTTCGATCTTTTCTTGACCTGGAGCATAGAAAAGACTGATCCTCATATATGTTATTATAATGTTAGGATTCGTTTGAACTCCCTGTATTTAGTGTATATTTGTAAACTATTTAGAATAAGTCCAATTAAGATGATCAAAGTATCTGAATCGGCTAAAAAGAAGGTATCCGCCCTCATGACAGAGGAAGGATATGATCTTGCCAAAGACTACGTCCGCGTGGGCGTGAAGAGCGGGGGCTGCAGCGGCCTGTCCTATGAGCTCAGGTTTGATAATCAGATAAGCGATACAGACAAGGTCTTTGAGGACAATGACGTGCGTATCCTCGTCGATAAGAAGAGCTTTCTCTACCTGGTGGGAACGGTCCTGGAATATTCAGGCGGCCTCAACGGAAAGGGATTTGTTTTCAACAACCCGAATGCCCAGAGAACCTGCGGTTGCGGAGAGAGTTTTTCCCTTTAATCTGAAGAACACAGAATATGGCTTACACAGAGGAAGAATTAAAGAAAGAACTGGAGACCAAGGAGTACGAATATGGTTTCTATACCGATATCGAATCGGACACCTTTCCCAAGGGACTCAATGAAGAGGTCATCATCGCCCTTTCAAAGAAGAAGGAGGAGCCCGACTGGATGACGCAGTGGAGACTGGAAGCCTACCGCGGGTGGAAGGAGATGATAGAACCCGAATGGGCCAACATCCACTACAAAAAACCCGATTTCCAGGATATCAGCTATTATTCCGCTCCTAACAAAAAGCCCAAGTACAACAGCCTGGATGAGGTAGATCCCGAGCTGCTCAACACCTTTAAAAGGTTGGGGATCTCTCTTGATGAACAGAAAAAGCTGGCCGGCGTTGCCGTGGATATCGTCATGGATTCTGTTTCTGTGGCCACCACCTTTAAAAAGACGCTGGCTGAAAAAGGGATCATCTTTTGCTCCATCTCAGAAGCTATTCAGGAGCACCCTGAACTGGTCAAAAAATACATAGGAACTGTTGTTCCACCCAAAGACAATTTTTACGCAGCCCTGAATTCGGCTGTTTTCTCAGACGGTTCCTTCTGCTATATCCCAAAGGGTGTGAAGTGCCCAATGGAACTCTCCACCTATTTCAGGATCAACCAGGCCGGTACCGGGCAGTTCGAAAGGACATTGGTGATCGCAGATGAGGGCAGTTATGTGAGTTACCTGGAGGGGTGTACAGCCCCATCGCGGGATGAGAATCAATTGCACGCTGCCGTGGTGGAACTCATCGCTCTAGACGATTCGGAGATCAAATACTCTACCGTTCAGAACTGGTTCCCGGGCGACAAGGAAGGAAAAGGTGGGGTTTACAATTTCGTCACCAAGAGGGGAATTTGCGAACGCAATGCCAAGATCTCCTGGACACAGGTAGAAACCGGCTCGGCCATCACCTGGAAGTATCCTTCCTGTGTGCTGAAAGGGGATAATTCCATTGGGGAATTCTACTCAATCGCCGTGACCAACAATTTCCAACAGGCCGATACAGGGACCAAAATGATCCACCTCGGGAAGAACACCCGGAGTACTATCATCTCTAAAGGAATATCAGCCGGGAAATCACAGAATAGCTACCGCGGACTCGTGCAGGTGAACAGCAGGGCTGAAAACGCCCGGAACTTTTCTCAGTGCGATTCTCTGTTGATGGGGAATGAATGCGGGGCCCACACCTTCCCATATATCGAGATCGGTAACCCCTCGGCACAGGTGGAGCATGAGGCGACAACGTCGAAGGTCGGCGAAGACCAGATATTCTACTGCAATCAACGGGGCATAGGTGAGGCCGAAGCCGTCAAGCTGATTGTGAACGGCTTCTGCAAGGAAATTCTGGCCGAGCTTCCCATGGAGTTCGCCGTCGAAGCACAAAAACTCCTGGCCATCGAACTGGAAGGCAGTGTAGG
>JBFKPJ010000142.1:0-5706 GCA_041628355.1 Muriicola sp. | reverse complement strand
GCCATGGTCTTCAGCAGGAACCAGAATACACCCAGTTCAGGAATAGATTCTGTAATGCCAAAGGGAGAAAGCCATCCGCCAAAAAACACGGTAGCTGCGATCGCAGAAATAATAAACATGTTGATAAATTCTGCCAGGAAGAAATAGGCGAATTTCATCCCGGAGTATTCCGTGTGGAAACCGGCCCCCAATTCCGATTCTGCCTCGACCATATCAAAGGGCGCACGGTTTGTTTCGGCCGTTCCTGAGATCATAAAGATCATAAAGGCGATAACCGCCGGGATATGCCCCTGCAAGATCAGCCAGCCGCTCTTTTGAATCTCAATGATCTCTGACAATTGAAGGGAACCCGTGATGACGACCATCGTCAGGAGTGAAAGCCCTACTGATAGTTCATAGCTGATGGTCTGAACCCCGCTCCTCATAGCACCGATCAGGGAGTATTTGTTGTTGCTGCTCCATCCTCCCAGCAAGATGCCGATCACCCCTATGGAGGAAATAGCGATCAGGAAAAAGAGCCCGATGTTGATGTCGAAGGCGTGGAATTCAGCTGAAAAGGGTATGACCGCCAGGGCCATCAGGGCCGTAATAATGACAAAATACGGAGCCAGGTTATAGAGGAATTTGTCCGCCCTTTCTGTACCGGTGAGCTCCTTGGTCAGTAATTTGATGGCGTCAGCCATGGTCTGCAACAACCCTTGTGGCCCGACCCGATTAGGACCGATCCTTAGCTGGAACCAGGCGGCCACCCTCCTCTCAAGCAAGACCAGGAATAAGCCTGCCACTGCAAAAATAGTGAGGTATACAACTGCGATAAGGACCATCTCTACGATACTGGCAACGCCCTCGGGCATGACACTGAAGAGCCAGTTGTGTATATTCTCAGTAATTCGCAATTGCATCATGTCACTTCATTAACGGTCAATATCCGGTATCACGAGATCCAGTGTAGCCATGGTGGCTACCAGATCCCCAATCTTTCCCCCAACCGCAATATGGTTCAGGAGGGAGAGGTTGGAAAATCCGGGGGATCGGAATTTAAGTCGATACGGGTTCTTTGTGCCTGTGCTGATGATGTAAACCCCGAGTTCACCCCGTGCCGTCTCCACTTTCTGGTAGTATTCCCCCTTGGGTAATTTTATCACTGCGTTGGTGGAGACCCGGTGTTCCCCTTCTGGTATGTTGTCTATCAGTTGTTCGACGATGGAGAGGGATTCCCACATCTCCTGTATCCGTACCAGGTAGCGGGCATAGGTATCGCCCTCAGTATGTAGTGCCTCCGTGAAGGTCACCCGGTCGTAAGCACTATACGGATGGTGTTTGCGCACATCGCAGGAGTAGCCGGAAGCTCTGCCGACTGGTCCGGAAGCGCCAAAGGAGATCGCATCCTCCCTGCTCAGGACTCCCACCCCTTTTGTTCGTTTCTGAAAGATGACATTTCCGGTGAGTAACCTGTCATACTCCGGTAGTTTGGTTTTGAAGTGGGTGATGAATTCCTTGACGCGCTTGACAAAATTGGGGTGAATATCCAGCATGAGTCCGCCCGGCACATTGTAATTCATGGTCAATCGCGCGCCGCAGGTCTCTTCCATAATGTCATTGATCATTTCCCGGTCGCGGAATCCGTAGAAATATGTGGTCAGTGCCCCGACATCCATTCCCATCACGCCCCACCAAAGGCAGTGTGAGGAAATCCTGGTGAGTTCGGCTATGATGGTCCTGATCACCTTTACCCTCTCCGGGATCTCCAGCTGAAGGGCATTCTCTACAGCCAGGCAGACGGCTTCGTTGTTGATGTTTGCAGAAAGGTAGTCCATACGGTCGGTCAGGTGTACGATCTGCTGGTAACTGTCTCGTTCGCACATTTTTTCGATAGAGCGATGAATATACCCCAGGTCGGGTTCTACCTTCTTGATGATCTCCCCGTCGATGGTCAGAACGAGGCGCAGTACCCCATGGGTGGCGGGGTGCTGAGGCCCCATATTGATGAAGTATTCCTCAGATTTGAAATTGTTGTATAGAATCTCGGTCTCCATCCGCTATCAATGTAAGATCATATTAACGTCGTCCTCGTAATCCTTCCTCAATGGGTATCCTTCCCAGTCCTCTGTCAGGAAGAGTCGCTTTAAGTTCGGGTGGTTCTTGAAACGGATACCAAAAAAGTCGAATACCTCCCTTTCGTGAAATTCTGCCGTGTACCAGATATCACATACCGTATCTAATTCAGGGTTATCCCGGTCTGCTATTGAAACTTTCACCACCAGGATATGCCTTTTGGTCGTCGATTCAAGGTGATAGACCACACCCAATTCTTCCCCCCAGTCAACGCCGGTCAGGCAGAAGAGATAATCGAACTCAGTTTCGGGATGCTCCCTGAGCTGCTGCATCAGGGCGTGGAGTTTCTCTCGGGGCACCGAGACGTTCAGGAACTGGGATTCCTCCGCAGAAAATTCCAGGTCGTCAAACCAGCCTCCGATGAGGTTTTGCAAAGCTTCATCAGTCATAGATCCATCAATTAAAGTCCTTCATCAAATCCTTCCACAGGATTTTTCTTGTCTTTCCTGCTCTCCCTTCTGATCTTGTCCTGTAACATCAGCATGCCTTCCAGCAGGGCTTCAGGCCGTGGAGGGCAGCCGGGTACATATACGTCTACGGGGATCACGTGATCAGCCCCTTTGACCACGGAATAAGTGTTGTAAAAGAAAGGTCCTCCTGAAATAGCGCAGGCACCCATGGCGATCACATACCGGGGTTCTGCCATCTGTTCATACAGCCGCCTGAGCACAGGGGCCATTTTATTCACAATGGTGCCGGCGATGATGATCAGGTCTGCCTGTCGGGGGGAGGGCCTGGCAACCTCAAAACCAAAGCGGGAATAGTCATGCCTTGCCGCCCCAGTTTGCATCATCTCGATGGCACAGCAACTGGTACCGAAATACAGGGACCAGAGGGAATTAGACCTTCCCCAATTGATGATCTTATCGAGGTTTGTCACCACGACATTCGCTCCGTTTCCGGCCGGGATCACTTTCCCGGGGAAATCTTCCGGTATTTTATTGGCTTCGTTCATTCCCATTTTAATGCTCCTTTTTTCCATGCGTATAACAATCCGACCCCCAGGATAAATAAAAAGATCAGGATCTCGACAAAGGCTACAGCCCCTATCCCTTTATAAGCCACTGCCCATGGGACCAAAAAGGCGATCTCTACATCGAAGACCAGAAAGAGGATGGCAAAGAGGTAATACCCGACCTTAAATTGTACCCAGGTGGGTCCAATAGTGGTCATTCCGCTTTCGTAAGGATCCCTTTTGGCAAGGCTGTCTGACTTGGGTGAGATCAGATTCGATAAGAAATTCGCCCCGGCGACCAGTACGATCCCTGCCAAAAAGAATACAATGATTGCTTCCGAACCCATAGTTCAATGTTCAGTTGTCATTTGATTTCATAGATGTCTCCCGAAAAGAAGAGGTCCTTGGTCTTCCTGAAGGCAGAATCCGATTTCACCTGTACGGTGAGAGCGTCTTCCCGCTCTTCAAAGGTCACGTCCTCGTAACTTCGTATGATCCCCGTTACCATGGGATATTCGAGCCTAACCAGCATCTGGTGCAGGGTAGGATCCTGTTCTTTGGCATCGTGAACCAGGATGTCAGATTCTTCGATGCCATCCTCTCCTATGGTCACAACTTCAAGGCGCAGGCCTTTCAGAATCAGTCCTTTATTCTTTTCCTTCCCAAAGATCATGGGCTTCCCGTGTTCAACAAAAAGCTGCCTGTCTTCCCGTACAGCCTTGTCGGTGTACTTGGTAAAGCAGCCATCATTAAAGATGGGGCAGTTTTGCAACACCTCTACAAGGGCGGTCCCTTTGTATTTCTCTGAAGCGATGAAGATGTCTGTCATCTCCTTGGGGGTATTCCCTCCGATCCTGGCAAAAAAACGGGCTTGAGCCCCTAAGGCAAGTTCCCCTGCAGAGAAGGGCGGCTGGGTGTTTCCGTAAGGGGAGGATTTTGTCTTCTGCCCAACCAGGGAGGTTGGGGAGAACTGTCCCTTGGTTAGGCCGTAAATCTCATTGTTGAACAGGATGATGTTGAGGTCCAGGTTCCTGCGCAGTACATGGATAAAATGGTTCCCGCCTATGGCCATGGAGTCCCCGTCTCCTGTGATCACCCAGACGCTGAGTCCGGGATTGGCCAGTTTGACCCCTGAGGCAATGGCCGTAGCCCTCCCGTGAATACCGTGCATTCCATAGGTATCCATGTAATATGGGAAGCGGGAAGAACATCCGATTCCGGAGATAAAGACGATGTTCTCCTTGTTCACTCCGATCTCCGGCAGTGCTTTCTGGACCGACCTCAGGATCACATAATCATCACATCCGGGACACCAGCGCACTTCCTGATCACTTGCAAAATCTTTATAGGTGTATTCCTTAACAGCAGTTTCCATGGTCATGACAGGATTTGTTTGAACTTTTCTTTCAGTTCGTTGTTAGAGAAGGGTAACCCCTGAATCTTGTTGTATTGCAGGAACTCGTGATTGCTGAAGTTCGATTTCAACACCTTCACAAATTGACCTGTATTCAGCTCGCAAACAATGATTTTTTTGAACCTCCTGAGCACCTCTTCCGTATTTTTTGGCATGGGATTCAGATAGTGAAAATGCGCGAGGCCGATATCCCCATATCCTTCTTCATTGAGGTGTTTTACAGCGGTGTGCAAACTGCCATAGGTTCCTCCCCAACCTACGACCAGGAGGTCTCCTGATTGAGCAAATTCAACTTCCTGGTCAGGGATATAATTTTGCACGCGCTTGATCTTTTCAGCCCTGATACGGGTCATGTATTCGTGATTCTCCGGGACGTAGGAGACGTTACCTGTGACCTTGTCTTTCTCGAGTCCGCCTACACGGTGCTCCAGCCCCGGAGTTCCGGGTACTGCCCAGTATCGTGCCAGGGAATCCTTGTCTCTTTCATAGGGATGATAATCCTCTTTTGCTCCGGTCAGTCGCATGTTATTGATCTCAGGCATATCATCTACCGTTTGTATCTTCCAGGGAGCCGATCCGTTGGCAATATACCCGTCTGTTAGCAGGATCACTGGGGTCATATGTTCCAGTGTAAGCTTGGCGGCTTCATAGGCCAAATTGAAGCAATTGGCCGGGGTGCTGGCAGCAATGACAATTACCGGACTTTCCCCATTTCTGCCATACATGGCCTGGAGAAGGTCTGATTGTTCTGTTTTGGTGGGCAGGCCTGTGGAAGGACCACCCCTTTGGACGTCGACAACCACAAGAGGCAGTTCTATCATCATGGCAAGACCAAGAGCCTCTCCTTTCAGGGCCAATCCGGGTCCTGAGGTGGTGGTGATCGCCAGATCACCCGCAAAAGACGCTCCAATGGCAGAGGTGATCCCGGCAATTTCGTCTTCGGCCTGCAGGGTTTTTACCCCGAAATGTTTGTGTTTTACGAGTTCGTGCAGGATATCCGAGGCAGGAGTGATGGGGTAGGAGCCCAGGAAGAGCTCCATCCCTGATTTCTCAGCCGCCGCAAGGAATCCCCATGCCGTAGCGGTGTTCCCCATGATGATACGGTAGGTACCTGCCGGCATTTTGGCCGGGGAGATCGTGTAGGCATTCGGGATGAGTTCCAGGGTTTCGGCGAAGAAGTAGCCTGCATTGAGCACCTTGGTATTGGCCTCTATGATCTCGG
>JBFKPJ010000141.1:0-5712 GCA_041628355.1 Muriicola sp. | reverse complement strand
CCGAAACCACAACGGTATTATCGATTCTATTGATGACACCCTGGACCTGATCAAAGAACTGGAGCTCAAAGGATATTCTTCTCCGGAGCAGATCTCCTATGTGGAGATCGAGGGGGGCAAGCACGACCTGCCTACCTGGTCCAGGATCTTCCCTGACTTCCTGAAATGGGCTTTTGGCCGTCCTGATCCCCGTTGAGAAATTACCAGATCGACCCCGACAACAACATCAGACCTTGATAAAGATCTTCCTGCGGTACATATACCAGGCAAGCAACAGATAGAAGCCCACCACAGCCAAGCCATACAGGAGAGAAGACATCTCTCCTGACAGGAATGAGTGAACAAAGATATTCTCGTACAACCAGCCATGCAGGGACATCCCGTCTGCTACCCGAACGGAATAGAAGATCTTGGTGATAAAACTGGAGAGGAAATAGACGGTGATGGCATTGGCCCCGGTGTATTTAAAAATAGTACCGAATTGAATGCCCTTCACATCCGTCAGATAATAGATGATCGCCAGGAAAATATTGGCCCACCCTGCCGTCACGAGCACAAAACTGCTGGTCCACAGGGCTTTGTTGATAGGGAAAGCCATGTCCCATATATATCCAAGCGCTACCATGCCTCCCCCAAGAGCGAGCATGATCAATTCCTTTCTGGGTCTTTTGGAGATCAGGATCAGTCCTGTAAAGATCCCCAGCAGGGATGAAGCAATGGATGGAAAGGTGCTGAGCAACCCTTCCGGATCGTAATCATCCTTGTACATATGGGTGCCAAAGACCTGCAGGTCTATGAAGTTGGCCCAGTTGTTGGGTGCGCGATCAAAAGTAGGCGCTGCCCCGTCAAAAGGGACAAAGCCCAGCCATATCCAGTATCCGACCAGGATAGCGATACATATCCCGAGGATCGCCTTCCAGTTGGCGTTCAGATACAGGACAGCCGCAAAGAAAAAGACGACCCCAATTCGTTGCAGCACCCCGGGAAACCGTATCTCCGAAAACTCCCTGACAAAGGGAAAGCTGAGGGTAAAAGCTCCCAGAAACAGACCCAACCCTATCAGTTTTAATGTCCGTATCGAGATCTTGCGGTAGGTTGCTGCGTTCGGTTCCTTATTCCTGTAGGCAAATACGATGGACGTCCCCACTATAAAGAGGAAGAACGGAAAGACCAGGTCTGTAGGGGTATACCCATGCCATTCGGCATGGCGCAATGGGGGGTAGACATACTCCCAGGTACCCGGGGTGTTCACCAGGATCATCAGGGCGATGGTGAGTCCCCTGAAAATATCCACGGAAATGATCCTTTCTCTCATAATAGTAAATCGTTTATAATATGGTTCCTTTCATTTTGTTCCAGACTTTGGTAAGCAGGAAGCCTGAGACCACCGCAATGGCCGTCAGGATGGTAGCGGGCATGTATTTTCCATAGATCCAGTACCCCGTAGAGAACATGATGGTATAGATCAGGACACATCCCAGCAGCATAGCCGTGATGCCATTGGGGACACTCCATTTTTCATCCGTCTTCACGATCCGCTGCCGGTCCTTTTCGGCTTCCCTGATCACTTTGGCCCATCCCGGGCCTCCGGGTTGTATCTTGATGTAGAATGACCTCAGCACCTCTTTAGATTCAGGTTGTGTCAGAAAAGTAGCTGCCATCCAGATCACCGTGGTGACCACGACCACAAAGATGTACTCAGACCAGTCAGGAAATACCCCTGTCCCGGGGGCAAAAAAGAAGGGGCCAACGGGAGTCAGTTTCAGGAGGAGGGAGATGATCCCGGAAGCAAACATGGCCGTGATCTCGCTCCAGGCGTTGATCCTCCACCAGAACCAGCGCAGGATAAAGATCAGTCCGGTTCCGGCTCCAAAAACGAGCAACACTTCAAAGAGCTGGAGGGCATTTTGAAGCAGCAGGGCCAGGGCAGCGCTGAAGACCATGAGGACCACCGTGGAGATCCGACCCACAGCCACCAGCCGCTTTTCGGATGCCTGGGGATTGATCTGTTGTTTGTAAAAATCGTAGACGATATAGGAAGAACCCCAGTTGAGCTGGGTGGAGATGGTAGACATATAGGCAGCTATAAGCGAAGCCAGTACGAGGCCTAGCAGGCCGCTGGGCAGCTTGGTCAGCATGGCAGAATACGCCAGGTCATGCCCCAGCTTGTCATCCGCAATGGACGGAAATGCTTCCTGTATACTGGCCACGTCCGGGTAGATCACCAGGGAGGCCAGGGCCACGAGAATCCAGGGCCAGGGTCGCAGGGCATAATGCATAATATTGAAAAAGAAGGTAGCGCCAATGGCATGGTTCTCGTTCTTGGCGGCCAGCATACGCTGGGCGATATACCCCCCTCCGCCGGGTTCAGCACCCGGGTACCAGGAACTCCACCACTGTACGGCCAGGGGGATGATAAAGAGAGTGATCAATGCCTGGGTATTGCTGAAATCCGGGAGGATGGAAAGTTTATCCGTGACGTGTTCATTGGCCATGAGGGAAGCGATTCCGCCCACTTCCGGGAGGTTCACCAGGTAGTAAGCCGCCCCTATGGCACCGGACATGGCCACAAAGAACAAGAGAAAGTCAGTATACACAACCCCCTTGAACCCTCCTAGCGCACTGAACGTCACCGTGATGAGTCCGGCACTGACCACCGTCTGCCAGGGCTCGAGCCCCAGCATGATCCCTCCTATCTTGATGGCAGCCAGGGTAACGGCAGACATGGTGATCACGTTGAAGATGACCCCGAGGTAGATCGCCCTGAATTTCCTGAGGAACCTTGCCGGTGCCCCCCCATAGCGGAGTTCATAGAATTCCAGGTCGGTGTTCACGTTCGATTTCCTCCAGAGTTTGGCATAGACAAAGACTGTGAGCAAGCCTGTGATCAGAAAGGCCCACCAGACCCAGTTGCCAGAGACCCCGTTGGTCCTGACGATGTCCGTCACCAGGTTAGGGGTGTCTGTAGAAAAGGTGGTCGCCACCATAGAGAGGCCTAAAAGCCACCAGGGCATGGTTCGCCCGCTGAGAAAGAATTCGGAAGTGTTCTTGCCTGATGTTTTGGAAACGATGACCCCTATGGCCAGGACAGTGGAAAAGAAAACAATGATAAAGCCATAGTCGAGTGTGCTTAGTTCCATAAGGTCATCTGTTGGTCAGTGGTTAAAGATATTATTTTTTGGGATACCTTTATCCGGCCCTCCCCGGGGAATTAGACCCATAGCCGTGGAAATCAGCATCACTTCCTGGATACTTGCCTATCTCGCCTCCGTAGTGCTGGGAATTTCGAAATCGGGCATCAAGGGGATCGCAGTGATCATCATCACCCTGATGGCCCTGGCATTCGGGGCCCGGGCCTCCACCGGTCTTCTCGTACCACTATTCGTCGTTGGCGACGTATTTGCAGTGATCTACTACAACAAACACGCAAAATGGTATTACATAAGACGATTCCTTCCCTGGATGATGAGTGGGGTGCTTATCGGGGTCGTCCTGGGCAATGACCTCCCGGAGGAAACCTTTAAGGTCTGGATGGTGGTCGTGATCCTGGCGAGCGTGGCCATGATGACCTGGTGGGACCTGCGTAAATCCAAAGTGGTCCCCACCCACTGGAGCTTTGGAGGATTTATGGGGATCCTGGCGGGCATCACGACCATGATCGGCAACCTGGCCGGTGCCTTTTCCAACATTTTTTTCCTCGCCATGAGGCTTCCCAAGAATGAATTCATAGGGACTGCCGCCTGGGTCTTCTTCTTTATCAACCTATTCAAACTGCCCTTCCATATCCTGGTCTGGGAAACGATCACACCTGAGACCCTCCTGGTAAATGCCGTGCTCTTGCCGGGGGTGGCCCTGGGATTATTCCTGGGGGTCAGGCTCGTCCGGGTGATCAGGGAAGGGTTCTACCGGAAGATGATCCTGATCCTCACTGCCCTGGGAGCCCTGATTCTGCTCCTTAGGTAGGCATTTCACAAAATTTAGTAATTTACAACTGCCTTATCGACCCTTACGGTAAGGCGACCCAAGATCATGCGCAATTTCGTCAAATACCTCCTGCTCTTTAGCCTGCTGCTGAGTTCCTGTAAAGAATTCCGGGACACCAGGGAGGGAAGGATGGCAGAACTGGCAGCCAGAAGGGACCTGACTGAGATCCAGGCGGAGGGCAAGCTCAGGGCCCTGATCGCTTACAGCGCAACCAGCTACTTCCTCTACAGGGGCCAGCCCATGGGTTACGAATATGAACTTCTCAAACGCCTGGCAGACAACCTGGGAGTGGAGCTTGAGCTGCACGTTTCGGGCGATCTGGATGAGATGCTCAATGAACTCCGTTCAGGTTCAGTGGACATCGTGGCCCATGGCCTGGCGATCACGACCGAACGAAAACAGGAAGTGGCTTTTTCGGAATCCCTCTATATCACTGAGCAGGTCCTGGTACAGCGAAAACCGAAAGGGTGGAGGCAGATGACCCTGGACCAGATCAGGGAAGCGATGATAAGCGACCCTATAGAACTCATTGGAGATACCATTTCCGTCCGCCGGAACTCCTCCTATTTCCGAAGGATACGAAACCTGTCCCGGGAGATCGGGGGAGACATCGTCATCGATACCCTGAAAGGGAACATCACCACGGATGAGATCATCAAAATGGTAGCAGACGGGGAGATCAAATACACCCTGGCAGACAAGAACCTGGCCAGCATCAATGCCTCCTACTTCCCCAACCTGGATGTGGAGGTCCCCCTGAGTTTCTCCCAGCGTATAGCCTGGGCACTGAGACCGGGATCCAAAAAACTCCTTGAAGCTACAAACCAGTGGCTTCGCAAGGAAAAAAAGCAGGACGACTATTACGTGATCTACAATAAGTATTTCAAGAACAAAAGGAGTTTCAAAAGGCGGGTGAACAGCCCGTTCTACAGCCTGAACCAGAAACAGATCAGCAGGTTCGACCCCATCATCAAGGAAAACTCCAGGAAACTTGGATGGGACTGGCGACTTTTGGCATCCCTCATCTACCAGGAATCCCGTTTCGATCCCGAAGCCAGGTCCTGGGCGGGGGCCAGCGGCCTGATGCAACTCATGCCCGAGACGGCCGAAGACCTGGGGGTAACGGCCACGGCCGATGCCGGGGAGGTGATCCGTGCCGGGACGCAATACCTGGGGCAACTATACAGGAATTTCGCCCATATCACGGATTCCGTCCAGCGGATCAAATTTACGATGGCTTCCTACAATTGCGGTTACAGCCATGTGCTGGATGCCCAGAACCTTGCCCAGGTAAAAGGCCTGAAAGATACCGTTTGGGACGGAAATGTGGCTGAGATGATCCTGGCCCTGAGCTTTCCCCAGAATTACAATCACGAAGTTGTCAGGTTTGGTTATGTACGCGGACTTGAGCCTTTCCAGTACGTGGAACAGATCTTCCAGCGGTACGACCATTACCGGAAATTCATTGACGGGGAGGATCCGGAAAACCTGAGCCTAGCGGGTTCTTAGGCGGTTCAGGACCTGCCTTTCAAACTTCTTGTCATCCTCCAGGATCACAAAAAAGGATTCCAGAAATGCATAGGCCTCCCTGTATTGAAGGGGATCCTGGAAATACCCCTCCAGCTGTTCCAACTCGGCGAGCATCTCAGGGCGTTTGCTCAGGAAATCGCGACGGACATCCTGCAACAAAGCCTCCTCCCGTTCATATCCCTTGTAGATCCTGTCGGT
>JBFKPJ010000140.1:0-5776 GCA_041628355.1 Muriicola sp. | reverse complement strand
CCTTGAACTTTACATCGGCGTACAACTGCGCCTGATCATCGAAGTGAGGGGAAGACGGATCCCCGCTCTGTCCACCCGCCAAAATGCTTTTAGCCTTCACTTTCTCCCCGAATTCCACGACTGCAACAAAGCTGTTGCCCCTGGTCCCGTAGATCTTTTTGGTGTTGTTGTCATAGCGCGCGCCATAGGCGGCGAGGGCTCCCCACCGGCCTGAAGCAAATCCGATGGGGATGCTCGGTTTTGCATCGTCAAAGGGCTGGCGTATGTCTCCATTGAGCCTCTGGTAGCGGTTCACCTCTCCCCAGGGCATTTTCCAGGTACCAAAGTCATCATTTAGCCTTGATAAGACAAGTGAAAATACCTTAAGCATGTCTTCATTTGATATGTTATTCCTAATATCATTGAATGCTTCAAATTGTGTAGGCCATACCTTGCGTTTTCCTGCTATAAACCATTGCCATGATGAGGTTCCATAATAATGAGCAAGGGTCATAGCGACCGATTCCTTGGAGGTCCTGAAATCCCATTGCCTTAGTACATCAATAGCTTCCCTGGTTTCCGCATCCAGGCCAGAACTCTGGTCTGCCGCCTCTACCAATCCGGGGATAAGTGCCTTAAAAGCTGGTAAATACGGGTCATAGGCCAGTTCGATCAAGTTGTCCAGGGTATACCCGCTGCGGCCCGTGAGCAATTCAATGGCGTGTACCCCCCGGAAATTCTCCTGGTCCACAGACATATACCCGGGGTAATCCTCTCGTTTCGGGCTGAATTCCAGGGCAGCGGTAAAAGGGGTCGAATTGCAGTTCTGTATCCACCCATTGGGAGGGTTGAGCAGGAGGATATTCTCATCCACCGTGTGCAACCCCTTCCAGTCGGTCCTGGGGTCCTTGCCTTCAACGGGCTTTGTATAGTCAAAAAGGGTATCCCTGACCGGTATAAAATTGCCGTGGAAGTAGGCGATATTCCCATCTGCATCGGCGTAGACCGTGTTGTTGGATGAATTGGTCCTGATATCCATCATCTTCCTGAATCCTTCGTACCCTGTTTGCTTGGTCCTGATATATGACTGTTCCAGTGCCTTTACCGGGTCCCACATCATGGCCGTGGCCACCACCCTGTCTCCTTCCATATGGGTGATAGGCCCGTGGTGGGTGCGGTAATAAGGGAAGCTTCTTTCTTTGAGATTATCCCCATCTTTGTATTTCAGGCTTACCTCTGATACCTCCACGGGCCTGAGCTCTTCCCCGTATTGGTAGAACAAGTTACCATCCATGTCCACCACGGTTTCCACGAATTCATCGATGACGTCCGTATAGGTGGAGGTGTGCATCCATCCGGTCTTCTCGTTAAAACCCTGGTAAATAAAGAATTGCCCCCAGGTCACCGCCCCATAGGCGTTCAGCCCTTCTTCACTTACGGCGTGTACCTCCCCCCGAAAATAAAAGGAGGTATGGGGGTTGATCAGCAGCATGGCATTCCCCGACTGCGTCAGACTGCCTGAGATCGCGATCCCGTTAGATCCCTGGGGCTCCAATTCCTTTTCTCTCTTCTCGATCTCCATTTCTGCGGATTTCGGAAATTCGATACCCTTCTCGTACATGGCTTTCAACCTGCGCGTGCTGATGCGTTCTATATCCCCTCCTATAGAGCCCTCGCTGAAATACATGGGCATCCAGGGTTCGAACCGTGTAAGCAGTTTGGGCTGTACCTCGGGATGGGTGTGGAGGTAGTAATTGATCCCGTCCGCGAAGGCCATGCACAGCTCCTTGAGCCATTCGGGGCTGTTCTCGTACATGTCCTCAGCCTCTTCCTCCGTCATGAACATCCTGGCCCTGAGGTCGCTGTAAAGGGCGTCTTCCCCTTCCACTTCGGCCAGCCTGCCGGTGGCCCAGATGTAATTCTGTTCCACCCGGTTGAAATCGTCCTCACACTGGGCATACAGCAAGCCAAAAACGGCGTCCGCATCTGTTTTCCCATAAATATGGGGCACCCCGAACTGGTCCCTGATAATGGTGGTTTGCTCGGCACGGGTTTTCCATCGCTCCAATTCGGTGAGTTCCTGTACCCTGCCGCAGGAAATAAGCAGAAAGTAAAAAATGAATAACACAAGGGGGGCGGCGTATCTTTTCATCCTGTTTTTTTGAGATTCTGTGAATTTAATCGACTTCTGCGGGAAAAACTAATTTTCTTTCCCGGCCCAGTCTCAGCCTCATCAGAGCTGTCAAATAATGAGTATCTTTCGCCTTCGTATTTCCTCGAGTTCACAATACTATGGCTGGAAAAAAGGTCAGCATCCTCAAGGCATTCAGGACCATCATCTGGCCCAGGCGGAACCTGGTCCTGATCGGTCTCATCCTGATCGTGATCAGCAAAGGGGCAAGCTTTGTCGCGCCCATGTCTCTCAAATACCTGATGGACGATATCATCCCGAACAAGGATGTCGAGTTTCTGAAGCTACTGATCGGGGTGGTTATCCTGGCCATCCTGGTACAGGCAGTGACCTCTTTCCTCCTGACCAAAATCCTGAGTGTGCAGGCCCAGTATATGATCTCAGAACTCAGGGCCCAGGTCCAGCATAAGATCCTGGCCCTGCCCATCCGTTTTTTTGACAATACCAAATCCGGGGAACTCGTCTCCAGGATCATGACGGATGTGGAAGGGGTGAGGAACCTCATCGGGACCGGGCTCGTCCAATTGGTAGGCGGGACGATCACGGCGGTAGTGGCCTTGCTCCTCTTATTGAACATCAGTGTGTCCATGACCCTCTTCGCCCTGATCCCCCTGGCGATCTTTGCGGTCGTCGCCCTGAAGGCATTCAAGATCATACGCCCCATTTTTCGGAACCGGGGAAAGATCAATGCAGAGGTGACAGGCCGACTCACTGAAACCCTGGGCGGGATCCGCGTCATCAAAGGATTCAATGCCGAAGCCCAGGAGCATGATATCTTCAAGGACGGGGTCCACAGGCTGTACCAGAATGTGAAGAAGAGCCTGACCGCTACGGCCGTGATGACGAGTTCCTCCACCTTCCTGCTGGGAGTGGCTACCACGGGCATCATGGGGATTGGGGGGTACAAGATCATGACCGGTGTCCTTACGCTAGGGGAATTCCTGGAATTCACGTTCTTGCTGGGACTGATGATCGCTCCCATTGTACAAATGAGCAATATCGGAAGCCAGCTCAGTGAAGCCCTGGCAGGTCTCGATCGCACGGAAGAGCTGATGAACCTGCCGGAGGAAGAAGACCCGATGGAAAGAACCCTTAAGCCCGAACATATCGAAGGGCATATCGTATTTGAACATGTTTCCTTTGCCTATGAGGAAGAGAAAGAGGTATTGCACGATATAAGCTTTGAGGTAAAGCCGGGCTCTGTCGTAGCCCTGGTGGGCAGTTCAGGCTCCGGTAAAAGTACCATAGCGGGCCTTGCTGCCAGCTTCCTGAAACCCCAGAGCGGGAAGATCACCGTAGACGGATACGACCTGTCGAAGATCGTGTTGAAGTATTACCGAAAACACCTGGGGGTGGTCTTGCAGGACGACTTTCTCTTTGAAGGGACGATCAGGGAGAATATCATGTTTCCAAGACCCCAGGCCACCGAGAGTGAATTGCTGAATGCCGTGAGGTCTGCTTACGTGGATGAATTTACGGACCGGTTCGAAGACGGATTGGACACGCTTATCGGGGAGCGGGGAATCAAACTGTCCGGAGGCCAAAGGCAACGCATTGCTATCGCACGTGCCATCCTCGCAGACCCCAGGATCCTTATCCTGGATGAGGCCACCTCCAACCTGGATACCGAAAGCGAGGGCCTTATTCAGCAGAGTCTCGCAGCCCTTACCAAAGGCAGGACCACCATCGTGATCGCCCACAGGTTGAGCACTATCAGGAAAGCGAATCAGATCATGGTGATCGAAAATGGACATATTGCAGAAACGGGCAATCACGAAGAACTCATAGCCCGCGAAGGAAGATATTACAACCTGTTCACCTATCAGGCCAGGATTTAATCTCAAAAAGGGAGATTCCAGATATAGGTTGGAGACAGAACTCGGAATGCGGTTTAAACCGCCAAATTGATAACCTGTTCAATCTGGGGGGCGTGTTTCTTGATGGTCATCTCCACCCCGCTTTTCAGGGTCATCTGATTGACGCTGCATCCCACACAGTTACCTTCGAGCCGGACCTTGACCAATTTTCCATCCTCTATGGAGATAAGCGTGATATCACCTCCATCGCTCTGCAAAAAAGGACGTATCTCGTCAAGGGCGTTCTCTACTTTTAATTTAAGTTCATCGGGCGTCATTATCCTTTCTTTTTAACGGCAGAACAACCAGCCATTGTAGTTATCTTGATCGCTTCGGTAGGAGGCATATGCGTGTTCCTTCTAACGAGTTCCTGTACGGTATTTCTCGTGATCTCTTCAAAAGAAGCTTCCAGAGGGGTTGCCGTTTGCAAGGCCGCAGGACGTCCTGCATCACTGGCTTCACGAATGCTTTGCACCAGGGGCAGGGCGCCCAGGAAGGGCACATCCATATCCTCAGCCAAATTTTTGGCCCCGTCCTTGCCAAAAATGTAATACTTGTTTTCAGGGAGTTCGGCCGGAGTAAAGTATGCCATATTCTCAATGATCCCGAGTACGGGCACGTTGATGGCCTCTTGCTGGAACATGGCCACCCCTTTCCTGGCATCGGCCAGGGCGATCTCCTGCGGAGTACTCACCACCACTGCACCCGTAACGGGCAGGGCCTGCATGATACTCAGGTGTATATCTCCTGTTCCCGGAGGCAGGTCGATCAAAAGGAAGTCCAGTTCGCCCCAGTGAGCATCGAAGATCATCTGATTTAGGGCTTTGGCTGCCATGGGGCCCCTCCAGATGACCGCCTGGTTAGGCTGGGTAAAGAACCCAATGGACAGGATCTTGACCCCGTAATTCTCTATGGGCTTCATCTTGGATGTTCCGTTCACTTCAACTGCCAATGGCTTCTGGGAAGCTACATCGTACATAATGGGGATAGATGGACCGTAAATATCCGCGTCGAGTATCCCCACTGAAAAACCCATTTTCGAGAGGGTCGCGGCCAGGTTGGCCGTGACGGTGGACTTACCCACTCCTCCTTTACCGGAGGCCACGGCAATAATATTCTTGATTCCGGGGATAGGCGCACCTTTGATCTCGTTTGCCTTTTGCTTGGATGGTACATCCACAGTAATGTTGACCGTGATCTTCGCCTTTTCATAGACCTCCCTGTGTATGGCCTGCAGGATGGAAACCTCAGTCTTCTTCTTGGCCTGAAGACTGGGGTTCTTTATGGTGATGTCTACCACAACCTCATCTCCGAAAGTCTGTATATTCCGCACTGCGCCGCTTTCCACCATGTTCTGGCCTTCTCCCGGCACGGTGATGGTTTCCAGGGCTTTGAGTATTTCTTTTTTATCTAATTTCATCCGGTCCTGTCCTTTCCTTAATGTAAAATCATTCTAAACAACAAAGATACGGTATCGGGCCGAGATTCGGAAGAAACTGCATGGAAATGACCTGCAGGATCATGCTGCTATTTTATACTTCTAGAGATGAGTCCGAATCCCTTGTTCAACAGGGTTCTCCGAGCTCCTTGAGGGGGTCCCAGAAATGCTTTTTAAAATCCTGTATGCGGTCCTCCATGATGACCAGCCCCTCATTTTCGAGAAGTTGCTGCATCAGGTTGGACCCACCGAAATGGTGCTTCCCGCTAAGCAATCCTATGCGATTTACTACCCTGTGTGCTGGGACATCCT
>JBFKPJ010000139.1:0-5811 GCA_041628355.1 Muriicola sp. | reverse complement strand
GAAGCTTGCCGCAAGGCAAGCAATCCCGGCGAGTTTTGACTCATCCTTTTGGTCAATCGATCTCGCTTTCTTTTGAGGAGTGAACGAAGCGTTTCTTTTTGCGGTTTTCAAAACGAGCTTGAAGGGAAGCTTGCCGTGAGGCAAGCAATCCCTGCGAGTTTTGATGCATGAGTTGAACTACGGGATTTTGAAGCAAGCGCAGGGTTTCTTTTTGCGGTTTTCAAAGCCATTGCAAAACTTCAACCAAATACCCCTATTTTTAACCATGTTTTCCCTTGTACATCATACCGGGATACGGTCCTTGCGTCGTTCAATTTTAGGATTCTTGTCAGCGGTCCTTCTGTTCTCTTGTGCTTCTAAGGAAGAGAAGGCCGATTTTATAGATCCGGATCAAAATTCACCGGCACCACTTTCTGATGAAGAACTCCTGGACCTAGTCCAGTCCCAAACATTTAAATATTTCTGGGACTTTGCCCACCCGGTAAGCGGGATGGCCCTGGAACGTTCCAACAGGGATGCATACGGGGTTTCAGGATATGAGATCGTGACCTCGGGAGGCTCAGGCTTCGGGGTGATGGCCCTGGTCGTCGGGGTGGAACGTAATTATATAAGTCGGACCGAGGCCGTGGACCGCCTTCATAGGATCACGGATTTCCTGCTTTCGGGGGACCGATTCCACGGGGCTTTTCCGCATTGGTATTATGGCAGTACAGGGAAAGTACGCCCCTTTTTCACAGAAGACAATGGAGGCGATATTGTGGAGACCTCCTTTATGATACAGGGTTTGCTCACGGCCCGCCAGTATTTTGACGGGGACACCGCGGAAGAAGTTGAACTCAGGGAAAAGATCAACCGGCTTTGGCATGAGGTGGAGTGGGACTGGTATACGAATGGGCAGGAGGTGCTCACCTGGCACTGGTCGCCTCAGTATGAGTGGACGATCAACCACCAGATCAAGGGGTATAACGAGGCCCTGATCACCTATGTGCTCGCCGCCTCTTCACCCACTCACCCCATATCTTCCTCCGTCTATCACAATGGATGGACCTCGGGAGCCGACTTCACCAACGGGCAGGAATACTACGGCCAGTGGACCCTTCCCCTGGGGCCGGATTACGGGGGGCCGCTCTTCTTTGCTCATTATCCCTTCCTGGGACTCGATCCCAGGGGGCTGCAGGACACCTATGCGGATTACTGGCTACAGAATGTGAACCACAGTCTCATCAACCGGGCCTATTGCATCGAAAATCCTAAAAACTTTGTGGGATATGGAAGGTTAAACTGGGGCCTGACGGCCAGTGACAACCACCTGGGGTATTCGGCCCACAGCCCTACGAACGACCTGGGGGTGATCAGCCCGACCGCCGCCATTTCCTCCCTGCCCTATACCCCGGACTATTCCATGGAGGCCCTGCGGAATTTCTATGAGGATCACCGGGACCGGTTATGGGGTCCTTATGGGTTTTATGATGCCTTCAACCTTACGGAGGGTTGGTATGCGGAAAATTACCTGGCGATCGACCAGGGGCCTGTGGTGGTCATGATAGAGAATTACCGGACCGGGCTGTTGTGGGATCTCTTCATGTCCTCCCCTGAGATCAAGGCCGGGTTGGCCACTCTTGGGTTTACCAGTCCGCACCTGTGAGAATAGTTTAACTTTCTGAACATAGACCTTTCCCAATCGTTCATCCCGGGGAGTGTAGTTTGTCGATCATCTCTTTGCATACAACGGATGAGCTGAATTGCAAGGGTTTCGATAAACGGCATGTTCCTTCAGATATACGGTCTGCGGCAGGTTGTTAATCCTCTTTTTGCGGTTGATCAACTAGAAATACCCCCTGCTTTGAGTAGGGTCAGTAGTTTTGGAAGTACAGTTACGAACATTAACCTATTTATCAAGTTATGAAGACATTAATACTTTTAAAGGAGATTTACATTGAAGCTTTTAGGCAATTAGAAAACTTTGTGATCAGGAAATTTTTCAAATTTTTCGCCTGGTTCAGTTTTATCATGTTCGGTGTTGTGCTTTATGCCTTTATTTACCGAATAATTACTGGTTTTGCCTTCGATTAAAGAACCATAGTTCTTCCTAAAGACCCCGTGCGGAAAAAGTTTGATCTGATCGATCTGTTCATCCTGGTGGGATGTTTGTTCATCTCCTTTATGGTGTTCCTGATCATCCAGGCTTTTCAGTCGCTATAGGCAGGTTAGACCAAACGTTTTCAATATTCGTACAGGCCGTACACTTTGGTGTGCGGCCTTTTTCTTTTTGCATATGAATTTTAACATGGAAAAAATCCAAAAAAATGGAAATATTCCATATTTTAGCTATCCTTTTTCGACCGTATGCAAAAGACGATCTTACATCTGGATTTGGACACGTTTTTTGTGTCCGTGGAACGACTCATCAACAGTGAGCTGAAAAACAAACCCATCCTGGTGGGGGGTACCAGCGACCGGGGTGTGGTGGCCGCCTGCAGCTATGAGACCCGGGGTTTCGGGGTGCATTCCGGCATGCCCATGAAGATGGCCCGGGAACTCTGCCCGGAGGCAGTGGTGATCCGGGGGAATGCGGGCACCTACAGCAAGCACTCAGACCTGGTGACCGAGATCATCAAAGAGAAAGTCCCGGTCTTTGAAAAGTCGAGCATTGACGAATTCTACGCAGACCTCTCGGGCATGGACCGCTTTTTTGGTTGCTACCGCTATGCCACCGAATTGAGGCGGACCATTATGAAGGAAACGGGCCTGCCTATTTCCTTTGGCCTGTCCGTGAACAAGGTGGTCTCCAAGGTAGCCACCAACGAGGCCAAGCCCAACAACCAGCTCAAGGTAGATCTCGGCTATGAGAAGCCCTTCCTGGCCCCCCTCTCCATCAAGAAGATCCCCATGGTGGGCGACAAGACCTACCAGATCCTGCGCAACCTCGGGCTGAGGCAGGTCAGGACCATACAGGAAATGCCTGTGGACGTGATGCAGCGCGTACTGGGGGCCAACGGGAAGGTGATCTGGAAACGGGCCAACGGGGTCGACAACACCCCCGTCATTCCCTTTTCGGACCGCAAATCCATCTCCACCGAACGCACCTTCGACAGGGATACCATAGACGTGGCCAGGCTCAGAGGCATCCTGATCGCCATGACGGAGAACCTGGCCTATCAGCTGAGGCGGGGGGAAAAGCTCACGGCCTGCATTGCGGTAAAGGTGCGCTACTCGGATTTCAATACCTATTCCAGGCAGATGCGCATCCCCTATACCAGTGCAGACCACATCCTGATCCCCAGGATCCTGGAACTGTTCAACACCCTTTACAACAGACGCATGCTGGTCCGCCTCGTCGGCATCCGGTTCAGCCACCTGGTGCCGGGGAATTACCAGATCAACCTGTTCGAGGATACGGAAGAGGCCCTGAATCTCTATGCGGCCATGGACCGCATCCGGGAGCGCTTTGGAGACAAGAGCGTCATCCGCGCCTCGGGCATGGGGGCGAAGACCATCGGGAGGATGGTGAATCCGTTCAATGGGCAACCGCCGATTGTGCTGGCACATCGCAAACAATAACACTTCATTTCTTTTGCTTGTCCAAAAGAAACGAAGCAAAGAAAAGGACACTTTATCGTAGGCGATTTTAATGCGGGCATTAAAACCAGAGCCAATCTCCTAAATCGCTTCCAGGGCTTCAGCGATTTTTAACGAAGCTTGACTCTTTCGCTGGCGATAAAGATGTAACCGCTTATCTGCAGAATAGGTCGAGAAATGTCCGGTGGTACTCGTCCTGCCGAAGGCGGGATGGCGGACTTTCGAGACCGGTTTCCCCGCTTGTCGGGGAAAATTCCTCAGATAAGCCGTCCTTTCTTTTCTCTCTTTTCTTTGGACGAGCAAAGAAAAGAGAAGGAAATAAAAAAGATTATTTTGTATTTAAACTGTCATACATACTACAGTCTCCGCTACGGTACCTTCTCCGAGGTGGCCCTGCTGGAACTCGCCCGGGAGAACGAGGTGGCCCGCCTGGCCCTGACCGATATCAACAATACTTCGGCCTGCCTCAACTTTGTCCGCCGGGCGGCCGACTTCGGCATACAGCCTATCCTGGGGATCGACTTCCGGAATGGGGTGGATGCCTGTTTTGTGGGGATCGCCAAAAACAACGAGGGGTACCGGGAACTCAACGATTTCCTGTCTCACCACCTGCACCGGGAGAAGAAGATCCCTGCAAAGGCTCCCGCTTTCCGAAATGCCTTCGTGATCTATCCCTTCGAGAAGGTCCTCCTCAATGACCAGTACCACTTCTCGGACCAGGAGTACATAGGGATCTCGGTGACTGACCTGAGGCGGCTGCCCTTTTCGAGGCTCATAGAATACAGGGACAAATTGGTGGTCCTGCAGCCCGTCACCTTCAGGAACAAGAGGGATTTCAACGCCCATCGACTCCTCAGGGCCATAGACAACAACGTCCTGCTGAGCAAGCTGCCTGAAGAAGAGCAGGCTTCCCCGGAAGAGAAGATGTTCCCCGTCCGCAACCTGGCGGAGGTCTTTTCCGAATATTCCTTTATCCTCAGGAATACGGAACAGCTTATGCAAGCCTGCAGCATCCACTTCGATTTTTCTTCGGAGCGAAAGTCGCAGAACCTGAGCACCTACCTCGGGAGCCGGGAGGCAGATGAAGCCCTCCTGGAAGAACTCTGCCAAAAAGGGCTGCCCTACCGCTACCCGGAGGTGGATGACCGTATACGCTCCCGCCTGGCGAAGGAACTGGAGCTCATCAGGGACAAGGGTTTCGTCTCCTATTTCCTGATCAACTGGGACATCGTCTCCGAAGCCCGAAAACGGGGTTTTTACTATGTGGGGCGGGGGAGCGGGGCCAACAGCATTGTGGCCTACCTGCTGCGGATCACCGATGTGGATCCCATCGAACTCGACCTCTACTTTGAACGTTTTATCAACCTCTACCGGACCAACCCGCCCGATTTCGACATCGATTTTTCCTGGAAGGACCGGGAGGAGATCACCCGATACATCTTCGACCGCTTTCCGCATGTAGCCCTGCTGGGCACCTATGTCACCTTTAAATCGAGGGGTGTGATCCGTGAGCTCGGGAAGGTATTCGGTTTGCCCAAGGCGGAGATCGACTTCCTCTGTGAGGGGCATTACACCCCGTCGGAGCTGGACGGGGTCTCCCTCCTGGTCCTCAAATACGGCAACCTGATCAAGGACATGCCCAATTACCTGAGTATCCATGCCGGGGGGATCCTGATCAGCGACAAGCCCCTGCACACTTTCTCGGCCACTCATCTCCCGCCCAAGGGCTTTCCCACCACCCAGTTCGACATGGTGATCGCCGAGGATGTAGGCCTGTACAAGTTCGACATCCTGGGGCAGCGCGGCCTGGCCAAGATCAAGGAGACCATAGATATCCTGGCCCTCAACCGCCCCGAGGAACACGCCTCCATCGACATACATGATATCAAGTCTTTTAAGCAGGATCCGCAGATCAACAGCATGATCCGGTCTGCCCAGTGCATGGGCTGTTTCTACGTGGAATCCCCTGCGATGCGGATGCTGCTCAGGAAACTGGAGGTAGACACCTACCTGGGGCTGGTGGCCGCCAGTTCCATCATCAGGCCGGGGGTGGCCCAGAGCGGGATGATGCGGGAATACATCATGAGGCACCGCAACCCGGGCAGGGCAGAGGAGAAGGGGCATCCCGTGTTGCTCGACATTATGCCCGAGACCTACGGGGTGATGGTGTACCAGGAAGACGTGATCAAGGTGGCCCACTATTTTGCGGGCCTTACCCTGGGGGAAGCCGAT
>JBFKPJ010000138.1:0-5914 GCA_041628355.1 Muriicola sp. | reverse complement strand
GAGGAGGTTTGCATCGAGAACCCCCCCGTGGTTCAGCCCTTCGAAAGCCATACCGCTGGCAATGGAAGCATCCCCGATCACGGCGATGTGCTCTCTTTCGTTTTCGCCTTTCAGCCTGGCTGCCAGGGCCATCCCGATCATAGCAGAGATGGAGGTGGAACTGTGGCCGGTACCGAAGGCATCGTACTCGCTTTCCTCCCGTTTTGGGAACCCACTGATCCCCCCGAACTGCCGGTTCGTGTTAAAACGTGTCCGCCTACCGGTCAGTATTTTATGGCCGTAGGCCTGATGGCCCACATCCCAGATGAGTCGGTCATAGGGGGTATTGAAGATGTAATGGAGGGCAATGGTGAGTTCCACCACTCCCAGACTCGCACCGAGATGCCCTTCCTTGGCCGAAACGATGTCGATGATGAATTCCCTGAGTTCCCCGGAAAGGGCGATCAGCTTCTCCTCTGGCAGTTTGCGGAGATCTTCGGGACTTTGTATGGAATCCAGGAGTTTCATACAGGGGACAAAGGTACATTAATTCGGTTTTGAAGGGGGTTGCACCATAGATGAAAATTGTATTTTTGACCCCATGGATATCATACTGGACGATGCGTATTTCATGAGAAAGGCCCTGCAGGAAGCAGAAATCGCCTTTGAAGAGGGAGAAGTGCCCATTGGGGCTGTCATTTCTGTACAAGGCAGGATCATCGCCAGGGCGCACAACCAAACCGAAAGGCTTAATGACGTCACGGCCCATGCGGAGATGCTCGCTATCACAGCTGCATCCAATTTTCTGGGGGGTAAATACCTGTACGATTGCACGCTTTATATAACTCTCGAGCCCTGCCTGATGTGTGCCGGAGCCCTTTACTGGAGCCAGATCCCCAGGATCGTCTATGCCGCCCCTGATCCTCAACGCGGCTTTTCTGCATCGGGAGGAAAGTTGCATCCCAAGACACACATCACTGCCGGGGTGATGGAAAAAGAGGCCAGTGAACTGCTGAAACGGTTCTTCATTCAGAGGCGAAACCTGAACTAAGGACAAAAAAAACACCCGTATAGAACGGGTGCTTAGCCTTCAATCAAAATAAAATATATCAGCTTACCACCTGAACTTTGGCGGCAACCATTCCTTTTCGCCCCTCTGCTTCTTCGTATTCTACTTTGTCTCCCTCGTTCAACTCTACCCCGTTAAGGGCAGTGGCGTGAACAAAGATGTCTTTTCCGGTCTCGTCGTTGGTAATGAATCCGTAACCTTTGGATTCATTAAAGAATTTTACTGTTCCAGTCATCCAATAAAAGATTAATAAATAATATGTGTACTACTAAAATATGGAATTTTAAGCAGATGAAGCAGAGGAATTTTCATTATTTGTCTGAGGTTGAGTCTTTTCGGGACTTTTTATCCTCGACCTCCCTCATTTTTCGGATGTTGTCCTCTGTCAGCATATAGTCCTTTACCTTCTTTCCTTTGCTCTCCTTTAGCAGGAAGAGCGGCATGGCCAGAAGGAACAGGCCTACCGTTCCGAAACCGATGCATTTGTTTCCCAAGGCGGGTTCTTCACCAATGACGATAAAGCCATACACGATGGCTCCCAGGGAGAGTAATACAATGGCCGTGATGAGATATTTGCTTTTAAACATGTTTTTACTTTGTAAAATTGATCAGCTTGCGCCTGTATGCAGTGAGCAATTTTGATTTGGAGACAAAACCGTAGTATTTCCCCTCCCGGATCACAGGCAGATTCCAGGCACTGCTGTCCCGAAATTTTTGCATAACGGCCTGCATGGAATCCGATTCATAGAATATGTGTTCGGGGGCATTGTGCATCAGTGTTTCCACCAGGATCTTGTCGTACAAAGTGGTATCGAACATAAAATCCCTGACATCATCCAGCAGGACGATTCCCATAAGGACCCCATCTTTGTTGACGACCGGGACAATGTTCCGGGTCGATTTTGCTACCGACTGATGCAACATCTCCCCCAGGGTCATCTCCAGGTTCACGGTCTTAAAATCTTTTTCAATGACGTCGTCCAGTTGCATAAGGGTCAGGACTGTCTGATCCTTGTCGTGTGTGATCAGTGCTCCAGCCCTGGCGAGTTCCCGGGTATAAATGGTGTGGTCCATGGCATTCTTGGTGATCAGGAAGGAGATGGCCGAAGTGATCATCAGCGGCACGAAAAGTTCATAGCCCCCTGTAATCTCAGCGATAAGGAATATAGCGGTCAAAGGCGCATGTAACACGCCGGCTATGAGCCCGGCCATCCCGATCAGGGTAAAATTGCTCTCATTGACCTCAAAGCCCATTCCAAGGTTGTTGATCACTTTTGCGACCACATTTCCCAGGGTACTGCCCATGACCATGGTAGGGATAAAGATCCCACCAGCACCCCCTGCGGCAAAGGTAGTTGTCATGGCTACTGCTTTAAAAATGGTGATCCCGAAAAGGAGGGCGATGACCACCCAAATATTGGAGGTGTAATCGTCAAAAGGGGTTTTTCCCAGAGCCTCCAGGGAATTTCCCTCCAGCAGGTGATTGATAAAACCAAATCCCTCCCCATAGAGAGGCGGAATAAAGTAGAGCATGACCCCAATGGCGATCCCGCCAACCAGGAGCTTGTATTTGGGGCTCCTGAACCTTTTGAAGAACTGCAGGATACCGAAATACATCTTGGTAAAATAAATGGAAGCAAAAGCGGTACCCACCCCCAGCAGGATATAGAAGGCAGTGTCCCTGATCTGGAATTTTTCCGTGATACTAAAAAAGAACAGGGTCTCGTCGCCCAGAAAAAAATATGAGGTAAGCACCCCTGAGATAGAAGCAAAAAGCAGGGGAAGCAAGGAGATCATGGTCAGATCCAGGCTAAACACTTCCACGGCAAAGATGATGGCCGCGATAGGCGATTGAAAGACGGATGCGATGGCTCCCGCAGAGGCGCAGGCGATCAATAAGGAACGGGTCTTGGCGTTGATATGCAGAAAGCGCGACAAATTAGAACTGATTGCGGCTCCTGATGCCACGGCAGGCCCTAAAAGTCCCACGGAACCCCCGAATCCAACAGTAAGCGGGGCTGTGATCAGAGGGGTGTAGATCTTCTTTACGCTGATGATCCCCTTCTTCTTGGACATGGCAAGGAGGATGGAAGAAATGGCGTGTTCCAGCTTTTCCCTGTGAACGTACTTTACATAGAGATATACCAGGGTGAGGCCTACGATCGGGGTTATAAAATAGAGCTGGGTACTGAAAAAATGGATCCCCTTGTCTACCAGGGCCTCAATGAAATAGGTGGTATTCTTCAGGGTAACGGCGGCAAGACCCGCGAGAAACCCCACTGTCACGCTCATAATATGGATAAAGGTCTTGTTGGAGATATGTTTATACCGCCATTTGAAAAATCGGGAAAACAGAATTTTGATCTGTCTCTTCATTTCGATTTCACATAAATTATAGTCAGGTCCACCTGAAGCCTGACCTGCGGATTTGAAAAGCTTACTCCTGTCTGAGCCTCAGATTCAATTCCTCGAGCTGGACCTCATCAATAGGTGCAGGAGCATCTATCATTACGTCACGCCCACTGTTGTTTTTCGGGAAGGCGATAAAATCCCGGATGGTCTCCTGCCCTCCGAGGATGGCTACCAGCCGGTCCAGGCCGAAGGCGATTCCGCCGTGGGGAGGAGCGCCATATTGAAAAGCATCCATGAGAAATCCAAATTGAGCTTTTGCCTCTTCTTCTGAAAATCCGAGGTGCCTGAACATGATGCTCTGCACTTTTTTATCGTGAATCCTGATAGACCCTCCCCCGATTTCATTTCCGTTCAGCACCAGGTCATAAGCGTTAGCCCTCACGGCATCCGGATCGGTGTCGAGCAATTCGAGCTGACCCGGTTTGGGAGAAGTAAAGGGGTGGTGCATGGCGTGGTAATCTCCGGTTTCCTCATCTTTTTCGAGAAGGGGGAAATCGACTACCCAAAGTGGGGCAAATACATCGGGATTACGCAGCCCCAGACGTTCTGCCATTTCCATGCGCAGGGCACTGAGCTGGGTCCTGGTCACATCGGCCTCACCGGAAAGCACACAGACCAGGTCGCCCGGTTTGGCACCGGTTGCTTCTGCCCATTGCTTCAGGTCTTCCTGATCGTAGAATTTATCTACGGACGACTTATAACTTCCGTCTTCCAGACAACGTACATAAACCATGCCTTTAGCTCCAATCTGTGGCCTTTTCAGCCAGTCGATGATCCCATCGATCTCCTTTCGGGTAAAGGCAGCGCCCCCGGGAACGGCGATCCCGACCACCAGCTCAGCCGAGTTAAACACCTGGAAGTCCTTGTGCTGTGCTATTGTATTGAGTTCGGCGAACTTCATATCGAAACGGATATCCGGTTTGTCATTGCCGTAGGTTCGTATGGCCTCGTCATAGGTCATTCGTGGAAAGGTGTCGACCTCCACGTTGCGGATCGCCTTGAGCAAATGACGTGTCAGACCCTCAAAGGCGTTCAGTACATCTTCCTGTTCAACAAAGGCCATTTCACAGTCGATCTGGGTAAATTCCGGCTGCCTGTCGGCCCTGAGGTCCTCATCCCGGAAACACTTCACGATCTGAAAGTATTTGTCCAGCCCTCCAACCATCAGGAGTTGTTTAAAGGTTTGGGGGGACTGGGGCAGGGCGTAAAACTGTCCCGGATTCATCCGGCTTGGTACCACGAAATCCCGTGCGCCCTCCGGAGTGGATTTAATGAGATAGGGGGTTTCAACTTCAATAAAACCCTGGGCAGAGAGGTATTTCCTCACTTCCATGGCCACCTTGCTCCTGAAGATGAGGTTGTCTTTTACTGGATTTCTTCGAATATCCAGGTAGCGGTATTTCATCCTGAGGTCTGCCCCTCCGTCTGTCTCATCCTCAATCGTAAACGGAGGTAAGATAGCCGGATTGAGCACTTTCATTTCGGCGACCAAAATCTCGATCTCACCTGTGGGCAGTTGGGGATTTTTTGAAGCTCGTTCGATCACAGACCCATTGACCTGAATGACGAATTCCCGCCCCAGTTTTCTGGCTTCTGTCAGCAGAACGGCTGATGTACGCTCTTCGTCAAACACCAGTTGGGTGATCCCGTAACGGTCCCTGAGATCCACCCAAACCACAAATCCTTTATCCCGTACTTTCTGTACCCATCCGCTCAGCACTACATCGGTGCCGATATGCTCTTTCCTCAACTCACCACAGGTGTGACTTCTATACATTGAATATCCGAATTTTAGATGCGGCAAATGTAAGAAGTAATGCGATCAACCCCCAATTTACTAGTGATTTTTGGGGATTTATTCCCTTGAGGTAAACCAAAGAAATCTGCAAATAGATTTTGAGGTTAAAAAATCTTCACTACCTTGGAAAGTCAAGAATCTAACTCAAAACTAATCAACATGAAACAAAAACTACTTGGAAAGACGTTCCTGTGGTTGTTTCTGGCGTTACCCATTTTGGGTTTTTCGCAGGGGACAGTGAGCGGGAACATTACGGATTCCAGTTACGGAGGCCCCCTGGCGGGGGTAAACGTCGTTGTAAAAGGTACATCCAGAGGAGCTGTATCCGATTTCGACGGAAATTACTCGATCAACGTAGACAGTTTTCCTGCCACGCTGGTCTTCTCATCCCTGGGATATGAGACCAGGGAATTGACTGTGGAAGGACCCACTACCTTGAACGTAGCGATGGCTGAATCTGCTACAGGATTAGACGAGGTCATTGTGACCGGTCTGGGAACATCCATCAAGCGAAGTAACCTTGCCAACGCGGTGGCGACGGTCTCTAACGATGAATTGGTTGGGACCACAGCCCAGTCTACTCTGGACGGAGCACTGTACGGGAAACTGACCGGGGTGAATATCACTTCGTCTTCAGGAGCACCCGGTGGGGGATT
>JBFKPJ010000137.1:0-6013 GCA_041628355.1 Muriicola sp. | reverse complement strand
GCACCAGGCGTTCGCTCTCCGTGTCGAGGGCGGAAGTGGCCTCATCCAGGATCATGATGGGTGGGTTTTTAAGCACGGCCCGTGCGATGGACAACCGCTGCTTTTGCCCGCCACTCAGCTTGTTCCCGCTGTCCCCAATATTCGTGTCATACCCCTGGGGAAGCTGGGTGATGAATTCGTGTGCATTGGCAATCTTAGCGGCTTCCAGGATCTCTTCCTCAGTTGCGTCTTCCTTGCCAAGGGAAATGTTGTTCCTCACGGTATCATTGAACAGGATGGATTCCTGTGTCACCAGTCCCATGAGGTCCCTGAGCGCTTTTTTGGACAGTTGCTTGATGTTGACCCCGTCTATAAGGATCTGTCCTTTATCCACGTCGTAAAAACGGGTGACCAGGTTGGCGATGGTGCTTTTGCCCGAGCCCGACTGGCCTACCAGGGCTACCGTCCGGCCTTTGGGGACCTCCAGGTTGAAACCCTGCAGGACCCAGTCCTCCTCGTACCTGAAGGAGATGTCTTCCAGGGTGATGCCTGTTTGAAAGTGGAGTTCCTCCACGGCGTTTTCGGCATCTTTGATGGGATTCTCCGTCTCCAGGATCTGCAGGACGCGCTCGGCAGCGGCATTCCCTTTTTTTACCCCGTAGGAAGCCTTGCTGATGGCCTTTGCAGGAGTAAGGATGTTATAGGCAAGGCCCATATAGGCGATAAAAGAGGATGCGTCCAGCGTCTTGTCTACCAGGACCATCTTCCCCCCAAACCACAAGAGGACCCCGATCACGACGATGCCCAGGAATTCGCCGGTCGGACTCGCCAGGTTCTGTCGGTTCAAAAGGGTGTTGGAATAATGGAAAAAGCGTTCTGTGGATGCGCTGAACACCTTGTAAAATCGGGACTCCGAATTAAAAGCCTTGATCACCCGCAGCCCTCCCAGGGTCTCCTCTACAATGGAGAGGAATTCCCCCTGTTCCTTCTGCACCCGGTCCGATTTCTTTTTCAGGGATTTCCCGATACGGGAAATGATCATCCCGGCTACAGGAATAAAGATAAAGACAAAGACCGTCAGCTTCACGCTGATAAAGAACATCACGGCGATGGTGAACAGGATGGTGAGTGGTTCCCTGACCAGCAGTTCCAGGATGGAGAGGAAGGAATGCTGTATCTCCAGCACATCCGAGGTGATCCTGGCGATCACATCCCCTTTCCGCTTTTCGGAATAGAAGGCGATGGGCAATTCCGTGATCTTCCGGTACATCTGGTTCCTGATATCCTTCAGCACCCCGTTTCTCAGGAAGGTGATGAAATACATGGCCAGATAGTTGAAGACATTTTTTAATAAGAAGAGAATGAGCACCAGGGCGATGACCAGGACCAGAGCCTGCATCTCGTTCGAGTCTGAATAAGCGGTAAGTCGGTAACTCAGGTAGTCCTGAACGTATTCCTTCAGGTCTCCCAGGCCGGTGTAAACAGGGGGGTCGTACACTTTTTCCGTTTGCTTGAACAACACGTCCAGCATGGGGATCAAAGCCGCAAAGGACAGGGCGCTGAACAAGGCGTAGAGGAGGTTGAAGAAGATATTGAGAAAAGCGTATTTCCTGTAGGGCAACGCAAAGCGCAGGATCTTTCTGAAGTAGTTCATCAGTCCAGGTTCAGTTCGTGCAGGATGCGGGACAACTTCTGATCCAGGGAAGCGTTGACCTTTTTGAAATCCTCCGCATTGTTCAGTTCCTCATTCACAGAGAAATAGAATTTGATCTTGGGCTCCGTGCCGCTGGGCCTCGCCGCCATTCGGGTGCCGTCTGCCGTGGTGTAGATGAGGACGTTCGACTTGGGAAGGTCGATCGGGGTCACCTTCCCCGTCCTCAGGTCCGTCGAGGTGGACGTATTGTAATCATCCACCGTGATGACCTCGGAACCGTCCAGGGATTTCACGGGGTTCTCCTTGTAGTCCTGCATCATTTTTGCGATCTCCTCGGCTCCGCTGATCCCCTTTTTGGTCAGGGATACCAGTTTTTCCTTGTAAAACCCGAAGTCGACATAGCAATTGATCAATTCTTTGTAGAAGGAACTTCCCCCTGCCTTGGCTTTTGCACCGATCTCGCAGGCCAGGAGCGTAGACGTCACTGCATCCTTGTCGCGTACGAAATCGCCTACCATGAATCCAAAGCTCTCTTCTCCGCCGCCAATAAAATGCTGCTTGGGGTAGTCCACGATCATCTTGGCGATCCATTTAAAGCCGGTCAGGGAGGTCTTGCACTCCACCCCGTAGGCATCGGCAAGGCCCTGCATCATAGGAGTGGAAACAATCGTAGAAGCGATGAATTCATTCCCTTTGAAGCCTTTTTTCTTTTGCTGGTCCAGCAAAAATTTCGTCATCAGCACCATGGTTTGGTTGCCATTGAGCAGTTCCATGTCGCCCTCTAGGTTCCTCACAGCGATCCCGAGCCGGTCGCTGTCCGGGTCTGTTCCCACGACCATATCCGCGCCTATCTCCTCAGCCTTTTTCATAGCCAGGGTAAGGGCCTCGGGTTCCTCCGGGTTGGGGGAGACCACTGTTGGAAAATCCCCGTCCGGTTTTCTTTGCTCTTCGATAATGGTTACCTTCTGGTATCCTGCCCTTTTGAGCACTTCGGGTATGGCAGTGATGGAGGTGCCGTGGAGGGAGGTAAATACGATGGAGAAGTCTTCCTTTCCCGGGGCCTTGAAGTTTCCGTTCTGCACGGAGGCATTGATAAAGGCCTCGTCCACTTCTGCATCGATAAGTTCGATGTAAGATTCGTCCGCTTCGAATTTCACATCCTCAATGGATAATTTGTTGATCTCGCCTATGATCTCACGGTCCTGTGGGGGGACGATCTGTCCGCCATCGGTCCAGTACACCTTGTATCCATTGTATTCGGGCGGGTTGTGGGAGGCCGTGAGCACGACCCCGGCATGGCATCCCAGGTGGCGCACTGCGAAGGAGAGTTCAGGGGTGGTCCTGAGCTCTGAGAAGAGATATACCTTGATCTTATTGGCTGAGAATACTTCGGCAACGGTCCGGGCGAGGGTATCGCTGTTGTGACGGCAATCATAGGCGATCACGACTTTCAGTGGGGTGTCCGGATAGACCTTCTGGAGGTAATTGCTCAGTCCCTGGGTGCTTTTCCCCAGGGTGTATTTATTGATCCTGTTGGTGCCCGTTCCCATCACTCCCCTCATGCCTCCGGTACCAAATTCCAGGTTCTTGTAGAACCTGTCCTTTAACTCTTCCCGGTCGTTCTCGATGAGGTGCTGTATCTCTTTCTTGACTGCAGGATCAAAAAAATCCGTCAGCCATGTCTGGGCGGTAGCTAGGATGTCATTCATGTAATCTGCGTTGAAAAACGTGTAAATTTAAGAAGAATATTCGGTAACCCTGGGCGTCAGGTTTATTTCCCCGGAAATCGTATACCGGGGCTCGCTTTTTCTGGAACGCACCATGATCTCTCCCAGGAACCCGGCAAGGAAGAACTGGGTCCCTATGATCATGGCCGTCAGGGCGATGTAGAATTGGGGCCTTTCGCTAAGCAACCTTCCGGTGGGGTTGATAAAGAGTTTGTCGATCCCCAGGTACAGGGCAAAGCCGGAGCCGATAATGAACATGAGCACGCCTAAGGCCCCAAACAGGTGCATGGGCCTTTTCCCGAATTTGGACACGAACCAGATGGTGATGAGGTCGAGGAAGCCGTTGATAAACCGGTCTGCACCGAATTTGGTCTTCCCGAACTTGCGGGCCTGGTGCCGGACCACCTTTTCCCCGATCTTTGAAAAACCGGCGTTCTTGGCAAGGACGGGGATATAGCGGTGCATTTCTCCACTCACCTCGATGGTCTTGATCACATCCTGACGGAAGGCTTTCAGGCCGCAGTTAAAGTCGTGCAATCTCACCCCGGAGGTCCTGCGGGCCGCCCAGTTGAAGAGTTTGGAAGGAATATTCTTGGTAAGGGCGTGGTCATACCGTTTCTTCTTCCATCCCGAGACCAGGTCGTACCCTTCCTCCTCGATCATCCTGACCAGCTCCGGAATTTCTTCCGGGTTGTCCTGCAGGTCGGCATCCATGGTGATCACAATATCGCCCTTGGCCAGCTGGAAACCGGCATGCAGTGCCTGGGACTTCCCAAAATTCTTAAGGAAGCGGATCCCTTTTACCTGCTCATTGTCAGCGGCGAGACCGGAGATGATCTCCCAGGACCCGTCCGTACTGCCGTCGTCTATAAAGAGGATCTCATATGAAAAGCGATTGGACCGCATCACGGATGCGATCCAATCGTGCAGTTCTTTGAGGGATTCTTCTTCGTTCAATAAAGGAATGACAATGGATAAGCTCATGGAGTATCGTTGCTTCTTCCTTTCAAAAATACGAATATTAATTATCCGGATCGGATTTTTTCAGGATTAAGGCCGGGATGAGCGAGAGCAGGAAGGAGAACAATATGCTTCCGATCAGTCCAAAGGCAATTTGGAATACCGGGGTGGAGAATTTCTCCGCCATGCCCATTTGTGCGTCGATCTGCTGGGAAGGAAGACCGGTTGCCTCCAGCTGTTGACGTTGGAACTCCATGGCCTTGGTCATGGTATCGGGGTCGATCACATTGATGATGACCTGATTGAACAAAATGCCGATCACCGCACCGACCAGTCCGATCCCCACCCCGATCTTCAGGGCCTGTCCAAAACTCATGAACCCGTTGTTCGCTTTCTTGAACTGGATCATCCCCAGCACGATGAAGACTATAGTGAGGACGAGGCTAACGGCCATAACTGCAACTCCCCCTTGATAATGCATATCCATGGTGTAAAGCATAAAAGAGAAAATCACACTGACGACGCCCAGAAATATTCCAAAATTGAGGGCAGTTTTTCCGGTTTTAGGTTGAGTTTGTTCCATTGCGTTGATTATTTTATTGAGTTATTTGAATAGTTAGTGACTTAATCTGCCATTTTGTTACACCTCCAAGGTACAATTTTTAAGAAGGATTTTAATCTTCTTGTTGTGCATTGGTAAAAAAAAATAATTACATTTGCACCCTGAAATTGAAGACCGTATTGCGATGAGAAAAGGTATACATCCGGAAAATTACAGACTGGTAGCGTTTAAAGACATGTCTAATGACGATGTGTTCATCACCAAATCCACTGCAGAGACCAAGGAAACCCTGGAAGTGGATGGGGTAGAGTATCCCCTTGTAAAGCTGGAGATCTCAAGATCTTCCCACCCTTTCTACACCGGGAAGGCCAAACTGGTGGATACTGCCGGAAGGATCGATAAATTCAAGAACAAATACCAGAAATTCAAGAAGTAAAAACAAGATCTCGTTCTCTTGTCTGTTAAAAACAGGAGTTCATCATAAACTAACGCCTCCGATCCCGATCGGGGGCGTTATTTTTTTACTTTTGACTAAAATTCGCAGGCATGAACCACGTACTGTTCGACAGTGAAGTAAGGACCTCCCTTCTCCCATTTACCTTTACCAGGCCCGTGGGAGAGATCCGGATCGGGATCCTCACCCTGAGGGAAAAATGGGAAAGACATCTGCAGGCAGAGACATCTTATAAGACGGAAACGTACCTGCAGAAAAAGTATCCCTTTAAACCCGGGGCCGATAACATTTTTATCGACCCTTCCTTCCTGCCGGTTCCCGAATTGGTGAAATCCATAGGAAAACTCGAGCCGGAAACTGCACTTTACAAGGATACCACCCTGATTGCATACCGGGCGTCCGTGCCCAGGACCGGGACGGAACTCGAAAAACTTCGGGTGATCCCCTGCGATCTCGAGCTGATCAGGATCGCACATACCTGGGATATCTTTTCCCTGAACGGGACCGCCCTCCAAAAGGATTTTGACCTGATCACTGCTGGCAGGAAAAGCGCGCCCATCCCGGCATCGAACCGGGTGATCCACCCGGACAATATCTTCCTGGAAGAGGGAGCCAAGGTGGAGTTCAGCATCCTCAATGCCACAGAAGGGCCTATCTACCTTGCGAAAGACTCCGAG
>JBFKPJ010000136.1:0-6019 GCA_041628355.1 Muriicola sp. | reverse complement strand
TCACCTTCTTCCAGGGGTATGATCTTTTTCACGCCAAAAACTTGGTTCAACCTCTTACAAAATTACAGGTTTTCATGTTAATAAGCCACTGTCGTTTCACCCGGAGGTCCTTTTGGCAGGTATGCCCCGACGGGAATCGATATCATCCTTTTTTGTGGGTAATTCGTCGGGACTTAGGCCTGATTTGTAAGAAAACGCCTTATTTTTATCCTAAGGACAAAAGTACTCATGGTCATTATCAGCAAATACTTTTTTTACAGGAATTACGTGGGTCTGTCGCTTTGGCCGTTCATCATTCTCAGGACCCCGGAGCTAAGCAAGGACAGGGTGCTGATCAATCACGAACGCATCCACCTTCGGCAGCAGGAAGAATTGTTTATTCTGCCCTTCTACCTGTGGTACCTGCTGGAATGGTCGCTGAAAACCATCTGGTACCTCAGTTCGTACCGGGCGTACCGGAACCTCAGTTTTGAGCGGGAGGCGTATCGGCATGAATCGGACCCCACTTACCTCAATGGACGAAAAAGATTTGCCTTTACCCGTTATCTTTGGCAGTGACATCCGGGACGGCCATGATCACACCCACACAGGAAATCCGTCTGCCTCTGCTTGAGCGGGCACAGGTCACCCTCAGCATACGGAGGGAGGATAGCATACACCCCATGCTTTCAGGCAATAAGTACAGGAAATTGAAGTACACTATTGAGGAAGCCCTTGAGCAGGGCGAACATACGCTTTTGACCTTTGGAGGGGCCTATTCCAATCACATTCCGGCAACGGCCTTTGCAGCCTCCCAGCACGGCCTGAGATCCATAGGGATCATCCGGGGGGAGGAGCTCGCAGATTCCTGGAGGGACAATCCCACCCTCCGGTACGCCTCAGAAATGGGAATGAAATTCGAATTTGTGAGTCGGAAGTCGTATCGCATCAAAGATGATAAGGCCTTTGTGGAGGATCTCAGAAAACGATTTGGCCCTTGTTACCTCATTCCGGAGGGCGGGACAAATCCCCTGGGCATCAAGGGATGTGAGGAGATCCTGCAACCGGGAGATGAGAAGTATGACCTCATTACCTGTGCCGTGGGCACGGGCGGGACCCTGGCAGGGATCAGCAGGGCAGCCGGTACCCACCAAAAGGTTTTGGGGTTTCCGGCTCTAAAAGGCGATTTCCTGGAAAAGGAGTTGACGGAACTTACGCCACGCCGAAACTGGTCCCTCAGTACCCGGTATCACTTTGGGGGGTATGGGAAGGTGACCGGTGAATTGATCCGTTTTATCAACGAATTCAAGGCAGAAACAGGGATCCCCCTCGATCCCGTGTACACGGGTAAAATGATGTTCGGCCTGCTGGATATGGCAGAAAGGGGAACCTTTGAAAAGGGGACACGCATCCTTGCGATACATACGGGCGGACTTCAGGGGATCCGGGGAATGAATGGCATTTTGAGAAAAAAGAACTTACCTTTGCTCACTGTATGAGGAAGATATTTTTCAGCTGTGCCCTGTTGGTGCTCATCTCGGGATGCGGTACCAAGAAGCGTACGACCTATTCTAAGGGGCAGAGATCCACAACAGTTTCGGAAAGATATACTGACCAGGGATCTATGCAACACTTGCCGGAGGATACCGGGAGGTTCATGGAATTCCCCATCGCTTCCATAGAGGATTATATCGACACCTTTTCTGAGATCGCCCAGAATGAGATGCGGGCCTATGGGATCCCAGCGAGCATTACCCTCGCACAGGGGATCCTGGAAAGCGGTTTTGGCCGGGGAGAACTCACCCTCAAGACCAACAACCATTTTGGGATCAAATGCCATACGGGATGGGAAGGACCCTATGCCCTCCACGATGACGATGAGGCCGGGGAATGTTTCAGAAAATACAACCACCCTGTGTATTCCTTCAGGGACCACAGCCTCTTCCTGACCACCAGGTCGAGGTACGCTTTTCTGTTCGAGCTCAGGCAGGACGATTACCAAGGCTGGGCCCATGGTTTGAAACAGGCGGGCTATGCCACAGACAGGAAATACCCCCAGAAACTGATCAATTTCATCGAACGCTACAGGCTCTTTGAATATGACAAGGCCGTATTGCAAGGTGATTATGTGGCGGTCAGGAGGTCTTCAGCAGACCAGTACAAAGTACACGTGGTGCAGGAAGGTGATACGCTTTACTCCATTTCCAGGCGGTATTTTGTGACCGTGGAGGAATTAAAGCAGCTGAATGCCCTGAATGACAATATTATTTCCGTGGGACAGGAATTGAGAATACAGTCCAACAACATCAGATAGATCATGAAGTACCAAAGAAGCAGCGCCCTTTTCAGGGAGGCTCAACGCTATATTCCCGGAGGGGTCAATTCTCCGGTAAGGGCTTTTAAAGCCGTTGGAGGAGATCCCATATTTGTCAGGGAGGCCAAGGGGGCCTACCTCTACGATGTGGATGGCAATCGCCTGATCGACTATATTTCCTCCTGGGGACCTTTGATCCTCGGGCATGCGTTCGAGCCCGTCCTGGAAGCCGTGATTCAAAAGGCCAAAAAAGGGACATCCTTCGGGATGCCTACCGAAATAGAGACCGATCTGGCCAGGCTGGCCGTTTCCATGGCCCCGAACATAGACAAGATCCGTTTTGTAAACAGCGGTACCGAGGCCTGCATGAGTGCGATCCGCCTGGCAAGGGGGTTCACGGGGAAGGAAAAGATCATCAAATTCGCCGGTTGCTACCACGGCCATGCAGACGCCTTCCTGATTCAGGCGGGAAGTGGTGCGGTCACCTTCGGCAGTCCCAACAGTCCCGGCGTCACGCAGGGCACGGCAAAAGATACCCTGCTGGCACGTTACAATGACCTGGAGAGCGTAGATGAGCTCATCGCTGCCAATGAAGGTCAGATAGCCGCGGTGATCATTGAACCTGTTGCAGGGAATATGGGATGTATCATCCCGGAAGATTCTTTTATCCACGGATTGAGGGAAAGATGTACGAAGGCCGGGATCTTGCTGATCTTCGATGAGGTCATGACGGGCTTCAGGCTGGGTGTGGGAGGCGCACAGGAAGTGCTGGGGATCGCAGCTGATATCGTCACCTATGGCAAGGTCATAGGAGGAGGATTGCCGGTGGGGGCCTTTGCAGCCCGGAGTGAGATCATGGATTACCTGGCCCCCCAGGGTCCGGTCTATCAGGCCGGGACGCTTAGCGGGAATCCTTTGGCAATGAGTGCGGGCCTGGCCATGCTCACGGCCCTCAATGATGACCCGGAGGTGTTTGAGCGCCTGGAAAAGAAAACACAATACCTGCATGAAGGAATCTCCGGCGTCCTCACCGAACACGGGATCACACACCAGATCAACCGCTTCGGATCTATGATCTCAGTACACTTTACGGAAGCACCTGTGGTTGATTTTGAGGGGGCAGTACGAGGGAACAACGATACATTCAAAACGTATTTCCACGGCATGCTCTCCAAAGGGGTCTACCTCCCTCCCAGTGCCTTTGAAAGTTATTTCCTGAACGATGCCCTGAGCTACGAGGACATCGACTACACCATCGACGCCCTGCGGCAGATCGCTCCGGGATTAAAATAAAAAAAGGACCCACACGGGTCCTTTTTAATTAGGGTCTCCTCTGACCATGCCGGTCGCCGTGTGGCCTGTGGTGCTTCCTGTGTTTCCTGACCTTTTCCCATTTCTCGAACTGTTCTTCATTCAGGATCTTCTTCATGGCTGCCTTGCTGGCCATCATATGGTCCAGGCGTTCACTTTCCCTGGAAAATCGCTCCTCTGCACTGAGGTCCTTCCCCGGCCTTTCATTTCTTTCTTCCTTCCGGGCCTCCATTTTCTCCTTGCGGAGGCGGGCGTTCTCCAGATGGAATTTCTGTACCTGCTCCTGCTGTACCTGTGTGAGGTCCAGGGCCAGGGTCATGCGTTTAGTTTGAAGGGTAGCCACCTGTTCAGGGGTAAGAGGGTTTTCTGCGTGTCGTGGTCCGTGTCTTTGCCCTTCCTGGGCCATGGCACTGAAACTGGCTATGGCGAGCATAGCGATAAAGAGTTTTCTCATGTGTCTAAGGATTTATGTTCATCACTTTGACAACATGAGGCTCCAAAGGTTTAGCTGCCTTAAAGAATTTAAGACGGATTTAACGCTAGGGGCGGCCAGGCCCTGCAGGCAAAAAACAAGCCCCGCTGATTGCGGGGCTTTTCACAGGTTGATTTGGGGATATGAGTCAGGTAATCGCTTACAAAGCTTCGTCTTCCTGTAGCTGAATGTCATCAGCCTGGGTCTGTACCAGTTGAATATCCCTGGAATTTATTTCCTCCATGGACGATTCCATATGGCCGTAGATCAGAACGGAGGCGATGAAACAGATCAGGTAGATAAGACTTTTTACTTTGTAAGACATGATTCGGGTATTTTTAATTACAACACTAAGATAGGACGGAAAAGCAGGTGATTTCGCGGAATGTTGTTTAGGGGTATTCCTCCTGTGGTGAATAGACCAAAAGTTGTGGTGAACGGAAGATTGATACGATGGCCTAAAAAAGTAAAAGGTACCGTTCACAGAAGAAACGGTACCTTTTGCAGAATGTGAATTCTGATCCTAGCTGGGATCGAGGATCTTCTCTATGCGCTGGACGATGTCCTGCAGGTGATATTTGCTCATCCTGTCAGAGGTCCTGTTCACCGCATTCCTGGCGGTGGACTGGATAGTGCTGAGTTCTGCCCTGGCAATGGACCTCAGGTCGGACTGGCTCATGGTCACGGCGGTTGACTTACGGTAACCCCCAAAGTCGGGTAATTTCCTCTGGTCTTCCGCATTCATGATATATTCAAGTCGGTCTACATGGGCCTTTTGCAGGTTCCTTCGGTAGGTGTCTATGGTCCTGCCCGTTCTCAATTCGGACCAGATACCCTGCCTGAGATCGGTCATCAGGTCAATGAGGGTATAGGCATCATTCCCGTGCATGGCCTCGTACTCCACCAGCCTTTCCATTTTCCCCAGGGAGAGCAGGTTGTTAAGGGTGCGTTCCTGCAATCCCCTCAAACGTTCCACGGAACCTGAATATTCGATCTTGGAGAACAGGTCTTTGTCGATAAGCCACCCGGGTGTCTCAAACAGCTGGTCGTGCAGGAAGGCCACACAATCCTCCTGGTGTTCTTTGGGTACATAGGTGTAGACGGGCCCTTCCTGCTCATAAGTTTTGTGGTTCTCGTAAACCCCTCCTATGTTATTGGAAACGTGGCCCATATATCTGTTGAATTGCGATAGCACCTGTCCATACAGGGTCTCCAGATCGTCGTAGTTCTTTCCGTCCTCTTTGGTCCATTCCACCAGGTTGGGAACAATCCGTTTCAGGTTCTCGATCCCATATTTACTCGCCAGGATGGCGTTGTCACCCAGGTCCTCTGTCTGTGAGCTGGGATCCACCACGTCACCTGCCTGCTGGTGTCCGAATCGGTACAGGGGGTCTCCTGCATGCTCTAGGATCCAGGAATCCAGGACAGATTTTTCTTCTTCCGCCGTTTTATCGGGGATAGGTCTGTACCCCCAATTGATGGCGTATTTGTCATAGGGCCCTATATTGGGCATCAGGGCCACATCCCCGTCCTCCGGTTGGGCAACATAGTTGAACCGGGCGTAGTCCATAATGGACGGAGCCGTACCGTATTTTTTTGTAAAAGAGGGTGATCGCAGGGAATCTACCGGATAGGCCACACTGCTTCCCATGTTGTGGGGCAGACCCAGGGTGTGTCCTACCTCATGAGACGATACGAACCTGATCAGCCTACCCATTACCTCATCCTTGAAAGCCACGCCCCGTGCATCCGGATTGATGGCCGCGGTCTGTACAAAGAACCAGTTCCGCAGCAGGGTCATCACATTGTGGTACCAGTTGATGTCTGATTCCAGGATCTCCCCGCTTCTGGGGTCACTTACGTGGGGCCCATTGGCGTTGGGGATGGGGGAAGCCAGGTAACGCACCACGGAGTAGCGCACGTCCTCGGGTGACCATTCAGGG
>JBFKPJ010000135.1:0-6024 GCA_041628355.1 Muriicola sp. | reverse complement strand
GCTCTCCTCGGTGCCACTGCCACTTTTGCTTTTGGGATCATAGGTGCATTGGATTTCAGTAATATTTCCTTCTGAGTCCTTGGTGCAGCTTTCGGCTTTGATGATGTATGCATTCTTCAACCTCACTTCCCCTCCGAGTTTAAGCCTGAAGAACTTCCGGTTCGCCTCTTCTTTAAAGTCCTCCCTTTCGATATAAAGCTCCCTGCTAAAAGGCACTTCCCGGAACCCCGCTGCCTCATCTTCCGGGTTGTTTTCAGCTTTCAACCATTCGGTATTTTTTTCAGGATAGTTGGTGATGACCACTTTAACGGGGTCTAAAACAGCCATTACCCTGGGGGCTTTCTTGTTCAGGTCCTCACGCACATGGAATTCGAGAAGTGAAACATCCACCAGGTTTTCCCTTTTGGCGATACCGATGGTGTCCGCGAAATTCCTGATCGATTCCGGAGTATACCCCCGCCTTCTAAGACCGGATATAGTGGGCATCCTGGGATCATCCCATCCCTTGACCACCTTCTGTTCCACCAGCTGAAGGAGTTTTCGTTTACTGACCACGGTATGGCTGAGGTTCCTTCTTGCAAATTCCCTCTGCTTGGGCCTGATCTTTTTAGGATCTATGACCTGGTCCAAAAACCAATCGTACAACTCCCGGTGCGGAGAGAATTCAAGGGTACAGAGGGAGTGGGAAACCTGTTCGATATAATCGCTCTCCCCGTGCGTCCAATCGTACATCGGATAAATACACCAATCGGTATTTGTGCGGTGGTGGGCTTTGTGGAGGATCCTGTACATGATGGGGTCCCGCATCAGCATGTTGGATGCGCCCATATCGATCTTAGCCCTGAGTACATGGGAACCTTCCGGGTACTTTCCGTCCTTCATATCCCTGAAAAGGGTCAGGTTTTCTTCCACGCTTCTGTCGCGGTACGGGCTGTTGGTCCCGGGTTCTGTGGGCGTTCCTTTTTGGGCAGCCATTTCTTCTGAGGTTTGGCTGTCTACATAGGCCTTCCCATCCCTGATCAGATCAACAGCCCAGTCGTACAGCTGTTGAAAATAATCCGAAGCGTAACACTCACTCTCCCAGTCAAATCCGAGCCATGACACGTCCCTTTTGATGGCGTCGACGAACTCTTTTTCCTCTTTTACCGGATTGGTATCATCAAACCTCAGATTTACCGGGGCCGAATACCTAAGTCCCAGCCCGAAATTCAGGCAAATGGAACTCGCATGGCCAATATGGAGATACCCATTTGGCTCCGGAGGAAACCGAAATCTAAGTGCGGATTTTGGAAACCCATTGGCGAGGTCTTCCTCGACAATGTGTTCGATAAAATTCAGGGCCTTTTTCTCTTCGCTCATTCCCCTTGATTAGAAGCCGCAAAGTTAGTAAAAATGGGAGTATGAGGCCTATAAAAAAGCCTATCCATACAAATAGTCCCATTTCACAACATATTTAATCAGGCCTACAACATTAAATTCTCCCCGCGGCATTTATATGACATATTTGTTAATGAATACTATGGGATTCAGAAAACTGGTGGAAATGAAAAGCGTAACGCCAGCGTAGTCCCCCAAAACTACACCCGCTTATGAAAACAAAATTATTCTTCAGCATACGGGTTTTGTTGTTGCCAGTCGTCCTACTTGCGATCGGCAATGTTCATGCCCAGGTGCTCAACGCTCCTGTTGCGGCACCAAACCAGACCCCTCCTGCGGGATCGACCCCCTGGAACAGGGCTTGTGCCTCTGCTTCCTTCAACGATTACTGGGTTCGATTCACTTGGAACCCCCCTATGGTGAACTCCGACAATGAATTCATCCTCGAACTCTCTGATGCCGACGGGAATTTCGGCAGTCCGGTGGAGCTCGCACGAGATGGGAGCAAGAACCTGGTGTTCGACTTCTACATGCAGTTCCAGGTGCCTACCGATACCCGGGGTGAAAATTACAGGCTCCGGGTGAGAAGTACGAGTCCGGCTGTTACCAGTCCGGCTTCCGCTCCTTACCCCATGTACTATATCAGCGTGAATACGGGACTGACCATCAGGCCACAGGGCCAGGCAGATTTCGGAGACGGTACCGCTGAGGTGTGTGATGGCAATTCCATCACTCTTGAAGTTTATGGCCTTGCCAATGCAAGCGCATATACGTACAACTGGTATCGTTCGGGTACGCTTCTGGCTGAGAAGTCAGAGTCTATCACTGTTAGTACCTCGGGCATGTACAATGTGGAAATCGACTACGGAGCTTGTTCAGGCTCAGGAAATACCCTGTCTAACCTGATCGATGTGACCGCTGGTTCCAGCCTGGGAATTGCGATCAACCCTCCCGCAAAAACAGATCTGTGCTCCGGGGAAACCGCAAACCTCGAGGCCAACATCAACAATGCCAGCCTCACCTATACCTGGTATAAGGATGGCGCAGTGATCCCGTCATCAGACAACTATCTCTATACCGTAGACGCTTCAAGTCCCGGTTTTGAAGGAGAATACCAGGTTGAGATCTTCGGGCCAGGTGCCTGTGTAGAGCGCTCTGCCGGTGTTACGATCACCAACGCAGGCAACTTTACGGTGAGCAGGGATAATGCGGCCAATGTAGTGCTGCTCCCAGGACAGAACACGACCTTAAGCATAAGTACAGATGCGTCATCCCCTACCTATCAATGGTACAGGGACGGCAACCCGGTGGCAGGAGCCACATCTCCCAGCCTCGTCGTAAGCGATACGGAGACCGGAACCTACTTCGCCAGGGTCACCCTGAGCGGCGGCGCCTGTGCTTCCACATCCATGGATTCCGAGACTACGGAAGTGGTTACACCAGATTCATTTGAACTGATCGTGGATTACGCCACTGCCTATACTGCATGTGAGAATACGAGCATAGCCCTTGAGGTGGTAACCATCAATGCCCTGGATGCCGGAGGCAACAGGACAGACGTTACCTCATCGGTGATCAACGACTTTTCCTATCAATGGAAAAAGGATGGTGTGGATGTGGGAGGAGCCACCAGCAGTTCGATAAGCCTTACAGATCCATCAGAAAACGGGGCCTACACCCTGGATGGAACGATCAGTACATATGCAAGTGCTTCCAATTCCCTTACAGTGCAATTGCTCGTAAACGAAACGCTGACGATCAACAGCACAGGTACCGTGAGTTGCGGGCCTTCAGATCCGATTACGATCAGTACTGCGACTGACCTTACCGGCGAGACCTTCTCCTGGTTGAGAAACAACACCGATATGGGTATTTCAACACCGGAACTGACGGTTACAGATCCCGGTACATACCAATTGGTATTAATGAGGAACGAATGTCCGCTTCCTTCCAATGAGATCGTGATCTCTCCCCTGGATGAGAACCTGATCACCCTGGATCCCGGAGTGAATGTAGTGTTCCCAGAGGGAGGATCCAGAACGGTAACCGCTTCAGGTGGAACTAGTTACAGGTGGCTTGACAGCAACAATAACGAAATGAGTACCGGCAGTAGCATGACCTTTACTTCAGAAGGGCAGTTTGTCCTTGTCGCAGAGGTCGGCAATTGTCAGGTGATCCGAAATATCAGTGTAACCTATCTGGACACCTTTAAAGTGCCCAACGTGATCACTGTCAATGGAGACGGAGTGAATGATCAGTGGATCATCCCCAATTCCTACTCCAATAAATCCGATGTGAATGTGATCATTTACAATGAAAAGGGCGAAGAAGTCCTTAACGAATTCAGCTATCAAAATAACTGGCCTTCATCTTCCGTGAACTTTCCGAGGCAGAACATGGTGTTCTTCTACAAGATCCGGAACGGGGGAGAGGTCCTTAAACAGGGAACCATTACCGTTATACGCTAACCAAACCGATGAAACCAAGAATATCCTTTCTATTGTTATTATGTGCATTGAGCTTCCTGGGCGCTAAAGCCCAGGAAGACAATCCGTTTATAACGTATGATGTGCCTTCACAGAACCTGTTGAAGTTCAACCGGTTCCTGATCAACCCTACCTTTTCCACGGTACGGGAAGACAAGTCGTACATCAACCTCCTGCACAGAAACCAGTCGGTTACTTTCGACGACAATAACCAGACGTATTTTCTGAGTTATAGCGGACGGATGAATGACCGCACCGGGTTGGGGCTCAGCCTCTATACCCAGAGAGAAGGGATCATCAGCAATTACGGTGTGCTGGCGAATTACGCATATGGTGTCAAGCTCAGTGACAAGAGCAACTTTACCTTCGGGGCCAACGTCTCCTACTACAACAGCGGATTTGACCGTAACAGGGCCAACCCTGTGGAGGACGACCCCTTGCTGAACGGGTTCCAGGAAGTATCCCTCCTGTCATTCCAGCCAGGTTTCAACCTCTCTTACGGGAAGTTCGACTTCGGTCTCTTTGCGGAGAACCTCTTTGATTACAACCTGAAAACACAGGAGTCCGTATCGGATTTCGCAGACAAGACCTTTTCGGGCCATCTGCAATATACCCATCAGTTTGAAAATTCCTCCGGGATCTTTGAAAATGCCAGGCTCATGCCGCTGGCCCGCGCCAGAAAAGTGGGGCAGGACGATTTTGTCCTGGGAGGTAACCTGATCCTCGACATGCCCAAACTCGGATGGGTTCAGGGGGGCTATGACAGCTTTTACGGCGCTTCAGCCGGTGTCGGGTTTAACCTGAACAAAAGGCTGTCCATAGGGTACACCATGGAGAAAGGCCTTTCTAATAACTTCGATAATTTCGGACTTACCCATGAGATCTCCTTTGCGTACTCCATTACGCCGAATCTGACCGAAGACAGGGTGATGCTGGAAGATTCCGAAGACGAACTGGCCCAAAATGAGGAGGAGGATGAAGTCCTTACAGAAGACCTCAGCGACAAGGATGCAGAGATCGCAGAGCTCAAGAAAAGGCTGGCGGAGAATGATGCCATCCTTGCCGAATTAATGTACAGGCAGGATTCCCTGGAAAACAACCGCCAGAGGGACCTCGAAGATCGTTTTGAAAGAGTGATGAGGATGGTGAGGCGTGAAACTGCAGGAAAGAGGCCTGAACTGGAGAAACGGGCAGAAGAGGTCTATTTCATAAACAACGACAAAACATCCCTGGCCCAGCAACAGGCCGAAGACCCCAGCAAGGTACGGGATAATACCCTGAACCAAGAAGAAAAGACCGCCCCGATCATCGCCAATACCCAGGTAAGAGATGTGATCGAAAAGAAAAAGGCGGCTCCTTTGGCGAAAGAGGTACAGACCCGTGATGCCGTAGCCCAGACACAGCCTGCACAGGAGAAAAGGAGGTCGGCCGCAACATCCGCTCCCACCGGAGTGAAAAGCAAAAAATTCCGGGATCTGGAAGGAATTCAGGACGGGTATTATGTGGTGGCCAATGTATACAGGGACGAGCATTATCTGAACAAGTTCGTCGATGCCATGACAGGGGAGGGATTCCCTGCCAGTTACATAGACAACCCCAAAAACGGGCTTAAATACGTCTACCTGAAAAGATTCGACACCTGGAAGGAAGCTGAACAAGCCTACCACAGTAAAATGGGCGGGAACTACAACGGAGACCTGTGGGTCATGAATGTAGAGAATCGCTATAGAAACGATCGGTATATTGCCAATGCGGACAAGATCAAAGAACGGTCTTCCAAATTCGGTACAGATGTACTGAGGAAGAATGTCGTGGTACAGGACAATGTAGCCGGCAATATTCCTGAAGAACAGAACCCGGGCATACAGAACGGACATACAGATTACTATATCATCGCCAATGTATTCGCCAATCCAAATAATGCGACAAAATTCGTAAGGCTATTAAATTCCAGAGGGTTGAGTGCTAGTTACTTTATCAATCCGGAAAATAAATACCGATATGTATATTTAAAGAAGCACAATTCCTGGAACAACGCCCTGATCTCTTACTACTCAAAACTCAACGACTCCTATAACGAGAATATGTGGATCATGCGAGTCACCCCAAATCTTATTGCCTAATGAGACTGAACTTTACTCGAAAAATACTGCTTGCCTGT
>JBFKPJ010000134.1:0-6024 GCA_041628355.1 Muriicola sp. | reverse complement strand
TTAATGCAACCGTGATGCCTGCAAAGCCAAGCAGTTCTGCCCGATCCTCTTCCGGAGTCAGGTGAGTTAATGGGGGTTTGGGTATTAAATGTATGATTTCCGGGGGGATAATCTCAAATATTTCCGCATACAAAAAAGATTTGCCGGGGGCACCATTCCTGATGGAGATCTGTGAATAATTGGCCACACTATGGCTCTGCTCCGTATTAAAATCGCGTTTGACCCATTCCGGCAGGCATACGCTGCACTGGAACATGAGGTCTTTGGTATAGGGGATGCCCCCATCCACCAGGGTCTTCCCAAGAAGTTCGCCCGATACGATTAGTCCATGGGCCTTAACGATCAGCGGGTGTTGGGTATTCCGGAAACGGACTACTGCCAGGGTCCTTGAGACCTTATCCCTGTCGAATAAATGGATCATCCGCAGCTCATTTTCTTGTTTTAGGATGTGCAGGCGGATCGGGCCAAAAATTTCCTCAAGGAGTGCGGTATGTAGCTTCTTCACGTTCATCCTGTACAGGACTCTTATACAGGAAAGATAGTTAGAAATTGTGAATCACATACAAATAGAGTTGAGTACGGCACAGCAAGGGCTCAGACCTATTCATATCCCTATCTGCCTTGCAGTTCTCCGACTTACCCCCCTTAGTCTTCTCTATCTCTTCGGATGGCACCAATCTAAAAATTTAAGCACCCCGCAGACTTCTGGAAATAAGTTCATCAACCGTTTCCCACCTTACGGTATCTCCTGGCGAAATGCTTCCTCTCTCCTCATTAAACTTTTTGGGCCAGGAAAGGGGCTCCTTTTCCACAGAACTACATTTAAGCGGTCCTGTACAATTTATTTATGCTAAGATTCGTTTAAAATGTTGTTCTTCAGTTAGAACAGGAAACCTAAACCTGACCTTTTATGATTTCCCCAGTTGACCACCTAAGGGAAAAAGAACGTTTGCTTTCCCTTGAGTCCTTTAATATCATGGACACCCTCCCCGAGGAAGATTACGACAACCTGACCGCCATAGCGGCCCAGATATGCGGGACACCCATATCCCTGATCAGCCTCCTGGACGACCAACGGCAATGGTTTAAGTCTAACCACGGCCTTGACGCACGGCAAACCCCAAGGGAGTACGCATTTTGCGCACATGCCATCAATGAGCAGGAAGGTGTGTTCATCATTCCGGATTCCAGGGAAGATATCCGCTTTCACGATAACCCCCTGGTTGTAGGTGACCCCAGGGTTATCTTCTATGCCGGGATCCCCCTGCTGGGAGATGATGGCCTCCCCCTGGGCACGCTCTGTGTGATCGATCAAAAACCCAAGGACCTGAACCCTCAGCAAATTGACTGCCTCAAAGCACTTGCCCAACAAGTGATGAATCTGCTGTACCTGAGGCGTACCAGTGCACTTTTGGCAATAAACATGGAGTCCCTGAAGGCCAAAAATGATGAACTGGAACAATTCGCTCACCTGGCAGCACATGACCTGAAATCCCCCCTGAACAATATCGGTACCATAACGGAATTATTCACTGAAGGATATGCAGGGCAACTGGATGATGAAGGCCTTACCATGCTTTCTTTTATGAATGAATCCTGCCAACAGCTGAAAGGACTTATCGAAGGATTGCTGGAATACAGCAAAAGCGATGCGGTACTGAAAGAAAAAAAGGAATCCGTAGACCTGCAGGTGCTAGGTCAGGAGATTTGCAACTTGTTTGCTGCCAATACTCCCCTTTCAATGACCGTCAAGTCTCATATTGAGAGTATTTGCATAAACCGGGCTGCCATCAGTCAAATCCTGATCAACCTGGTCGGGAATGCTGTTAAGTACAACGACAAGGAAGAAGTAACCCTGGAGCTTTGCGTTAAAGAAACGGAGGACTACTATGAGTTCCAATTAAAAGATAATGGTCCCGGGATCTGTAAGGACCACCAGGAATCCATATTTGAAATTTTCAAGACATTGGGTAAAAAAGACCGTTTTGGAACTGCGGGCAACGGAATTGGTTTAGCCACCGTAAAAAAGCTAACCGAAAAAATGGGTGGTTCCATTTCGGTAGCCTCCACCCCGCCTGATGGTTCCACTTTTTCTTTTCAGCTCGAAAAGGGGCTCCAAACTCCTCTTTTTATTCAAGGCTGATCCCAACCTGAGATACGGGGTATAAAACCGGTAAAATACTTAGCCATTTGCTCTGTCCTCCTGGCACAATTCCACCAATACGCCGTTGGTGCCCTTGGGATGCAGGAAGGCTACCAGCTTATTGTCTGCGCCTTTTTTGGGTTCCTCGTTGAGGATCCTGAACCCCTCGGCCTTCAGCCTGGCGATCTCGGCCCGGATATCCTCCACATCAAAGGCGATATGGTGGATGCCTTCCCCTTTCTTTTCGATGAATTTGGCAATGGGGCTGTCCGGGTGGGTAGCTTGCAGAAGTTCGATCTTGTTCGGTCCGGCCTTAAAAAAGGAGGTCTTGACCCCTTCCGAGGCCACTTCCTCTGTTTTGTAATGAGGGGTGCCAAAGAGTTTGGCAAAAAGGGCATTGCTCTCTTCCAGGTCTTTCACGGCGATGCCCAGGTGTTCTATTTTTTTCATGCGAAGCGATTCTCTTTCAAAAATAGGTTTTTAAGAATATTTAATTCAAAATCAGATCCTGAACAGACATCTCATACTCAAAAAAAGGTAATTTCTTAAAAAACTGCGAAAAACCTACAATAAATGGGGATTTTCACAGTTCTAAAAATGTTAAATTCGTAGGAATTTTCTAACTTACACGTAAGTCGGATGTCCTTTTGTTTGTAAGGCCTAACCCAACGCTATGGTGAATACCACTATACCCCTTTATGATGCCCCATGTGCCGTAGCGATTCTGGACCACGACCTGAATTTTATGACCTTTTCCCGTATGCTTGCCGAATCATTCGATCTGGATGAAAGAGTTGCGGGGACCTCCTTTCTCAAACTAAGCGATAAACTTCCCAACGAGCTCTACCTGGATCTCCATCTCGCCAAGGAGGGCATCAGTAAAAATTCCGAGCCTGTGAAGATCCTGCATCCGGATGGGCAGGCTGACTGGTACCAATGGAAGATAACCCCATGGCAGAATGGGAAAGAAGGCAAAGAAATGATCATGTTGATCCTGGAGAAAGTAACACGAAGGATGCAAGGGGAAGACCTCCATCTCAGGGCTCAGCGTATGGCCAGGGTAGGCAGCTGGATCGTAGACCTGGTCAAAAATACCATCTACTGGTCTTCTATCACCAAGGAGATCCACGAAGTTCCCCAGGATTTTGTACCTGACCTGGAGACCGGGATCAGCTTCTACAAGGAAGGGGTTAGCCGGGATACGATCACAAGGCTGGTATCAGATGCCATTGAAAATGGAACTCCCTGGGACGTGGAACTCATTCTCGTCACCCAAAAAGGGCGGGAGATCTGGGTGCGCGCGATTGGGGAACCTGAAATGGTGAATGGGAAATGCGTGCGTATCAGCGGGACCTTCCAGGATATAGACACCCGAAAAAGGGCGGAACTGGAGGCCGAAAAGATCAAAGAACGACTCGAGATCGCGGCAGATGCCGCCAATGTAGGGATCTGGGATTTTGATATCGTCAACAACGTCCTGGAATGGGATGACAATATGTACAAGGTCTACGGAGTGCCCAAGGATAAATTCAAAGGAGTATTTGAGACCTGGGAAGCTTTAATACACCCGGAAGACAAGGAATGGGCCTCTACGTATTTGGAGGAGACCCTGGCCAAAAGAGATCGATTAGAGATGAACTTTCGGATCCTTTCCCATGCCATGGAGATCCGCTGGATCCGTGGGGAAGGTGCCGTCATCCGTGATAAAGATGGGAACCCCATCAGGATGATCGGGGCTAACTGGGATATTACCGCCCAGAAAAATGCGGAGGCCGAGATGCAGACCCTGCTCAACACGACCACCTACCAGAATGAAAGCCTGATGAACTTCGCCCATATCGTGTCCCACAATATGCGCTCACACGGTTCCAACCTGTCCATGCTCACTGATATCCTGCTCGAAGACCGCATTACTGAGGAAGAGAAAAAGAATGCCCTGCAGATGCTGAAAAAGGCCGCAAACGGCCTGAATGATACGATAGCCCACCTCAACGAGGTAGTGCAGATCAAAACGGAGGCAGAACAGAAGATGACCCGGATCAACCTGCATGAGGTGGTCCACAAAGTGAGTCACACCCTGGAGGCCCTGTTTGAAGCCAATGAGGTTGCCCTGAAAATCGAGATCCCATCGGATTGCTTGGTCATGGGGGTCATGGCCTATGTGGAAAGCGCCGTGCTCAACCTGATGACCAATGCCGTCAAATACCGGGACCACGGGAGATCCTCCCAGATCACTGCCCGCGCAGAATGCCGTGAGAAACGCGTCGTACTGCACATAGAAGACAACGGGTTGGGAATCGACCTGAAAAAGCACGGGGAAAAACTCTTCGGCATGTACAAGACCTTCCACGAGCACCCCGAAAGCCGGGGGATCGGACTTTTCATCACCCGGAACCAGATCGAATCCATGGGAGGTACCATCGTGGTGAGCAGTACCCCCGGAGAAGGCAGCATCTTCAGCATCACCTTAAAAAGACCATTGCCCGCCCATGAGTAAGATCCGAATAGCAGGGATTGTGGACGATGACCCCATCGTGATCTTCGGCATGAAACTCATGCTGAAGCAGGTGGATGTCGAACTGCAGACCCACGTTTGGAATAACGGGCAGGAAGCCCTGGAAGGCCTCATGGACCTGGTCCACAAAGAGGAACCCCTTCCGGATATCCTCTTCCTTGACCTTACCATGCCCGTGATGGACGGGTGGGATTTTTTGGAAGCCCTGAAAAAAGCTCCTATTCCCGGCAAGGAACTCGTAAAGATCTTTGTGCTGAGTTCCTCCATCAATCCCGTGGACAAAGAACGCGCCCTCAACAAAAAAGAGGTCCAGGACTTTATCTCCAAACCTATCAAGGAAGAACGGCTAAAGGAGATCCTCTCCCTGGCCTCCTGATCCCTGATTATATCTGCCTGTAATAATACGCCATAGTTGTTCGCTGCTATCACTTTTGTATTTCCTCAAAGCTTCAAAGCTGGAATCCATTGAACTATTCTATGTACTTTTGCCCTATGGAAACGCAGCGACAGAAAAAAATAAGCGGGTTATTGCAGCAAGACCTGGCAGACATCCTGCAACGGGCTGCGACCCAGGGAGCACCCGGGACCCTGATCTCTATCTCCAAGGTGTCCGTCACCACAGACCTGTCTATCGCAAAGGTGTACGTGAGTGTCTTTCCGACGGCCAAAGCAAAAGGGGTCATGGAAGAGATCAAAGAAAGCAACCCTGCGATCCGGCACGAACTGGCCCAGCGCACGCGCCACCAGCTCAGGCGCATGCCCGAGCTCCATTTCTACCTGGACGATTCCCTGGAATACATAGACGGTATTGAACGCTCCCTCAAAAAAGGGGAGAACCCCATTGAAAACCCGGACCTCCTTCCCAAGAGAAAGAAATCCTGACCATGAACTTGCCCTGGTACATCGCCAAGCGCTATGTGCGCGCCAAGAGCAGCCAGAATGCGGTCAATGTCATCAACTTTATCACCTTCCTGGTGATCGTCATCGGCTCGGCAGCCCTCTTTATCGTGCTTTCAGGCTTTGCCGGCCTTAAGACCTTCTCCCTCTCCTTCAGCGAGACCTTTGACCCCGCCCTCAAGGCGGAACCCCTCAGCGGAAAATATTTCAACCTTGCTTCGGATCAAAAAGAAGAGCTCGACAAGATCCCGGGGGTCATCGCCTTTTCTGCCGAACTGGAAGAGCGGGTGTACCTCACTCATAAACAAAAGAGCCACGTAGCCTGGATCAAAGGGGTGGACTCTGCTTATGCTCAGGCGACTCAGATCGACTCCGCACTTTACTGGGGGGAGTGGGCCATTGATAACCAGCAGGGAGTGGTGGGCCTTGGCATAGCCAATATGCTCGGGATCGTGATCAATGACTACCG
>JBFKPJ010000133.1:0-6177 GCA_041628355.1 Muriicola sp. | reverse complement strand
GAGTTGTTTCCGCTTCAGGAAATATTCGGTGATGTACTTCTGGAAGGTCTTTTTGTCCTTTTTGGATACCCGGGCATACCCATATCCGGGAAGGTCTACCAAATACCAGTTGTCATTGATCCTGAAATGGTTGATCAGCTGGGTCTTACCAGGCCTACCCGAGGTCTTGGCCAGGGACTTTCGCTCTGTCAGCATGTTGATCAGGGAACTTTTGCCGACATTAGACCGGCCGATAAAGGCGTATTCCGGGATGGGATCCGAAGGGCATCCTTCCACACTGGAATTACTCATGACAAAGTCGGCCGACTTTATTTTCATGATCTCCGGTGCTTAGAAATTCCGTTGCTTAAGCCACTTGGCCAGGATCTCGTTGAATTCATCAGGATGTTCCATCATGGGGGCGTGCCCGCACTTTTCTATCCAGAAGAGGTCGGAATCGGGAAGGAGTTCGTGAAACTCCCTGGCCACATTCGGAGGAGTTACACTGTCGTTCTCACCCCAGATGATGCAGGTTGGGGTGTGCATTTGGGGGAGGTCTTTCGACATATTATGCCGGATGGCGCTCTTGGCGATCGCCAGGGTCTTGACCAGTTTCATCCGGTCGTTCACCGTGGCAAAGACCTCGTCCACGATCTCCTTTGTGGCTACGGCAGGATCGTAAAAAACGTCCTGGGCCTTCTTTTTGATGAATTCGTAATCTCCTCTTTTGGGGTACCCGTCACCCATCGCACTTTCATAAAGCCCGGAACTTCCGGTGATCACAAGGGCTTTGACCACTTCCGGGTAGAGCTTGGTGTGAAGCAGTCCGATATGCCCCCCCAGGGAATTGCCTAGCAGGATGACGTCCTTAAGGCCCTTGTACTCTATAAATTGCTCCAGGTATTTGGCGAAATTCTTGACATTGGTTTTGAGCATGGGCATAGTGTAGATAGGCAACTCGGGCACCAGTACCTTGTATCCTTTCTCTGGGAAGTAATTGGTGACCCCTTCAAAATTGCTCAGTCCACCCATCAGACCGTGAAGGATGATCATAGGCGTTCCTTCTCCTACCTCAATATAGCGGTATTTCCCGTCCGTCTTAATCGTATTCTCCATGCTCGACAGCTTCTGTTGTCAGTTGGCAAATATAGGCATTTCCCCTATATGCGACTATTTTATTGAGAGAAGTGGATTCTTTGATCCTTGGAGAATAATGGTTTTCAACCACTGATCTTGTCCTTGTTGAAATGGCAGCTATCTCTGGAATTTTTAGGATTGAGATTTGGAAAAAAAATCAACAAAGTGGTAATTTGTGGTAAATAGTGGTAATAATTTCTATATATTTGAGTTTATATACGGGAGACCAACCAATTTTAAATGATCAGTTTCATTGGGACATATGATTGCAAGGCAGATGCCAAGGGAAGGGTGATGATACCCGTTACCCTGAAGAATCAAATGGCCCCGATCATCAACAAAGGCTTTGTGATCAAGCGCTCCGTATTCCAACCCTGCCTGGAACTCTACCCTATGGAAGAGTGGAATCTGCTGATGCAGAAAATGAACAGGAAGAACCGCTTCAAAAAGAAGAACAACGACTTTATAAGGAGATTCTCGGCAGGTGTAAAACCTGTTGAGGTCGACGCGACAGGGCGCCTCCTCATTCCAAAAAATCTTATAGACATAGCCGGGATCACCAAGGAGGTGGTACTGAGCTCAGCGATCAATATCATCGAGATCTGGGATAAAGATAGTTATGAAAAGGTCATCGATGAAACGGCAGAGAACTTTGCAGAATTGGCCGAAGAGGTCATGGGGGATGATGGCGATGAGCTATCATAATCCGGTTCTGCTTCATCCCACGGTGGATGGACTCGACATAAAAGCGGATGGTGTCTACGTAGACATCACCTTCGGAGGGGGAGGACATTCGCGGGAGATCCTCAGGAGACTGGGAAAACAAGGCAGATTGATCGCCTTTGACCAGGACGAGGATGCTCTCAAAAACGAAATAAAGGATGATCGATTTACCCTGATCAACGAGAATTTCAGGTATCTCGGTCAGTTCTTGAAGTTCTATGGCATTCGGAAAGTAGACGGGATCCTGGCTGATTTCGGGGTTTCATCCCATCAGTTCGACAGTGCGGAACGCGGCTTTTCCACACGTTTCGAAGGCGAACTGGACATGAGGATGACCAAGAGGAATCAACTCTCGGCCTATGAGGTCATCAACACCTATAATGCGGATCAACTGAGCAGGGTGTTGAAGGAGTACGGGGAGATCAGGAACGCCGAAGCGATGACGCGGGCCATCATCTCCGCGAGGAAAACAAAGCCCATAGGGACCTCTTCAGAATTAAAGGAGGTGCTGAAAGGTTTTCTCCCGGCCCACAGAGAACACAAGATCCTGGCCCAGGTATACCAGGCGATCAGGATCGAAGTGAACCAGGAGTTGGAAGCGATCAGGGATTTTTTGCTTCAGACCCCTGATCTGCTGGAGACAGGAGGCAGGCTGAGCGTGATCAGTTATCATTCCCTGGAGGACCGTCTGGTGAAGCGGTTTATCATGTCAGGGAATTTTGAAGGGAACCTCGAAAAGGACTTTTACGGAAATCCGATAAAACCCTTTGACAAGGTAGGGAACCTGATCGTGCCGACAGAAGAGGAAATCAAGGAGAACAACAGGGCAAGGAGTGCGAAGCTCAGGATTGCAGAACGATTATAAACATACAGACTCAGAGAAATGAAAGAGGGGATAGTATCCATACTAAAAGGAAAGTTTCTGGTAAGCGGGGATGCGCCCAAGAACTGGCTCTTCCTCGTTTTTGCCTCATTCCTGGCCACTATTATGATATCGAGTTCCCACAGTGCGGATAAAAAGGTTCATCAGCTGGCCGCCTTGAATGAGGAGGTCAAGGCATTGCGGAGTCAGTTTGTGGAAATGAGATCCGACGTGCAGAAGCAAAAACTGGAGTCCACAGTGAGGCTTTCAGTGGCAGAAAAAGGCCTGCAGCCCTCTGAATCGCCTCCGAAAAAAATCAAAGTAAAAACGGCTATCCCGTAAATGGCATTTAACAGCAAACATATTCTTACCAGATTATACCTCGTGTCGGGGGGCTTGTTCGTTTTTGCGGGCCTTGTCCTTTTTAAACTGGTCAGCATACAGATGGTGCAGGGCGATAAATACAAGGAACTGGCCCTGGAACGCACTGAAAAGATGTTCACCATCCCGCCTAACCGGGGCAATTTGTACTCAGACGATGGCAGTTTACTGGCCACTTCGGTCTCCAAATACTCCATACGGTTTGATGCTGTAACCGTAAAGGATGCGGATTTTAAGAAATATGTGGGTCCCCTTTCCCAAAAGCTGGGTAGGCTCCTGAACAAACCGGCTTCTCATTACGAGCAGCTGCTGCGCAAGGCGAAGGCCAACAAGAACAGGTATGCCCTCATTGCCCGTAACCTGGATTACTCCCAGTACATGAGTGTAAAGGGATTCCCGCTTTTCAATATGGGGCCCTACAGGGGCGGACTCATCGTAGACCAGAAAACAGTGCGGGAGCACCCCCTGGGTAAGATCGCCGAACGAAGTGTGGGATATGAAAGGTTCGACGAGAACGGCTATGCCACCCGGGTAGGGCTGGAAGGTGCCTTTGGGGAATACCTCCGTGGCAAGGAGGGAAAAAGGCTTAAGCAAAAGATCGCCAAAGGACAGTGGAAGCCGATCGGCCTGGACAACATCATCGAACCCCAGGACGGATACGACGTGATCTCCACCATAGATATCAACATCCAGGATATTGCACACCACGGGCTGTTGAGGCAACTCGAAAAGTACAAGGCAGACCACGGTTGCGTGATCGTTATGGAAACTCACACCGGTGAGATCAAGGCCATTTCCAACCTGGGCAGGACAGAGGAAGGGAAGTATTACGAGCGACTGAACTATGCCATAGGAGAATCACACGAGCCCGGCTCTACCTTTAAACTTATGTCGCTGCTGGCTGCTCTCGAAGATCAGGTGGTGGATACCAGCACTGTGATCGATACTGAAAAGGGCAGGTGGAGGCTTTATGACCGTACTGTGAGGGATTCCAAACACGGCGGCTACGGCGAGATCTCCGTGTCTGAGGCCTTTGAGGTCTCTTCCAACACCGCTTTTGCGAAAATGATCCACAACGGGTACAAGAACGATCCACAGGCATTCGTGAACCGCCTCAGGTCGATGTACCTGCACGAAGAACTGGGCCTTCCGATCAAGGGAGAGGGCAAACCAGTGATCCGTAACCCGGGGGACAAGGGATGGTCCGGGATCTCCCTTGCCTGGATGTCGCACGGATATGAGGTCTCCCAGACCCCTCTGCAGACCCTGGCGTTCTACAACGCCATAGCCAATGATGGGGAATTGCTCAGGCCCAGGCTGATCAAAGAAGTAAAGGAATGGAACAGCACGATCCAGAAATTCGATAAAGAAGTGATCAACCCGAGCATTGCTTCACTGGAGAATATCAGGAAGGTACAGCAATTGCTCAAAAATGTGGTGGAAAAAGAACACGGAACCGGGCACAGGATGTACGCAAGTGATTTTTCCATGGCTGGTAAAACCGGAACGGCCCAAAAGAACTACGTGGGCAAGGATCCGGACAAGCTCAGGTATATCTCCACCTTTGCCGGGTATTTCCCGGCAGATGATCCCAAGTATTCCTGTATAGTGGTCATACACGAACCGGATAAGAGCGTGGGATATTACGGTGCAGATGTCTCCGGCCCGGTATTCAAATCGATCGCCCAAAAGATCTATGCCAACAATCCCATGGTGGATGAGGTGGCAGACCTGGAACCCTTTAACGAGGTCCTGGAAGATGCCTATGAGGCTTATTACGAAGAGGTGCAAAAGGACCTTCAGACCATGCCGGATCTCAAAGGGATGAGCGGGATGGACGCCGTTTCCATCCTGGAGAACCTCGGCGTTCAGGTAGAGGTCCGGGGTAATGGAAAGGTCAAGAAACAATCGGTAAGTCAGGGTACCCGGCTGAACCAGGTAACCAAAATAATCCTGGAATTATCATGAAATCGCTCAAGGACATCCTTTATGGTGTAGGGCTTACGGCCGTCAGTGGTACCACGGCTAAACTGGTCAATCATATCTGTTTTGATTCCAGGGAAGTCGGAATGGACGATGTGTTTGTCGCCATCCGCGGGACACAGTCAGACGGACATGCATTCATTGAGAAAGCAATCGCATCAGGTGCCAACGCCATCGTCTGCGAACAACTGCCAGAAAAACTGGTCAATGAGGTGAGCTACATGGAGGTGGAAGATTCCAAGAAGGCGCTCTCAGTGATGGCTGCCAACTATTATGACAACCCATCGAAGAACCTGAAACTGGTCGGAGTAACCGGTACCAATGGAAAGACCACGGTGACCACCCTGTTGTACAAGCTTTTTAAAAAGGCAGGTTTTAAGGTGGGCCTGATCTCCACCATACGCATCATGGTAGACGAGAAGGAATACCCCACAACCCATACCACGCCGGATGCGCTGACGATCAACCGCCACCTGGCCCTGATGAATAAAGCGGGTGTGGAATACTGTTTTATGGAAGCCAGCTCTCACGGCATCGACCAGAAGAGGACGGCCGGACTCGTCTTTGCCGGAGCTATTTTCACCAATCTGTCCCATGACCATCTGGATTACCACAATTCCTTTGCGGAATATCGGGATGCCAAGAAAATGCTCTTTGACCTGTTGCCTAAGGATGCGTTTGCCCTTTCCAACATGGATGACAAGAACGGGTTGGTCATGCTGCAGAACACCAGGGCGAGAAAGTACACCTACGCCCTTAAATCCTATGCAGATTACAGGGCCCAGATCCTCGAGAATCAATTCAGCGGACAACTGCTGAAGATCGACAACAACGAGATCTGGACCAAGCTCATAGGCCATTTCAACGCCTATAATATCCTGGCCATCTATGCCACGGCCGATCTGCTGGGGCTCGACAGATTTGAAACAATGAAACTCCTGAGCGAACTGGAAAACGTGGACGGGAGGTTCCAATACTATATCTCAAAGAATCGCATAACGGCTATTGTTGATTATGCCCATACGCCGGACGCTTTAAAAAATGTGCTGGAAACAATCAGCGCATTGAGGACTGGAAATGAAAGCGTCATCACCGTAGTGGGGTGCGGTGGT
>JBFKPJ010000132.1:0-6242 GCA_041628355.1 Muriicola sp. | reverse complement strand
GCTCCTTGGTCTCGATAGCTACCAGCAGGTCGCCCGGCACACTGTTCCCGGGAGCCTCATTTCCCTTGCCGCTCACCTTGAGCTGCATGCCATCCTCAACCCCGGCAGGGATCTTGATGGATACCGTTTCCTCCACCATCTGAAGCCCCTGAGCATCGGCATGGGAAGGCCTGTGATCGATCACCTGCCCGCTTCCTCCACAATTTCCGCAGGTAGTTGCCGTCTGCATTCGCCCGAGTATGGTATTGGTGATCTTGGTGACCTGCCCGCTGCCGTTGCAGTTGTGACAATTCTTGTAGGTCACGCCCTCTGCCTGCACCTTTCTCCTGACCTTCACTTTTTTCTCGACCCCGTTGGCCACCTCATCCAGGGATAGCTTGACCCGTATTCTGAGGTTGCTTCCTTTGACCCTGCGCTGTCCGCCGCCAAAACCGCCAAAACCTCCAAAGCCGCCTCCAAAGGCACTGCCGAAAATATCCCCGAACTGGCTGAAGATATCCTCCATGTTCATTCCGCCTCCGCCAAAGCCGCCTCCTTCGAAGGCCGCGTGGCCGTATTGATCGTACCTCGCCTTCTTGTCAGGATTGCTCAACACCTCGTACGCCTCGGCAGACTTCTTGAACATCTCCTCTGCCTTGGGGTCCCCGGGGTTCTTGTCCGGGTGAAACTCCAGGGCCTTTTTCCTGTAGGCCTTTTTGATCTCGGCCGCACTGGCCGATTTGTCTATCCCAAGTATTTCGTAATAGTCCTGCTTCATGTCTTCCGATTAATTTCCTACGACCACTTTGGGATGCCTGATGATCTTATCCCCCAGGCGATATCCTTTCTCCACCACATCGATGATCTTTCCCTTGAGCTTCTTATTCGGAGCAGGGATCTGTGTGATCGCATCGTGGATCTCCGCGTCAAAAGAATCGCCCTCCTTGGCCTCTATCTCTTCAAGGCCCTTTGCCTTGAGTGTGTCCCTGAATTTATTTTGGATCAGTTCCACTCCTTTGAACAATTCCTTTTCAGAGGATTTGCCGAGTTCCTTAAGGGCACGCTCAAAATCGTCCAGCACGGGGAGAAGGGATACCATCACCTCCTGCCCGGCGGTCTTGAAGAGGTCCATCCGTTCTTTAGAGGTCCTCCTTTTGAAATTTTCGAATTCGGCGAACAATCGCAGAAACTTATCCTTTTCCTTTTCGAGTTCTATCTGAAGTTCCTCTTCCCTGGAATGTTGGTCGGCCGCTCCCCCTTCTTCCGCCCCGGGGTTGTCCTGGAGTTCTTCCTTTTGTGGATCGTCCTGTGTCAGGGCTTCCTCCCTCTCATCCATTTCTTCTATTTTGTCTTTTTCACTCATTGTTCAGCGCGTTTTTAAACCTCATCGCTTCAGAAAGGCAAAAGTACTGCCAATTCTCGAAAAATGTCAAAATGTCACATAAAAAAACACCCTATGCTGAGGGTGTTGCGAGCGGGGATTGATTTGCGGGAATTCTTCAGACGAATTCCTTTTGGTAGATGTCACTGGAGGTTTCCTCCGAATTCAGGATATCCTTGAGGGCACTGCAGATGTTTTTGAAATAAAACTCAAACCCTTCCTCCTCCATTTTCTTACTGCTTACGCGCTGACTGGCAAAAAGCAGGTAACTCATCTCTCCCAGGACAAGCTTCATCAGACCTTGGGGGATATTGGGAAGGATCAGAGGCTTGTTCAGGACGGATGCAATTTCTTTAACCAATCTGGAATTGGTCACAGGATTGGGGGCCACGCCGTTGAACACCCCTTCCAAACCGTGTTCAATGACGAAGAGGAATTGACGGGCCAGATCTTCTATATGGATCCATGACTGCCATTGCTCCCCATTTCCAAAAGCAGCTCCCAAATAGGATTTTACGGGTCTTACCATGGCAGGGAGGGCACCCCCGTCCATTGAAAGTGCCAGTCCAACCCGGATCGTCGCCACAGGGAAAGAGAAGCGGTTGAATTCTGAGATTTCTTTTTCCCAACGGGACACCACTTCCCCCAAAAAACTGTCATCCACGCCGGAATCCTCCTCTGTGTAGTAGCAATCAAGGGAATCCGGATAGATCCCGATGGCAGAGGCCGAGACAAAGGAACGGATCTCACTGTGATCTGTGTTTTCGATGGCAGATCTAAGTGTCCTCAGGCTGTCTGTCCTGCTGTTGAGTATCTCAGCCTTGTTCGCCTTAGTCCAGCGTTTGGAGATACTGGCACCTGCCAGGTTGATCACCGCAGTAACGCCACGGAGGCAATCACGGTCTATCTCTCCCTTACGGGGGTTCCAGTAAAAACCGTTTAAACCATTCTCGGAGGTAAGCTTGTCTTTTCGGGTAGTGAGGTAATTGACTTCAATTTGATTTTCGCGGCATTTTTGAACGATAACATTGCCAATCAACCCAGTAGCCCCAGTGATCAAAATGCGCATTGCTGAATTTTTGCCTAAAGATATTTGATTTAGAGTCGACTTGACCCGGGTTTAAATAAGGTTTAACAGTATTGTTTAAGAAATTTAACGGTCCTGCCCCACCCAGGTGCTTCTCAAGCTTTGCGGGCTCTGAGCATTTCCCTTTTTCCGGGAGGACCCGGTAGCCTTTCCACCATAAACCCCACATCCTGCATTGCCCTTCTCACGCTCCCCTTTGCAGAGTAGGTAACAAGTATCCCGTTACCTTTTAACGCGTTAAACATTTTTCTGAAGATGGGTTCCGTCCAAAGTTCCGGCTGAACCCTGGGTCCGAAAGCATCGAAGTAGATCAGATCGTACGCCATTTGATCGGAGATCTGATTGAAATCCCTCTGCAGTTTGGTCAGGGTGAAATCCTCTGTCAGCCGCACGGGAACTTCCCAGGGGCATTCGTGCATTTCCTGGCAGGCCGATTTCAGGTGGGGCAGGTCCAGCTCCTCCACATAATTGAGCTGCCTTACCTCTTCCAGGGTAACCGGGAATGCCTCCACTCCTGTGTAATGGACAGCCAGCTTCCTCATCCCAGCTTCCTGCAAGGTGATCAGGGCGTTGAGTCCCGTACCGAAACCAACCTCAAGGATCCTGACCTCCTTCTTTTTACAGGCCGCCAATCCGTGATCGATAAAGACATGACAGGCCTCATTGACGGCGCCGTGGGTAGAGTGGTAGTGTTCGTTCCAGTCTTCGATGGCGATGGTCTTGGAGCCATCCCCTGTGGTCACAATGCTCCGTTTCACTTTAGTCGTTAAGCAGGACACCTTCGGCAACGAAGCCGTAGGTGACCTTGGGTGTGGTGATCTTCAGGATCTCCTCTTCGGAAGCTCCGCCGTCCTCAGCGAAATGCCTCTGATCCTCCACGCTGAGTTCCTCGATGAATCCGGTTCCGTGGAGTGTAACCTCCCTGCCTGTGATGTCCTTGGGCACAAAAAAGCCATAATCCTTGAAAGTGACCCGCATTTCCTCCCCGTCATTCAAGGCCACCTTGATCCAGCAACCTTTCATTTTACAGACATCGGTAACTTTCCCCTTGAAAGATACTGTCAGGCTATCCGAACCTTTGAGCTGTCCGAGGGCCATGGCGACCTGCTCTCCCGTAGTGGCCCCTTCCGGATCAAAGGAGGACCCGAAGAACTGAGATTCTGTCTCTGAGGGCTCGGTTACGGCCGACCGACCCTGAGGATTATTTTCCTTACAACTGCCAAGAACCAGTAAGAGAACAAGGAAAATGTTAAAAGTTTTCATTTTGTTCAGGATTTGAGATGACAATGCAAAATTGGGGATTTTTCAACCAAAAAAGAAGGAACAAGAGTTCATAATTGATTAATTTTGGTCTGAAAATTTAAACGGATGGAGACCAACGTCACGAATATAATCATTGAAAAAGTTGAGAAATCGAGGATCCCGGAAGTGGATTTTTCCAACCTCCCTTTCGGAAAGATTCACTCGGATCACATGTTGGTCTGCGACTATCGTGACGGGGCCTGGCAAACACCCAGGATCATGCCCTATCAGGGAGTGACCCTCGATCCTTCCGCCAAGATATTTCATTACGGCCAGTCCGTCTTTGAAGGGATGAAGGCCTACAAGGACGAGGAGGGAAAAGTGTGGTTGTTCAGGCCCGAAGAGAATCAAAAAAGACTCAATATCTCCTCCAAGAGGATCTCCATCCCTGAGCTCCCGAGGGAGATCTTCATGGACGGATTGAAGACGCTGCTCCAATTAGAGAAGGACTGGGTCCCTACTACCCCCGGAAGCTCATTGTATATCAGGCCCTTCATCTTTGCATCGGGAAAAGGTTTGCACGCTTCCCCTGCAGACGAGTATAAATTTTTCATCGTCTGTGCGCCATCGGGTCCATATTTTGCAGGCAAGGTAAAGGTCCTGATCGAGGAAAAATATTCCAGGGCTGCCAACGGGGGTGTAGGTTTTGCCAAAGCCGGCGGGAACTACGCCGGGCAGTTCTACCCCACCCAGCTCGCCGTTGAGAAAGGATATCAGCAGGTCATCTGGACGGATGACAATACCCATGAATACATAGAAGAGGCAGGTGCCATGAACATCTTCGTACGGATCAACGACACCCTGCTTACGAGCCCGGTGAGCGACCGGATCCTGGATGGAGTAACCCGAAAGAGCGTCATCGACATCGCCCGTGCCGAAGGCATCCCTGTGGAGATCCGCAAAGTGCGGGTTGAAGAGCTTGTTTCGGCCTCTAAAAATGGCAGCCTGAAGGAGATGTTCGGAGCAGGTACGGCGGCAGTGATCTCCCCTATTTCAGGTTTTGGCTACAGGGAAGAAGATTATACCCTGCCTGAGGTAAAGGACAGCTATGCAGACCGCCTGAAAAAGAGGATCACCGACATTCAGTACAATAAGGCAGCGGATCCGTTTGGCTGGCGTTTTGAGGTGACCTGAAAAGGGGATCTTTAGTTTCAGGACATACGGAAATAAGGACCATCCCGTATTATCGGTCCAGGATCCCTTTGATATCCGGTTTGAAGTAGGCCGGTCCTTTGAGCACCTTTCCATCTTCCCGATAGATGGGCTTTCCGTCTTCTCCAAGCTTACTCATGTTGCTTCGCTGAATCTCGTCAAAGACCTCCTCGATAATGTGGTGCATCCCGTGTTCAAGGATGGTCCCGCACAGGATGTAAAGCATGTCCCCCAGCGCATCAGCCACTTCTACGAGGTCATCGTTTTTGGCAGCCTCAAAATATTCCCTGTTCTCCTCGTCCATGAGGTTGAACCTCAGGAGGTTCTTTTCCTCCCCTAAATTTGCCTTCGGATTATCCGATATCCCGAGTCCAAAGGAACGATGAAAGATGGCAACAGCATCGATCTTGCTTTTCATACTATGTGTATTTGACGTAATTTTGCACTAAAATAGACATTATGTTCAGCACAGGACAACTAATTTTTGCAGCCTTATTCATACTCGTTTTCGCATTTGTCCTCATTATTTCGTACCAAAAGGACAAGAATTTGCACCGTAAGAACTACAAAGGGGTAAAATGGATAGGGATCGCTTTTGTCCTATTCTTAATAATTCTTTTTGGGCTTAAGTATCTGTTGAAAAATTAACACTTTTTTTGCCTGATACATAAAAATCCTGGTTCCGACAACATTATTCAGAATTCATACGTATAGTATAAGAAATGGCGTACTTTTGCGTTAATTGTTCAAAGAATTCCGATAAATGACAACCTTTTTTACCATATTTTTCATTTTGGTGGCAGTGAATGCCGGCCTTCTCACCTTCAGTCTGGTGATGAACAAGCGAAGGCAATCCGAGGTTTCCGACAAAGGAAGCATTGCGCAGGAAAAGGTCTACCCACTTGATTTGTCATCATCAGAATACCGGAAAGCCATCTAGATTCCTATCTTTAGGAAATGAAAAACTTTCTGCTGGTTTTCCTCGGGGGAGGGATCGGAAGCGCCCTTCGCTATCTTATCAGTAAAGCTCTCAACCCTTATACCCCTTCTTTTTACCTGGGCACCTTCGCGGTGAACATGGCAGGATGCCTGCTAATTGGCCTTATCCTCGGCCTCTCCGCCAGGTATAGCAGCCTGAGCAATACCACTGTGCTCTTCCTTACAGTGGGTTTCTGTGGCGGTTTTACCACCTTCTCCTCCTTTGCCCTTGAAAATTACGGCATGCTGAGGGAAGGACAGGTCCTCAGCTTCCTGCTCTATGTCCTGGGCAGCATCGTACTGGGGATCCTCGCCGTCGCTGCAGGGCTCTGGCTGGTAAAAGCACTTACCTAAATTTCTGAT
>JBFKPJ010000131.1:0-6283 GCA_041628355.1 Muriicola sp. | reverse complement strand
TTTTTTCGGATGAGTCGAACAGGGAGGCGATCTTTTCGAAATAATCGGAAGGAAGCACGGTGTCTGCATCGAGTTTGACCAAAAAGTCGTATTCCTCATCCAGGACCTCAAGGCCTGTATTGAATGCAGCCACCACCTTGCTGCCGGGGAGATGTTCGTCCGAGGATTCTTTTTCCAGTCCCCGGATAAATGGGTATCTCCGGGTATACTGCTCTATGATCCCTGAGGTGCCGTCTGTGGAATGATCATTGACGACCACGACCTGTTTGGGAGGTAAGCTTTGCTGTACCACACTTTCTAGGGCTTCTGCGAGATATCGCTCCTCGTTGTGTGCCGGGATCACGATATAATAAGATGATTTCGGAGATAGGGGCATCGTCTGGGAGATCCGGTTTAAGAGTTAGTGCGCTCGGCGTAAACGATGTAATACCGGGGAGTAAAACGCCTCAAAAGGGGCCTGATCCCTATTTTTTTTACCGGGTGGGCCCATTTCTGGGAATCGATGATGGTCCACCCTGTTTTCTGCAGGAGCCAGTCGAACTGCCAAGGCTCAAATTCGTGAAAATGCCTGTCCCTTTCATCGGTTTTACTTTTGTAAGCTGAGGAAAACCAAAGTCTCAGCGGAATACTGGCCACGAGTTTGTTCGCCCGGATCTCCTTCAATACCTGGAAGGGGGCCAGCAGGTGTTCAAAGATCTCGAATGCGGTAACCACGTCAGCATCGGAAGCCTGTAAGGAAGAAAGGTCCACATCCAGATCCTCACCCCCTGTATTTGTAACGGCATATCCGTTTTCCCGCATGATCTGCGTGAAGGGATTCTCTACTCCCAAATCGAGGATGGATTCGTTCTGCGGAATGTGCTTTTGTAAAAAGGAAAGTGTTTTCTGGTATCTTCTTTTCGGATAATGGCTCTCGTACATGCCTTAATATCTGTATACGACGGCGTTGATATTCATTCCTGCGCCTACGCTAGCAAAGATAACAACATCCCCTTTGCTGACCTGATGGTTCTCCATTTTTCCTTTTCTCACCATGTCGTAAAGGGTTGGGATGGTGGCCACGGAACTGTTCCCCAGTTCGTGAATATTCATGGGCATAACGCCCTCCGGCATTTCCCGGTCATATAACTGGAAGAAGCGCTTTACGATGGCCTCGTCCATCTTTTCATTGGCCTGGTGGATAAAGATCTTCCTCACCTCGTCTATGGATACCCCGCTCTTGTCAAGGCATTCTTTCATCGCCCCTGGTACGTATGTGATGGCAAATTCATAGATCTTTCTTCCGTACATCTTGATGTATTTGAGATCGTCGGGAATCTCCTGGTGGTAAGACGCCCCGTGGAACAGGTAATAGGCCTCTTCATTGGCGTAGGTGGCTGAGTTGTGGGCGAGGATCTCTCCCTTTCCTTCAGCTTCTTCGACAATGCATGCACCGGCCCCGTCTGAATAGATCATGGAGTCCCGATCATGCGGATCTACCACCCTGGATAAGGTTTCGGCCCCGATCACCAGGCAACGCTTCGCCATCCCGCTTTTGATAAAAGCATAGGCCTGTATCATGCCTTCTACCCACCCGGGACAACCAAAAAGCAGGTCGTAGGCCACGCATTTTGGGTTTTTGATCTGGAGGTCGTTCTTTACCCGGGTAGCCAGACTGGGGAGCGTATTCCCGTGGGCGGATCCGTATGGGACATCCCCGAAATTGTGAGCAAATATGATATAATCAAGATCCTCTCCACTTAAACCGGCATCTTCCAGGGCATTCTTCGATGCGAGGTAAGCGAGGTCCGAGGCGTTGAAATCGTTCTTGGCATACCGTCTTTCCCTGATCCCGGTGATCGCCTTGAACTTTTCAATGATCACGGTATTGGATTGGGGAAATGAAGACCCATCACTATTGAGAAAGTGCTTGTCTTCGAATGCTTTGTTTGGCACCAGGACCTCCGGAATATAGCAGCCTGTACCAGTGATGGCGATACTCATGGGTTTGAAATTTATTTTTTCCGGGAATGTAGCCAAATACTCCTCTAAATAAAAATACGGCCCGACTGAAATACGATGTTCAAAGATAGCCGGCCCCCTGATTTCGTTCCGGGATACCTTACCGCAGAGATCAAAAAACTGACAATGAGCCCCCTATTCCGAGTCTGCGTATGCCTCAATGGGAGCACAGGTGCAAATGAGATTACGATCTCCATAGGCCTCATCCACCCTCCTTATACTCGGCCAGAACTTGTTCTCCTTTACATAGGGCAGGGGATAGGCAGCCTGCTGCCTTGAATATGGGAAGTTCCAGCTGTCTGAGGTTGCCATCTCCAGCGTATGTGGGGCATTTCTGAGGACATTTTGTTCATCCCCCGCACGGACAGCATCAATTTCTTCCCTGATGGAGATCATGGCGTCACAGAACCTGTCCAGTTCAGCAAGGCCCTCGCTCTCGGTGGGCTCTATCATCATGGTACCGGCCACGGGGAAAGAGACAGTAGGGGCGTGGAAACCGTAGTCCATCAAACGTTTGGCGATATCGGTTACTTCAATACCCTTTTGTTTGAAAGGCCTGCAATCTATGATCATCTCGTGGGCGGCCCTGCCCATTTCACCGGTATATAATACCTCGAATCTCCCCTGCAGCCGCTCTTTGATATAGTTGGCATTGAGGATGGCAATTTCCGTGGCTTTTTTGAGTCCGTCACCTCCCAGCATCCTGATGTAGCCGTAAGAGATCAGACAGGCCAGGGCACTTCCCCAGGGGGCTGCACTGATGGCCGTGATAGCCTTGTCCCCTCCGGTCGGGATCACCGGGTTGCCTGGAAGGAAAGGAGCCAGCTGTGAAGCCACACAAATTGGTCCCACTCCAGGGCCGCCGCCCCCGTGAGGGATCGCAAAGGTCTTGTGCAGGTTCAGGTGGCAGACATCTGCACCAATGATAGCAGGATTGGTCAGGCCTACCTGGGCGTTCATATTGGCCCCGTCCATATAAACCTGTCCGCCGTGGTCATGTATCAATCGGGTGATCTTTCTGATGGAGGATTCAAAAACTCCATGGGTCGAAGGATAGGTCACCATCAGGGCAGCCAGGTTCTCTGAATGCTTAATTACCTTCTCCTCCAGGTCGGTGAGGTCGATATTCCCTCTCTCATCTGTTTTGGTGACCACCACCTGCATACCGGCCATCACAGCGGAAGCTGGGTTGGTCCCGTGAGCGGAGGCGGGGATGATACAGACATTGCGGTGCGACTCACCCCTGGATTCGTGGTAGGCCCGGATGGTCATCAGGCCTGCGTATTCTCCCTGGGCCCCGGAATTGGGCTGGAGGGAGGTGGCAGCGAATCCGGTGATGGTGCTGAGGTCCCTTGAAAGGTCCTCCAGGACCTTGTGGTACCCTTTAGCTTGCTCCAGGGGTACGAAAGGGTGAATATTTCCCCATTCGGGCATGCTCAATGGCAGCATTTCGGTGGCTGCGTTGAGTTTCATGGTACAGGAGCCCAGGGAGATCATGGAGTGGTTCAGGGCCAGATCCTTTCGTTCCAGCCTCTTCAGGTAGCGCATCAGCTGGGTCTCGGAATGATAGGAGTTGAAAACCTCGTGAGTGAGGAAGTCAGAGGTCCTGATCAGTCCTTTTGGTATGGAGGCAGGCTTGCCGGCCTTGGTGTTCTCAGGAATCTCTTTCCCCAGTGCTTCTGAAAAAACAGCAAGGATCTCCAGTACCCTGGCACGGGTAGTTGCCTCGTTCAGGGATATGGAGAGGGTGCCTTCATCCACATAGTGGAAATTGACCCTTTTTCTCTCAGCGACCTCCCTGACCTTTTGTGCATCCGCCTTCACCAGAAGGGTATCGAAAAAGGAGGAATTCATCTGATACAGGCCCATTTGTTCCAGTCCCTCGGCCAGTTGCAGTGTGTGGGCATGTACTTTATCAGCTATGTACTTCAACCCTTTGGGTCCGTGGTAGACCGCATAGGCACCGGCCATCACGGCCAGTAAGACCTGGGCTGTACAGATGTTGGAGGTGGCCTTGTCCCTTTTGATATGTTGTTCCCTGGTCTGCAGGGCCATACGCAGGGCCCTTGCACCGTCCGTGTCACGGGTCACCCCTATGATCCTCCCGGGGATATTTCTCTTGAATTCATCCCGGGTCGCAAAATAGGCGGCATGGGGACCTCCGTACCCCAAAGGGATACCAAATCGCTGGGTCGTACCTACAACTACGTCAGCTCCAAATTCCCCGGGGGGTGTCAGCAGGACCAGGCTCAGGATGTCTGCGGCCACCGCCACTTTTGTCTCAAAGGTCTTTGCTTTAGCTACAAAACCGGAATAGTCGTGTACCTGCCCGTATTTCCCTGGATATTGCAGCAGTGCCCCAAAGAACTCCTCGTTGAGTTCAACCTCCCTGTGATCGCCGACAATAAGCACTATCCCAAGCGGATTTGCCCTTGTTTGCAAGAGAGAGAGCGTTTGGGGAAGGATCTCCTCAGAGACGAAAAATTTGGTGGCCCCGTTCTTTTTCTGATCCCTGCTCCTCACATCAAAGAGCATGGTCATGGCCTCGGCAGCAGCCGTGCTCTCATCCAGGAGGGAGGCATTGGCAAGTTCCATCCCCGTGAGGTCGCAGACCATGGTCTGGAAATTCAGAAGGGCTTCCAGCCTGCCCTGGGCGATCTCTGCCTGGTATGGAGTATAAGCAGTGTACCACCCCGGATTCTCCAGGATGTTCCTTTTGATCACAGACGGGGTAATGCTTTCGTGGTACCCGAGTCCGATGTAGGATTTATAGACTTCGTTCAGTCGCGACAGTTCGTGTATATGGGTGAGGAACTCCTGTTCGCTCATGGGGTCTTCGAGCTTCAAACTTTCTTTGAGACGGATATCATCCGGGATGGTCTGGTATATGAGTTCATCCAAACTTTCTGTCCCTATGGTCTTTAACATCGTTGGCAGGTCTTCCTCCCTGATTCCGATATGTCGCGAAGCGAAAGAATCTGTATTCATTGACGAAGCTTACTTTATTTTTTAAAAGGAGCACAAAATTAGGTAATTATTCCCTTAAAACAGCCAGTAAAATACGACCCGGGACCAAAGTTTTCAACCACCTGAAGTGGAAAGGACGGGTTTGGCTATTTTTGTTTAATGCAGGTGTTGGGCAAACTTTTCGACTTTTACGTAAAGGCCAGTATTCACGTGGCTTTGGCCGTTGTTGCCTTCACCTGCCTCACTTTTTTGTTCTTAAACATTCCCATTGACTGCCACCTTTTGTTTTTTATTTTTTTTAGCACTATTCCCACCTATAATCTCATAAAGCACCTCACAGAGCGGCCGCTTCGGCTCTTTGGGCTTTTATCCATGCGCCGGGCCACCTTTACCGTCAGCCTTGTTTCCCTGGTCATTGCAGGATATATTGTCCCCGGCCTCAGGTGGGAAACCCTCCTGACGGTGCTCTGCCTTTCCCTGTTCACGGCTTTGTATGCCTTACCGGTTTTTCCACGACGCAAGAACCTCAGGCATGTGGGTATTCTCAAGATTTTGATCATCGGGGCAGTCTGGTCGGGAACGACTGTGCTGCTTCCTGTGATGGAAATGACCTTATGGAATTCATGGGATGTGTGGGTGGAGTTTTTTCAACGTTTCCTCGTGGTCCTGGTCCTCATGACACCTTTTGAGATCCGGGATTTGGGTTCGGACCCTTCGGATATGCTGACCATTCCGCAAAGGCTCGGCAGTGTGAAAACCAAACGGGCAGGTCTTTGGGTTTGCCTTTTGTTTTTCCTTCTCACATTTGCAAAAGACCAGCTTATGGAAATGGAAATCATGGGAAAGGGCATCATGGGCCTCAGCCTGGCAGGCCTCCTGATATTTATGCCCCAAAAACAGCCCCCTTATTTCGCCTCGTTCTGGGTGGAGGCCTTTCCCATATTCTGGGCTGTTTGTATCTGGGTTCTCACCAGCTTTATCTAAAGTTCCTTCTGGATCTTTTGCCTGATTTGTTCCTTGGCAGAGTCGCTGAGGAAGTGAAGCCCGGCCTTCCTGAAGAGTTGGGACAATTGTTTGTTGCGCCGGGTAAAAGAGCTGCAGGTACTGCAAAAGAGGACGTGCAGCCTGAGTTTTAGCTTTTCCATTAAACTGGCCTCGTGGTATTGCGATTTATTGCAAATCAAGGCGGCTTCATCACATGAGATCATGACGTGAACCAGTTTTTGTTCAGGCAACCCATCAAGGCAGTTCGGGCCCTGTGGATCATCACCCAAAGGTTAGACGGATTAATCCTGAGTTCTTTACAAATATCTTC
>JBFKPJ010000130.1:0-6293 GCA_041628355.1 Muriicola sp. | reverse complement strand
TTGGGAGAATCGTACATCTTGCGCTGCTTGGACTCATCCTCTTCCTCGCTGAAGCGATCAAAAAACCTGGAAGAGCCTGGATCCCCGTCCCTGTAGGCACGGTTGTCACTTTCGGAGAAATTCGTCCTGAGATAGGTCTCATTCTCGTCAACAGGAACCATAAGGATCTCGCCGGGGAGGTTTACAGCCACCACTTTTCCGTTTGGAAGGGTGTCATAAACGATACTGTCTCTCAGGATCTCCACTTTGCCGTCCTCTCCAATGGCGGTCTTCGTATAGATATTACCACGGTAGTAGTTGAAATCGCTGATCTCGTCATCTACGATCGGCCTGTAAACATCTGCTACCCATTCGGCCACGTTTCCGGCCATGTCGTAAAGACCTAGGTCGTTGGGCTTGTACGATTTTACTTCAGCAGTGATATCGGCCCCGTCATCAGACCAGCCTGCGATCCCACCGTAGTCTCCTTTTCCTTGTTTGAAGTTGGCCAGCTGGTCTCCGCGGCCCACTCGCTGTCCATTCCTGGTGTATTCACCTTCCCAGGGATATTTCTTTCTTCCGCGGTAATTGTTGTATTCCCGGGTTCCCTGTAAGGCCTGAGCGGCGTATTCCCATTCGGTTTCGGTGGGAAGACGGTATTCCGGAGTAATGATACCGCTGCTTCGTTTCGCAAATACAGCGATGGAGTCTTTTTTCTTGTTTCCCTGAAGGGAGTCGATCTGACCGTTGTATACGGATTCAGGCCTGTTGAGGTAAGCCTCGGTATTGAACGTGCCCGAAACCTCCCCGGTCACGGCCTGGTACTTGGCGTCCTTGGCCAGGTAACCTTCCCGCTCCAGCACAGCCTCATTCACACGGTCCGTTCTCCATTCCGCGAACTGGGTGGCCTGTATCCAGTTGACACCCACTACCGGATATTCAGCATAGGCAGGGTGGCGAAGGTAATTGTTGGTCATGGTCTCATTGAAGCCCAGTCGGTTTCTCCAGACCAGGGTATCCGGAAGGGCACCCTTGTAAATATTGGCATATTTGGGGTTTTCCGGGGGATAAACACTTTTCAGGTAGTCGAGATACTCGAGGTACATCACATTGGTCACCTCGGTCTCATCCATATAGAAGGACTGAACGTGCTGCTGGGTAGGGGTGTTGTTCCAGTCGTGCATTACATCGTCCTGAACCTTACCTTTAATAAATGTACCTCCCTCTATAAATACAAGACCAGGGGATGTTTCCTGCTCCTTGAAATCCGAGTTGTATTGGAAGCCGCCTTCTTTAGCATTGATATTCCAGCCCGTGGCCCTGGAAACATTCTTGGAACTAGAGGACTTTTTACAGCTGGTGACCGTAAAACCTGCCACCAACACGGTGCAAGAGAGTACAACTTTGATAAATTGTTTTTTCATCTGTTGATCTTTGATTTAAAAATTCTTCGAGACAGCGGCAGTGCGAACTTTGTTCCGATTGTACAGTCCCTTACCGCGATCCGACCCTTTCAGGACTTCCTTAGGTTTTTGGCATCCCAATGCTCTGGAATGACCGGTTTACTTGATTTCATACCTTTTCCGGCTACTAAAACGATGATTTACCCATAATATTTTACAGCCGGAAAATTTCTTCAGGGCCTTTACTCAAACAGATCCAGGCCACCTTTACAAATGCATAACGGAACAAATAACATTATATTATGGGCGGTTCCCTTTCTTTGCTTTTCCGGATGTTAAAAAATGTTCTAACAAACGCCGGGCCTATAATTTTTTGATGCCTATCGATAAAGTGTAACCAGTTTTTAAATCGAAAGGCCAAAATTATGCTTCTGTTTGTACAAGATATTCTTAAATTGACCGTTTACCAGATGAACAAAACAAAGGTGCCCGAGCTTTCGCGGGTAGCTAACAGGACCCAATTAGTTGATCAAGAATTAAGGAGGACAGGTTCTGTGGCGCTTCAGAAAGCGTGGTATCAAATCCCGATTAAGAGAGAAGTATGAGAAAATTAGTAGGCTTAATAGCATTGCTTTTTATATGTAAGGGAATAGCCCAGCAGGAAAGAGTGATCACAACAGCTGTGCCTTTTCTGACCATTGCGGCAGATGCCCGTGCGGCGGGAATGGGTGATATGGGGGTAGCTACCTCTGTAGATGCCTTCTCGCAGCAGTGGAACCCGGCTAAATTTGCCTTTGCAGAACGAAAAATGGGGATTGGGGTGAGCTACACCCCCTATCTGGAAAGTATCATTACCGATATTTCCCTCCTCAACGGAAGTTTCTACAACAAGATCGACGAACGAAGTGCCTTCGCCTTCAGCCTGCGTTATTTTACCCTGGGCGAAATAGAGCTCAGGCAATTTGCCAATGACCCCGGTACCCTGGCAAAGCCAAATGAGTTGGCCCTGGACGGATCATACGCCCTTAAATTAAGTGATAAATTCTCCATGGCGGTGGCCGGTAGGTTTATCCGATCCAATTTGAGGCTGCCTGAGATCAGCAACGTCGATTCACAGGCCGCCAGTTCCTTTGCAGTGGACGTAGCAGGATACTACAGGTCTGATGAAATCGCCTACGATAACTTTAACGGTCGGTGGAGAGCCGGTTTCAACCTCTCCAACCTGGGCGGCAAGATACAGTACGATGAAGGGGGGCAGGAGAACTTCCTTCCCACCAACCTGAGGTTCGGGGGTGGGTTTGACTTCATCTTCGACCAGGACAATGCGCTTGGGATCACCGCAGAATTCAACAAACTGTTGGTTCCCACCCCCAGAGATTTTGACAATGACGGGGACGTGGATTCAGAGGATAATGACCAGTATCAGCAGATCGGATTCTTCAAAGGTATCTTTGAGTCCTTTGGGGATGCCCCGGATGGCTTTGGAGAGGAATTGAAAGAGATCACCTGGGCCCTGGGGGCCGAGTACGCCTTCCAGCAGTCCTTTATGGTGCGCGCGGGATATTTCAATGAAAGTCCCGATAAGGGTTCGAGAAAGTTCTTTTCCCTGGGTGCGGGATTTATCTTTAAGGCAGCCCAGATCGACCTTTCGTACCTCTTTTCGTCTTCCCAGGTAAGGAACCCTCTTGAAAACACCCTGCGTTTCTCCCTGACCTTTAACCTGGGGGAAGAGTTCATCAACAATTAAAAAATTTTCATTCACTGTAAAACCTGCTGCCCGGCAGGTTTTTTTATGCCGGGGATGCAGGGAATCGTATCTTTAAGGCATGAAAAAAGAAACCCTTTCCCTGGAACTCATCGTTTACGAAACGGAGGCAGAACTCTCTTCCGAGGATGCCTCTTTGATGAAACGGGCCCGGGAGGCCCGGGAGGATGCCTATGCGCCTTACTCGGATTTCAAGGTTGGAGCAGCTGTGCTTCTCGAAAATGGCGAGGTGGTCATTGGCAACAATCAGGAAAACGCATCCTACCCGTCTGGCCTTTGTGCTGAGAGGGTGGCTGTCTTCCACGCGGGTGCCAGGTACCCGGGCAAGTCTATTTTGAAGATCGCGATCGCTGCAGGAGCGTCAGGGAAACCACTTACCAAACCGGCAGCACCCTGCGGGAATTGCCGGCAGTCTATTTTTGAGTATGAGAACAGACAGGGCAGGCCTATAGAGTTGTTGCTTATGGGGGGGTCCGGTGAAGTTTACAAATGTCCCTCAATACGGGGGCTTTTACCCCTTGCATTCGGCAGGGAGTTCCTCTGACCGGTTCCCAAAAATGGGGAGCGCATGATCAGGACCTCCCTGCCAACTAAGGGCATTAAGCTTTTTTCCTAATTCTTTTTCTCTATAATAATTATGTGTATTTTTGACTTCTTTGAAAAGCCCGTCTCGGGAACATCCGAAAAGTGGGCTTTTGCAATCAAATAAATTTCATTCTCAATGAAAAAAATTACCAAGGAAGTCTACCTCAAGTGGTATGAGGACATGTTGTTTTGGCGCAAGTTTGAGGATAAGCTGGCGGCCGTTTACATTCAGCAGAAAGTTCGTGGATTCCTTCATTTGTACAACGGGCAGGAGGCAGTTCTGGCCGGAGCACTTCACGCGATGGACCTTACCAAGGACAGGATGATCACAGCTTACAGGAACCACGTGCAGCCGATAGGTATGGGAGTTGATCCCAGGAAGGTGATGGCCGAATTATACGGGAAGGTCACCGGGACTTCCAAGGGCATGGGTGGTTCCATGCACATATTTTCCAAGGAACACAGATTCTATGGCGGACACGGAATAGTCGGGGGTCAGATCCCTCTGGGTGCCGGGTTGGCCTTCGCGGATAAATATTTTAAAAGAGATTCAGTAACCCTCTGTTATATGGGCGATGGGGCGGTACGCCAGGGGAGTCTGCACGAGTCTTTCAACCTGGCCATGCTGTGGCAGCTTCCCGTGGTCTTTATTTGTGAAAACAACGGGTATGCCATGGGGACCTCTGTAGCCAGGACTTCCCATTCCACGGAGATCTGGAAACTGGGACTGGGCTATGAAATGCCTTGCGGGCCAGTGGATGGGATGGATCCCGTTACCGTGGCGGAGGAGATGCACAAAGCCATCGAACGCGCCAGAAGCGGGGGTGGCCCTACCTTCCTCGAGATGAAAACTTACAGGTACAGAGGGCATTCGATGTCTGACGCCCAGCACTACCGTACCAAGGAAGAGGTGGAGGAGTATAAGAAGATAGATCCCATCACCCAGGTGCTCAATGTCATCAAGGAAAAGAAATACGCCACTGATGAAGAGATCAAGGCGATCGATGACCGGGTGAAAAAACTGGTGAAAGAATGCGAAAAATTCGCGGAGGAATCGGATTATCCGCCGGTTCAACAGCTATACGATGTGGTTTACGAGCAGGAAAACTATCCGTTTGTCGAACACAAAATTTAAGTAGATGGCAGAGATCATAAATATGCCCAGGCTCAGCGATACCATGGAAGAAGGTACCGTGGCCAAATGGCTTAAAAAAGTAGGTGACAAGGTGAATGAAGGGGATATTCTCGCCGAAATTGAAACGGACAAGGCCACCATGGAATTCGAGTCTTTCCACGAAGGCACGCTCCTTCACATCGGTATCCCCGAAGGAGAAGGGGCGCCGGTGGATTCCCTTTTGGCTATCATCGGAAAGGAAGGAGAGGATATTTCCGCTCTGATAGACGGGGGTTCTGCGAATGAAGAACCTGCTTCCCCTTCAGAAAATAAACCGGAATCAGAGGAAAAGCCTCAGGAATCAAGAGAGACGGCAAAGAAAAGTGCCTCCGGGGAGATCCCTAAAGGGGTTGAGATCGTAAAAATGCCCAGGTTAAGCGATACCATGGAGGAGGGGACTGTGGCCACCTGGTTAAAGAAAGTGGGAGATGACGTAGAGGAAGGGGATATCCTCGCCGAGATCGAGACCGATAAGGCAACCATGGAATTCGAATCCTTTTATTCAGGGACCTTGCTGTATATAGGAATACGGGAAGGGGAATCGGCCCCTGTAGATGAGGTCCTCGCCGTCATCGGGCCCGCCGGTACCGATGTGGAAGCGGTCCTAAATCAAAAAGCCTCGGATGCTCCTCAGGATTCTGGGGAATCAGAAGCGGAATCAGTACAGAGAGAGGAAGAACAGGAATCAGAAAGTGACCCGGCTCCTGTTGTGGCAAACGACGGGCAAAGGATCTTTGTCTCACCCCTGGCAAGAAAAATGGCCGAGGATAAGGGAATCGATCTCAATACCGTAAAAGGTTCGGGTGATCAGGGTCGCATCGTCAAAAGGGATATAGAGAACTATACCCCGTCACAGGCGAAACCCACCCCTGCTGCAGCTCCTCAGGCTGCGGCCCCAGCGGCGCCATCGAAACCCGTATTACTGCCAACAGGAGAAGAAGGTACGGAAGAGATGAAGAACTCCCAGATGAGGAAGGTGATCGCGAAGAGGTTGAGCGAATCCAAATTCACGGCTCCTCACTACTACCTGACTATAGAGGTGGATATGACCAACGCGGCCAAATCAAGGGAACACATCAACAACCTGCCGGATACCAAGGTCTCTTTCAATGACCTGGTCGTGAAGGCCTGTGCCCTGGCACTGCGGAAACACCCTCAGGTGAATACGAGCTGGAACGGGGATACTACACGATACAACAAACACATACATGTAGGCGTTGCAGTAGCTGTGGAGGACGGCCTGGTAGTTCCCGTGCTGAAATTTGCGGATCAGATGACGCTGACCCAGATTGGCTCCGCGGTCAAAGACCTCGCTGGAAGGGCCAGGAATAAAAAGCTGACCCCTGCAGAAATGGAGGGAAGCACTTTTACCGTTTCCAACCTGGGG
>JBFKPJ010000129.1:0-6492 GCA_041628355.1 Muriicola sp. | reverse complement strand
GCTGTGCAGTTTTTGTCCAAATCAAGATAAAGAATTATGGGTTGTAGCAGTTGTTCAACCGTCAAGGATGGACAACCTAGGGGATGCAAGAACAACGGTACTTGCGGTACGGATGGTTGTAATAAGTTAACGGTATTTGACTGGCTCGCCAACATGTCGCTTCCCAACGGGGAAAAGCCATTCGACTGTGTTGAGGTCAGGTTCAAAAATAGCAGGAAAGAATTCTTCCGGGTTCCCGAAGACATAAATCTGTCTATTGGGGATATTGTGGCCACTCAGGCCAAATCCGGACACGATGTGGGTATAGTCACCCTCACCGGCGAACTGGTCCGCATCCAGATGAAAAAGAAAAAAGTACCCTCTGACGATGCAGAGCTGCCGAAGGTATACAGGAAAGCTACCCAGAAAGATATTGACAAATGGCAGAAATGCCGGGGGAAGGAAGATGAGATCAAAAAGAGATCCCGGGAAATGGCCATCCTTCTCAGGTTACAGATGAAGATCTCCGACGTGGAATTCCAGGGGGATGGATCCAAGGCGACATTCTATTACACGGCGGAAGACCGGGTAGATTTCCGCCAGCTTATCAAAGACATGGCCAAGGCCTTTGGGATCCGGATTGAAATGAGGCAGATCGGATACCGGCAGGAAGCCCAGCGACTGGGTGGGATCGGGTCCTGTGGAAGGGAACTGTGCTGCTCTACCTGGCTGACGGATTTCAGGTCGGTCAGTACATCCGCTGCGAGATATCAGCAACTTTCCCTTAACCCCCAGAAACTGGCTGGGCAATGTGGCAAATTAAAATGCTGTCTCAACTACGAACTCGACATGTACCTCGAAGCGCTCAAGGATTTCCCTCCTCAGGACAACAAGCTTTATACGGAAAAGGGTACGGCATTTTGCCAGAAAACGGACATCTTCAAGGGGCTGCTTTGGTATTCCTACAAGGACGATCCATCTCGCTGGCATACACTGACAAAGCAGCAGGTACAGGAGATCATACAGAAGAACAAGTCCAAGGAGAAAGTCGCAAGCCTGGAGATCTACGCGACGGATAATGTGGAAAGGACGGAGACCCTGTTTGAGAATACGGCAGGACAGGACAGCCTGACCCGTTTTGACAGGCCGAAGCAAAAGAACAGAAGGAAAAAGAATAACAAGCGGAGGAGGAATCCTTCTAAATCCTCCAGGAAAAATGCATAGAGGAAATCTCAAAGTGTTCCTTTTCAGCCTTTTTCTGCTGGGATGCGGAGAGGGGATAGAATTTTCTGAATTCCGTTCCCTTGAAAATGGTCGTTGGGACAAGGACGACATCAAGGAGTTCAAAACTCCGGAACTGAGCAGTGATCAATCCTACGATTTCTATATCAATATCAGGAATGACAACAGGTTCCCATACAGCAACCTGTTCCTGATCACAGAGTTGGAGTCTCCTGAAGGGGAGACTATCAGGGATACCCTGGAGTACGTTATGGCAGAGGCTGATGGCACATGGCTGGGAAAGGGATATGGAAGTATCAAAGAAAATAAACTCTGGTACAAGGAAAAGATCAATTTGCCCGTTTCAGGCGTATATACCATACGAATAGAACAGGCCATGAGAAAGAACGGAAGCGTTGAAGGGATAACAGAGCTTCAGGGGATTACCGATGTTGGCCTGGAAATAGAAAGGCATTAGACCCATGGCAAAAACAAAAAGAAAATCCGACAATTCCTCTTTTTACCCATTTATTAAATGGTTCTGGATCCTGTTCGTCAGCGGGGTCCTGGGGGTATTCCTGATATTCCTCCTGGCTGCCTGGGGAGTATTCGGGGAGATGCCCACCTTTGAAAGGCTGGAGAATCCGCAGACCAATCTCGCCACGGAGATCATATCCGCTGACGGGGCTACGCTCGGAAAATTCTACCTGGATGACAACCGTACCCCGGTGGCCTACGAAGAGCTTCCGGAAAATCTCGTCAATGCCCTGGTTGCCACGGAAGATGCCCGCTATTACGAACACTCGGGGATCGATGGGATCGGGACCCTGAGGGCTTTTGTCTTTCTCGGCCAAAGAGGGGGGGCCAGTACCATATCCCAGCAGTTGGCACGTCAGCTGTTCGTAGGGGTCCGATCCAAAAACTTATTCCAGGCCGTGACCCAGAAGATCAAGGAATGGGTGATCGCCACGAGGCTGGAAAGGAACTACACCAAACAGGAGATCATAGCCATGTATATGAACATCTACGACTTTGGCTATAACGCGGACGGGATACGCTCTGCCTCCAGGATCTATTTTGGAAAGGAACCCAGGGATCTGAAAACCGAGGAGTCCGCAGTCCTGGTAGGTATGCTGAAGAACTCATCCCTCTACAACCCCATACGGAGAGAGCAATTGGTACTCGACAGACGGAATACGGTACTCTCCCAGATGGAGAAATACGGGTACATCTCTGAAGAGGAAAAGGATTCCCTTCAGGGGTTGAGAATGGATATCAATTTTAGCCCGGAATCGCACAGGGAAGGCCTGGCCACTTATTTCAGGATGTACCTGCAGGGGTTTTTGAACAACTGGCTGAAACAGAACCCAAAACCGGTGACGGCTGAAGGCGAAAGAGACACCTGGAATATCTACCTGGATGGGCTAAAAGTATATACGACCATTGACTCCAGGATGCAGAAAAATGCCGAGGACGCAGTGGCCGAGCACATGAAAAAACTACAGGCAGAGTTCTTCCATCAGAATACTCCCCAGCGGAACCCGACCACCCCCTTTCTGGACCTGGAAAGGGAGGAGATCAGGACGATCATGGAGCGGGCCATGAAGAATTCTGATCGGTGGAGGGCGATGAAAGCCGCAGGAAAGTCCGAAGAAGAGATCAGGGAATCCTTCAATCAGAAAACGGAGATGACGGTATTCGACTGGAACAGTGAGACCCGGGAAAAAGATACCGTGTTGACGCCCATGGATTCCATTCGCTACTACAAGACTATACTCAGGACTGCCATGATGTCTATGGAACCGCAAACAGGACACGTAAAGGCCTGGGTAGGCGGCATCAATTACAAGCATTTCCAGTACGATAATGTAATACAGGGAGCCAGGCAGGCCGGGTCTACCTTCAAACCCTTTGTATACGCCGCGGCCATTGACCAGCTAAGGATGTCACCCTGTGATCAGTTGCCTGACAGTCAGTACTGTATAGAGGCAGGCAAGCACGGGAACCCGGAACCCTGGTGCCCCAAAAACTCTGACGGGAGGTATTCCGGAAACATGTATACCCTAAAGAGGGCCCTGGCGAACTCGGTAAATACCGTTACTGCACAACTCATAGACAAGGTCGGGCCCAAGCCCGTGGTTTCCATCGTAAAGAACCTGGGTCTTACCCGGGAGATCCCGGAAGTACCTTCTATAGCCCTGGGGACGCCGGATTTTAATGTTTATGAAATGGTCGGGGCCTATGGCACATTTGCGAACCAGGGGGTTTATGTGAAACCGGTCATGGTGACAAGGATCGAGGACAAGAATGGGACGGTGTTGTACGAATACGTTCCCGAGACCAAAGATGTGTTGAGCAAGGAAGTGGCCTATGCCATGATCAATCTGCTGGAAGGCGTGACCGAGGGAGGTTCCGGGACCCGCCTCAGGCACAGCTTTAACAAGGAGGATGCTTTGTATAAAGAGATCATTACGGGATATCCTTACGGGTTCACGAATCCCATCGCAGGAAAGACCGGGACCACCCAAAATCAAAGTGATGGGTGGTTCATGGGCATGGTTCCCAATCTGGTGACCGGAGTGTGGGTGGGTGGAGAAGACAGGGCTACCCATTTCAAGACGATCAATTACGGACAGGGGGCTTCCATGGCCCTGCCGATCTGGGCCCTTTACATGAAAAAGAATTACGAAGTGCCGGAACTCGGAGTTTCTAAAGGGGAATTCCCTTCCCCGGAGAATATGAGCATAAACCTCGATTGTTCCAAGGTCATACAGACCGTCGGTGAAGAGGACGGCCTGGAAGACGACCTGGACGATCTGGATTTTTAAAACAGAAACAATATGATCCCAAAAACGGTCTCAGGACCCAAGGAGGCCCTGGAAGGTGTTAAGGACGGCATGACCTTGATGTTGGGGGGATTTGGTCTTTGCGGAATCCCCGAAAATGCTATTGCCGAATTGGTAAGGTTGGGGGTTAAGGACCTCACCTGTATAAGTAACAATGCCGGGGTAGACGACTTTGGCCTTGGGTTGTTGTTGCAAAAACACCAGATCCGTAAAATGATCTCCTCTTACGTGGGTGAGAACGACGAGTTTGAGCGTCAGATGCTCAGCGGGGAGTTGGAAGTAGAACTGACCCCACAGGGAACACTGGCCGAAAAATGCAGGGCCGCTCAGGCAGGATTTCCTGCTTTTTATACCCCGGCGGGCTATGGGACCGAAGTGGCAGAAGGGAAAGAGACCCGTGAATTCAATGGAAAGATGTACGTACTGGAACATGCCTTTAAGGCCGATTTCTCCTTTGTAAAAGCCTGGAAAGGGGATGAAGCCGGGAACCTCATATTCAAAGGGACTGCCAGGAACTTTAACCCCTGTATGTGCGGGGCTGCCACGATCACCGTGGCAGAAGTGGAAGAGTTGCTGCCGGCCGGTTCCCTGGACCCTAACGAGATCCATATCCCCGGTATCTTTGTACAACGGATCTTTCAGGGGGAGCACTACGAAAAGAGAATTGAACAACGAACCGTTAGAACCCGCAACTGATGCTTGACAAGAATGGAATAGCAAAAAGGATCGCAAAAGAAGTCAGGGATGGCTATTACGTCAACCTGGGCATCGGCATCCCCACCCTGGTGGCCAATTTCGTCAGAAGTGATATTCACGTGGAGTTCCAGAGTGAGAACGGTGTTCTCGGGATGGGACCATTCCCCTTCGAAGGAGATGAAGACGCTGATATCATCAATGCCGGGAAACAGACCATCACTACCCTTCCCGGGGCCTCCTTCTTTGATTCTGCCCTCAGTTTTTCCATGATCAGGGGAAAACACGTAGACCTTACCATCCTGGGAGCTATGGAAGTAGCTGAGAATGGGGATATAGCCAACTGGAAGATCCCCGGAAAAATGGTCAAGGGAATGGGAGGTGCCATGGACCTCGTGGCGTCAGCGGAAAATATTATCGTGGCCATGATGCATACCAACAAGGCAGGGGAATCCAAGTTGTTGAAACGATGTACTCTGCCCCTGACCGGGGTGGGCTGCGTGAAAAAGATCGTGACCAATCTCGCTGTTCTCGAGGTGGTTCCGGAAGGTTTCAAATTGATGGAAAGAGCACCCGGAGTTTCCGTGGAAACCATCGCCAAAGCCACGGAAGGCAGGATGATCGTAGAGGGTGAGATCCCCGAAATGGTTTTATAGGCTTCTCTTTTTTCATTGTTCACAACTTTTGCCGTTATTTTAACAACAATTATTGTTGTTTTTTTTCGTTCTATTAGTATTTTGAGGGCCCTTTGAAAATGAAAGAATTTAAACCTAATCTTAACCCCAAGCAGCTATGGATACGAAAACTAACCAGACGCCCTCTGAAGAAAAGGTACAAGTCTACAGAAACGATTTCTATCACGGCATTTTGCAGTTAGCGAAAAAACTATTTATGTTCTGAGAATAGAGCATGGATGGAGAAAGGAGTAAAACCGCAAGTTTTACTCCTTTTTTTATTAGTTTTCAGGTCATTTTCCTAAGGTATGAAACTGGTCATGAAGCGATGTACGCCCGGGGATCTGGAGGATCTGGTCCGGATCTCGAGGGAGACCTTTTCCGCAGCGTTTGAAGCTGTGAACAACCCAGTGGATTTTCAGCACTACCTCAATACCGCCCTTTCACCGGAGACCCTTTTGGCTGAACTTAAGGACGCCCGGTCCCATTTTTATTTTGTGTATCTCGACAATGCGCTAGCCGGGTTTTTCAAATACAATGAAGAAGAGGCGCAAACTGACCTGCAGGATCCTCAGGCCATTGAACTGGAGCGTATTTACGTGATATCCGAATACCAGAAGATGGGGATCGGGAGACGGATGATCGATGAGGTCATCGAGAGAGCAAGGGAACTTGGAAAAAGCTATATCTGGCTCGGTGTCTGGGAAGAAAACCGGAAGGCCCTGGAATTCTACCAAAGCCTCGGCTTTACAAAATTCGGAAAACACCCTTACTACATTGGAACCGACAAACAGATGGACTGGCTAATGAAACTTCATTTGCCTACCTTGTAATTTCAAATAAGAACCATGAGAACACTTTTTCTTCTATTCCTCATAATGTGTCTGGGTTTTACCGCCGAGGGTCAAAGGGACTATTATTTCCCGGAGAGAAATGCCGAGTGGTCCAGGAGATCTCCTGCAGACGTTAACATGAATGCCTCCGCGGTGGATGAGGCGGTGCGCTTTGCCAGGAATAACGAGTACTCCGGTTCCCGTGATCTTAGGATCGCCATCCTGAAAGGTTTTGAAAGGGAACCT
>JBFKPJ010000128.1:0-6494 GCA_041628355.1 Muriicola sp. | reverse complement strand
GCCCAGATAGACCGGTCGAAGATGCCGGAACCCGGGCCAGCTCCCGAGATCAACCTGGAAGAGCCCCAGCGTTTTGAGCTCATGAACGGGCTGAAAGTACTGGTTGTTGAGAACCATAAATTACCCAGGGTATCCATACAGCTCACCCTGGACAACCCCCCTATCCTGGAGGGGGATAAGGCAGGTGTATCGAGCCTGACAGGGGCCCTGCTGGGCAATGGATCCACCTCCATTCCCAAGGACGAATTCAATGAGGAGGTCGATTTCCTGGGGGCCAGCATCAGCTTTGGTTCTCAAAGTGCCTTTGCCAGTTCCCTTTCCAAGTACTTTCCCAGGATCCTGGAGCTGATGGCCGATGCAGCCATCAACCCCAATTTTACCCAGGAAGAATTTGACAAGGAAAAGGACAAACTGATCACCGGGCTCAAGACCCAGGAAAAGGATGTCTCTTCTATCGCCAACAGGGTGCAGTCTGCCCTGGCCTATGGTACCGGGCACCCTTATGGGGAATTCACCACGGAAGAGACCGTGAACAACGTAAGCCTGCTGGATGTGAAGCAGTTCTACCAGAACTATTTTGTGCCCGCAAATGCCTACCTGGTGGTCATCGGTGATGTGAACTTCGAACAGGTACAAGAACTGGTCACCGAGGCCTTTACCCCCTGGACCAAGGCTTCTCCTCCTTCCTTTTCTTACTCCAAACCCGCAGATGCCCAGTATACACAGATCAACTTTGTGGATGTTCCCAATGCCGTACAGTCTGAGGTGGCCGTGCAGAACCTGGTGGACCTCAAGATGAAGGACCCGGACTACCTGCCCGCCATCGTAGCTAACCAGATCCTCGGAGGAGGTGGGGAAGCGCGTCTCTTCCTGAACCTGAGGGAAGATAAGGGCTATACCTATGGCTCCTATTCCCGCATTGGGGATGACAAATATGCCCCTGCAAGATTCAGAGCCTATGCACAGGTACGGAATGCGGTGACGGACAGTTCTGTGGTGCAATTGTTGAGTGAGATCGATCGCATTGCAAAGGAACCGGTTTCCGAAAAGGAGCTGAAGAATACCAAGGCCAAATACGTAGGAAATTTCGTGATGGCCCTGGAGAGACCCTCCACCATTGCGCGTTACGCACTGAATATCGAAACCGAAGATCTGCCCAGGGACTTCTATAAGACCTATCTGGAAAGGATCAACGCCATTACCATTGAGGATGTACAGGCCGCAGCCAGGAAATACTTCTCCACAGAAAATGCGCGTATAGTTGTTGCCGGGAAAGGCAGTGAGGTCCTGGAAAACCTGGAAAAGGTAACTTTTAATGGAAGGTCTGTTCCGATCAAATACTATGACAAGTACGCCAAAGAGACAGAAAAGCCGAATTACGAAGCCAGCATTCCAGAAGGAACCACAGTGCAATCGGTGATCGATAAGTATTTTGAAGCTATAGGCGGAAAGGATAAGGTCGCCGGGATACAGTCCCTGAAACTCGTTTACGAGGGCAGTGCCATGGGAGCCACTATCAAGATAGAGGAGAAAAGGACCGCAGAGAATTTTTCACAGATCACCTTTATGAATGGGTCTGCCATGGGTGGCCTTATCGCGAAAGGAGATGAATTAAGCGCAAAGCAGGGACCAAACAGTATTCCTCTTCCCCCGAACATGCAAAAAGACCTTTTGAACTCCACAGGTATTTTCGTTGAACAGCGAATAGCGTCGAACCCTGATGCAAGGATTGCGGGCACGGAAGATGTTGACGGTAAAGAAGCCATCAAAATTGAAGTCCCCGGCACTGTCGTGCAGACGACCTATTTCTATGACGTGGAAACAGGACTGAAGGTCAAGGAAGTTCAGGTCACTTCCATGAACGGGCAAACCCAGAACCAGGAAGCCGCCCTGAAGGAGTACAAGGAAGTAGACGGAATTTTGTTCCCTTCCATACGGACCAGCGCCCTGGGGCCTCAAACAGTAGATTTTAAACTGACGGAAGCGGTGATCAACTCAGGCATAACCGAAGCCGATTTCGAATAATCCTCGCATGGATATAACGAAAGAAGCGTATCTCAATGACGGGATGCGCTTCTTTTTTTATTGACCAGGTACACCCCTGTCAGGATGATACCTGCTGCCAACACCTGCCACAGGCTAAAGCGCTCCCCGTCCATCAGGCCCCAGAATATGCCTACCACCGGGATAAGGTAGGTTACAGAGACGGAGAATACAGGGGAGGAGATCTGTATCAGCCTGTTGAACATGACCTTAGCCACACAGGTGCCTACAATACTCAGGACCATTACATAGCCCAGGGAACTCATAAAATATGGCCCCTGTCGAACGGGAGCGCTGAAAGCCCCTGAATAAAACAGAAGGAAAAGGGCCGGGACTGCCATAAAGGCAAAATTTCCTGCGGCAATACCCATGGCGGAGACCTCCTGCAATTTGCTCTTGATAATGTTGGCGTTGCTCGCATAGAGGATGGTCGCGAGGACGACCAGGCCGGCGTACCAGTAATTCTGATCAGGATTGATATCGGATCCCATGGCGATCAGCAGGAGGGCGCCCATCAAGCCGACCAAAACGCCGGCCAATTGCTGTCGGGAAAAGGAGATGCCAAAAGCCCCAAAACCGATCAGGATGGTGAACAGGGGGACCAGGGAATTCAGGATGGCAGCAATGCTGCTGTCAATTTCCGTTTCCGCAAAGGCGAAGAGGAAGACCGGGAGAAAGCTGCCGAACAGACCGGACAGGGCCACCCAAAACCATTCCTTTCCTGAGATGGTCCTGAGGGATTTGAACCCCAGGGACAAGAGAACTGCAGACGTGATCACGATGCGCACGGCTCCCAGTTGAACCGGGGTGAAGCCTTCCAGCCCTTTTTTGATCAGGATATAGGATGTACCCCAAATGATGGAGAGGATGATCAGATAGAACCATTTTCTGTTCACATCGCTCAAAGCGGGAAATTTTGCCGCAAAAATGAGGGTTTTTCATGGGATACAGGGAATGTAGTTTCGTAATTTTGTGCTAATTCTTAAGCCGCCTGACATGAGACGCTTCATTTTTTTACTCCCTGTATTCTTCCTGATTCTCTCCTGTAAGACAGAGAATAAAAAAACTGATCAACCCACCAAAATGCAGGAAGTGATCGCCATTCACGACGAGGTCATGCCCAAAATGAGCGACATCAGCAAGCTTGTCGCCCAACTGAAACCCATGGCCGACTCCACGGAAACCGGCATGGAATATATGGTCGCAATGAAGGACCTCCAGGCGGCACACAAATCCATGATGGACTGGATGCAGGGGTTTGGCTCCCGGTTTGATTCGGATGAGATCCTCAACGGCAAGGAACTGAACTCTGAAAAAAAGGCATGGCTGTTGGAAGAAGAACAGAAAGTGATCCGGCTCAGGAAAGATATCAATGGCAGTATAGAGCGGGCAGAAGCCCTTCTCTCGGGGGATTAGAATGGAAGTCGGCCCAGGTCCACATTCCCCCCCGAAATGATGATCCCGACCTTTTCCCCTTTGAAATCGGACCTTTCTCTGATAAGGCCCGCAAGGGCCACGGCACTGGAAGGTTCCACAATGATCTTCATCCGCTCCCAGATGAGTCGCATCGCCTCCACGATCTCCTGCTCCTCTACCCGGATGATCCTCCTCACATACTTCCGGATGACGGGAAAGGTATTGCTGCCCAGTTGGGTCTTGAGGCCGTCCGCAATGGTGTCTGTTGTCTCATTTCCCTCAATCTTCCCACTCTTCAGAGAGCGATAGGCATCATCAACGGCAAAGGGCTCTGTGCCAATGATCTCAACTTCGGGGTTCAGGAAGGCTGATGCGAGTGCGGTACCTGCTATGAGTCCGCCCCCTCCTACCGGGGTAAGTATACAGTCGAGATCTGGCCGATCCTGTAATAGTTCCAGGGCGGCTGTTCCCTGTCCGAGGATCACATCCGGATCGTTAGAAGGGTGCACGAACGCTGCTCCTGTTTTGGATTGTATTTCACTGGCTTTGGCGTTTCTGGCTTCCAGGGTAGGCTCACATTCGTAGATGATCCCTCCGTATTCCACCACCCCTTTCTTCTTTACTTCGGGAGCAGAGGTCGGCATGACGATATGGGCCTTCACCCCCAGACTTTTTGCTGAAAGGGCAAGGGCCTGAGCAAAATTTCCCGAGGAATGGGTAACAACTCCCTTGCTTCTTTCCTCTTCACTGAGGCAAAGCAGTGCATGGGTGGCACCCCGCATCTTGTAGGCCCCCATCCGCTGAAAATTCTCGCATTTGAAGTACACCTCTGCCCCTACGATCGCATTGATCAGCGTGGAGGTAAGGACCGGCGTGCGATGGATATAGGTCCTGATCTTCTCGTAACACTGAGGGACCTGATTTGGATTCAGTTCAGCCATGCCTTCTCATTTCCATTCGAGGGTTTCAAGGATCCTGCGAACATCCTTCTGCAGGTAAACGGCAGCCGGATAGACCGAGTCGTAATTTGGCTTTGCATAAAAATACAGGGATCCTGTGAGGAAATGACGGGTGCTGTCCGTGGCGTAGAACTGCGCCTGGGAAGCGGCGTCCCCCTTAACCTCATAGAACATACCAAAGACCCTGCCTGCCTCGTCTATATATTTTTGCTCCATGATGTTATCGGCCTTTATGACGTGTTCATAAGACAATTTCTGGGCATCGGACAGGAGTTGAAGCAGGTTGTCTTCCACCGGTTTGTAGGTGAGGTAGATCGCCCCTTTCAGGGATGGATAATCCAGGGTAAGGGAAGAGGATTTCTGGTCCCTGATCCGTGCCTGGCTGTTGTATTCAAAAGAATAGGCAGGGGTGCTGAGGACGTCAGATTTCCCTTCCGGGTATTCAAGTCGAAGCTGGGCTTTGGGTTTCGGCAGGGCCTCCTCCCTGCAGGAAGCGGACAGCGCCAGAATGGCCAGAAAAAGAATTGATATACTAAGCCTCATGGGGTAAGGTGATTTTAATTTGTTTGAGCCTTTTCCTGTCCAGGCTTTCCACTACGAACTCATAGTTGTTGAAAAGGATCTTCTCCCCTTTTTTTGGGAAGCTGCCGGCGATCTCCAGGACAAACCCCGCAATGGTCTCTGACTCACCCTTCTGCTCTTCGAACTCTGATTCATTCTCAATTTTTGCCACCCTGTAAAAATCCTTGAGGGCAGTCTTTCCGTCAAATACAAAATTGTGGTCATCCAGCTTGGAGAAGATCAGGTCCTCATCGTCAAATTCATCACTGATATCCCCTACGATCTCCTCGATGATATCTTCAAGGGTAACGACCCCCGATGTGCCCCCGTATTCATCCACAACCACCGCCAGGTGTATCTTCTTTTCCTGGAATTCCAGCAGGAGGTCGTCCAGTTTCTTGTTCTCAGGAACGAAATAGGGCTCCCGTATGAGCGAGATCCAGGCAAATTGCTTGCGGTCTATGTAAGGCAGGAGATCCTTGACGTAAAGCACACCGATCACCTTGTCAATATGGTCTGAAAAGACAGGGATACGGGAGTACCCGTACTTCTTGATCTCCTCGAGGACTTCCGGAAACTTCATGTCCTCCCTGAGGGCGAAGATATCGATCCTCGGCCTCATGACCTGTTTGGTATCTGTGTTCCCGAAGGATACGATCCCTTCCAGGATCTTTTGTTCCTCCTTGGTGGTATCCCCCTCGGAGGTGAGTTCCAGGGCTTGAGACAGATGGTCTACACTGAGGCTGGATTTTTGTTTTCCGAATTTGTTGAACAGGTAGATCGTCGCTGAACGCATCGGGCTGCTAAGGGGAGTGAGCAGGATGTCCAGTGCTTTCAGGGGATAGGCCATAAAATGCGAAAATTTATGTCTGTTCCTGTTGGCGTAGATCTTTGGAAGGATCTCCCCGAACATGAGGATCAGGAAAGTAGCCACCACAACCTCAAGCAGGAAGCGCACGGATACCACGCCCATGATCTGGTAGGTGATAGAGGAGAACAGGGAATCTCCGATATCGCTGAACAGGAGAACTATGCCGATATTGATGGCATTGTTGGAGATCAGGATGGTCGCCAGGAGCTTCTTGGGTCGTTCCAGCAGCTTAACCACTATGCTTCCGGCCGTGGTCTTCTTTTCCTGAATTTCCTTGAGCTCTGTGATCGAAAGGCTGAAGAATGCGACCTCCGCACCTGAGATCATCGCCGAACAGCCGAGCAGGACGATCAGGACGATCACCTTTACTACCATGAGGTTTTCGATCTCTGTAAAACCAAAAAGTAATTGAAAGGGTTCCGGGTCCACGCGCAGGTCAGTTTGTTAAGAGGTCAAAAGGGCAGGTCGTCGTCGTCCTCGGGAACCGCCATGGATTGGGTAGGCTCTGCTTTCTGCGGACGGGATGCCTTCCCGGATTCCGTGGAACTTCTCTGTGTTTTCGGAGAAGGCTCCGGATTGTCCTTGCTGGTCAGGAAGGTAAAATCCTGTACGTGTATTTCCGTGGTATATTTGGTCTGTCCGTC